>JANORB010000141.1:0-10809 GCA_031415135.1 Methylibium sp.
CTCAGAGCCCGATCCGCCGATGCTCCAGCGCCGGCAGTTGGGCCCGAACCGATGCGATGCGCAAGACGTCCAGGTCGGCAAGCACCACGCCCTCGCCTTCCTCCAGCACCGCCACCACCTGGCCCCACGGGTCGACCACCATGCTGTGGCCGAAGGTGCGCCGGCCGTTCAGGTGCTGCCCGCCTTGCGCGGCGGCGACCACGTAACACTGGTTCTCGACCGCGCGCGCACGCAGCAGCAGCTCCCAGTGCGCCTTGCCCGTGGTGTGGGTGAAGGCCGACGGCACGGCCAGCAGATCGCAGGGCGGCTGCATCAGCGCACGGTACAGCTCGGGGAACCGCAGATCGTAGCACACGCTCAAGCCGACCCTCACCTCGCCGGCCTGAAAGCTCAGCGGCTGCGCGCCGGCCCGGATGGCGCGCCCCTCGTCGTAGCTTTCGCGGCCGTTGTCGTACTTGAACAGGTGGATCTTGTCGTAGCGCGCCACCAGCGCGCCGTCGGGCGCGTAGACGCAGCTGGCGTTGAGCACCCGCTGCGGGTCCGGGCTGCGCACCGGCAGCGTGCCACCGATGAGCCACACGCCATGGCGCCGCGCGGCATCGGACAGCATCTGCTGCACCGGGCCGGCGCCGGGGGCCTCGGCGATGGCAAGTTTGTCGCCGTCGCCGGCGCCCATCAGGCAGAAGTATTCCGGCAGCACCACCAGTTGCGCGCCGGCACCGGCGGCTTGCGCGACGAGCTGGCGCGCGGCCTCCAGGTTGGTTGGCACGTCGGGCGTGGACACCATCTGCAGCGCGGCGATTTTCATGCGGTTCCTCATTGGCCGGGTTTGGCATCCGACGCGGCGGGGGACGGCGCATCGACATCGGGCACCAAAGCGTCCGCCGCGCGCTCGACCCGGTCGACCTTGGGGTCGGCCCATGGCCCGGTGACATGGAACTCGCGCGTGCCGGCCCTGATGAAGGGGCGGCGCAAGAACATCTGCGCCAGGAAGGTGCCCAGGCCGACGGCCGGATTGATGATGGCGTAGGCCAGCGACGCCGTTCCGGCATTGATCTCGGGCACCACGACAACCCGCAGGTCCTGGGTTTCGCGCGCCAGGTCGGCCTGCCCTTCCATCAGCACGGCCGCCTGCACACCGCGCATGCGCAGGTTGTTGGTGCGCGCCACGCCCTGGCTGATGTTCAGGTCGCCGGTGACGCTGTCGAACGGAAACCCCTCGTCGAACACATCGCGGAAGTCCAGCGCCAGGCGGCGCGGCAGCGACTGCAGGCTCAGCACGCCGAGCAGCCGCGCGGCGCCGGGGTCGGCTTTCAGGAACTGGCCGGCTTCGACCTCCACATGGGCCTGCCCCGACAGGCTGGCGTAGTCCGGCGTCAGCGGCGAGCCCTGCCAGGCGAGCTGGCCGCTGATCTGCCCCTTGCCACCGCGCACCACCCGGCCCATGCCCAGCCGCTCCAGGTACTGGCCGCTGTCGGCCAGCGTGAGCTTGAAGTCCATCACGGCCCGGCGGCCCGCCACGCCGGGCGAGCCCAGCGCCCACTGGCCGGTGGCGCTGAGCTGGGCTTCGGGTGTGACCAGGTTGAACCTGGACAGGCGCCATTCGCGCAGCACGTCCCGCCCTTCGGTGTAGGCGCGGTTGGTGGCCTCGATTTCGAGCCGGCCCAGGCGCTTGCCGCGCAACTCGAAATCGTTGATGACGATGTCCAGCGTCGGCGTGGTCACCGGCCGCTCGTCGAGCAGCGATTCGACCTTGTCGACTTCGGTCTTGGGCAGCGACAGCCTCGACAGCCGCGCATAAACACGCCCCGCGCCCGCCGAGCCGGCGATCGCGCCACGCTGCGGGGCGCGGTACTCGACGTAGCCGTTGAGCTGGTCGGCCTCGAGGTTGGCGCGCCACTGGCCCTTGTCCAGCGTGATGTTGGCCACCACCTTGCTGAGCCGGCGCGACAGCACGGTCAGGTCCTGTGCGCGCACGCTCACGGCGTTCGGGCCGTAGCCATCGGACTCGGCCGAGCCGCCTTCGACCGCGCCCGCATCGGTGTCGAACCATTGGTCGTAGACCCCTTGCCAGGGATCGAGATTCAGGCTCGGCAGGTTGATGCCGACTTTCACGCCGGTGGCCGGTGCGGGCGCCGGCTCGCCCAGCCCCACCCCGCCGCGCAGCACACGCGGCGTGGCGCCCGACAGGTCGCGCTGGTACTGCGCCTGCACCACGTTGCCCAGGTCCAGGCGCAGGGTGTCGCGCTGTGATTGCCCGGCCACCAGCGAGTCCTTGGCCAGGCTGGTCTGGTAGCGCAGCGACATGGGCGTTTCGGCCGCTTTGCCCAGCGGCGCCGGCAACTCCGAGGCGATGCCGACCAGGTTGCTGGTGAGCGTGATCTCCGGGTGGCCCTTGACGAAGCCCAACTCCATGCGGTACGCCGCCTGGCCCTTGAGCGAGCCGGCCACACGCGTCAACAGGCCGAGTTCGGGCGCGCGCCGCAGCGCTTCTGCCGTGGCGATGCCGTGGCCGGTGAACCGAATCCCGCCGTCGCCCTGGGTGCCGCCTTCGAAGCCGATCTCGCCGCCATAGGCGCGCGCGCTGGCGCCGACCACGGCAAACCCGTTGCGGTCGAAATTCACCTGCCCGTGCGCCGCCGCGAGCAAGGGGCTGTCGGGGGTGATGTGCACGTCGCTGCCGGCCAGCACCAGTTGGCCCTTGACCGCGCTGGCCTCGACGTCGCGCAGCGGAACGGCCAGGCTCAATTGCAACTCGGCCGCGCCGGTGGCGCTGCTGCGCGCCAGCGCTTTGCCGATCCAGCCGCCGATCGGCGTGGTATTGACCAGGCGCAGCATTTCCGGCAGCGGCCCTTGGGCGTGGCCCTCCAAGGCCAGCACCGGGTTGTCGGCCAGGTTCGGGATGCTGCCCCGCACCTGGCTCCATTGGAGGCCGCCGAGTTCGGCCCGGGCATTGCGAATGTCAAGCGCAGCGCGGTCCAGCACCAGGTCGCCGCTGACGCGGGTCAGTGCCGGCCACGCGGACTCGACCGCAGCCAGCCCCGGCGCGGCCGGTGAACCGGGCACGTACGCAAAAACCACGTCCTCGGCCTGCGCATTGATGCGCAACTCGCCCTTGCTGGCCGCGCTGCGAAACGGAAAATCGGCCAGATCGCCCTTGACGCGGAAACCGACCGAGGCGAGCGTTCCTCCCTTGACCGCCCGTTCCACGTAGCGCCGGCTCGCCTCGGGAATGGCCAGCGGCAGGTAGCGCGCGGCGCGCGTGGCCACGGCCTTGGTGAGCTTGCCGTTGAGCTCGATCTGGCCCGGAAAACGCCCGCCTCGCGCTGGGCCGGTGCCGGTGCCGGTGCCTGTGCCTGTGCCTGTGCCTGTGCCTGTGCCTGTGCCTGTGCCGGTGCTTGTGCCGGTGCTTGTGCCGGGGCCGGTGCTCCAGCGGGCGCTGAATTCCCCCTGCGCGTCGCGGTTGGCAAAACGCGCGTCCTTGACCTGGACCGAGATGTTGGCCGCGTCGACCTTCCACTGCAGCTGGGCGGTCAGCCGGTCGAGCGGCAGCAGCGCGTCTTCGAACACCCCCGGCAGCTCGACCGCGCCGCCGATCAGGTTCAGCTGGGCCGTGCCACCGTCCTGATTCGCGCTGAGCGTCACGCTGGCGTTGCGCAGGCCCGGGCGGCCCACGGCATCGGGCCTGGCAGCCGCGCGCGCGGCCAGTGACAAGCCGCCGAGCGCGCCCTTGATCTGGTAGCGCAGCGGTGCATCGAGAGGGCCGTCCCACTGCAAGGCCACGTCGCTCAGTGCGCCTTGCGGTTTCAGCTCGGCCAGCAGCCGGCGCAGCGCGTCGCCGAGCGGCAGACTGGCCGCCACCCCCGCCATCAGGCCCAGGTCCAGGCGTTGTGCGCTGAAGTTGCCGCCGGTGGAGGGCTCGCCGGGGCGCTGGCGCAGCGCCAGGCTCAAGTCGCCGCTGCGCCAGCGCAGGCCGTCGCCGGCGAGGAACCCGAAGCCTTGCAGCGCCAGCGTCAGGCCCTGCTCGGTGCGCTCGCCGGTGACCCGCCCTTCCAGCTGCTCAAGCGCGAGCGGCGCCACGTTGGGGGCCAGGCGCAGCGACACCGCGCTCAGCGCCAGGTCGACCGTGGCGCCGCGCGGCAGGCCATCGCGCACGTCCAGCCAGCCGCGCAGCGCGCCCATGCCTTCGGTCAGCTCGAAGGGCAGCGCCACGTGGCGGCGCAGTTCGCGCAGATCCGCCCGGGGCAGCTCGGTGTAGACGCTGCCGCTCCAGCGTTTCCAGTCACCCGCCCGCGCCAGCAGCGCGCCGGTGAAACGGCCGCGCAGCGTGAAACGGTCGCCCCAATCGGCCGGCGGGGTGGCGTCCAGGCGTATCTCGTGCGTGCGCAGGCCATTGCGCATGACCAGTTGCACATCCGCCAGCTCCAGCGCCGGGGCCTGGCGGCGTTCGTCGGTCCAGCGAATCGAGCCGCCGCGGATCACGATTTCATGTTGCTTGACCAGCCAGTCGGTGGCTGCGGCGTCGTCGCCCGCCGGACCGCTGAGGTCCAGGCCGGCGACAAAGATGCGGCCATCGGCGGCGCGCCGCACTTCGAGCCGCGCGCCCTCGACCAGCAGTTGCTCGAAGCGCGGCGCCAGCGCCAGCAGCGAGCGCGGCGACAAGGCCGTGGCCACCCGCGGCAAGCTCAGCGCTGGGCGCCGTTGGGCGTCGAGCAGCACCACGTCGTGCAACTCGATCGCCGGCACCCAGCCGCTGGACCGCACCTCGATGCGGCCAATGTTCACGGGCACGCCCAGCACGGCGCTGGCGCGCGCTTCGATCTGGGGGCGCCATTGTTCGATGTGGGGCAGAATCGCCCAGTGCAGTGCCAGCCAGGCAATGACCAACAGCACCCCCACCAGCAGCATGGGCCACAGCAGCAAGCGCAACGCCCAGCGACGCAGCGGCCAGCGACGCAGCGACAGCGGGGGCTGCGGAGGGCGGGCTTTGATGGGCGGGATCAGGGACATGAAGGCATCGGAGCGCCGGCAACGGGGGCGGCTTGCAAGCATTTTGCGCGCCGTGAATGCTTCATCCGGTGCACACCAACCCGCCCTGGGGCAGACTGCGGCGATGGATTCAATCTAGCACAGGCCAATGCACAGCGACATGGCCTCCCAGCATCCTTCGGCCACCGATTCCGCAGCCCTCCAGGCGCCGCCGGCGCTGGCCGAACACAGCCGTTTTGTCCAGCGCGTGCGGCGCCGCTACGCCGACTTGCTGCACCGCTTGCCCCCCGGTCTGCCGGACCGCCACGGCATCACGACGCTGATCGCCGGCCTGCGTCATGAGGGCCAGACGCTGACACGCGCCCTGCGCGTGACGCGCCAGTTGGTGCTGGAACGCCTGGCGGTGCTGGACATCGAGCACGCCGCGGCGATGCCGGACATCACCGCGGCCATGACCGATCTGGCCGAGGCCACGCTCGACTGCGCGCTGGCCCAGGCGCGCACCGAACAGGACGCGCGCTTCGGCACGCCGCGCAACGAGGCCGGCTCGGCCATCGATTTCTGGATCGTCGGCATGGGCAAGCTGGGCGCGCGCGAGTTGAACGTGTCGTCGGACATCGACCTGATCTATGTGTACGAAGAGGGCGGCCAGACCGACGGGCCGCAAGCCGTCAGCGCGCACGAGTATTTTTCGCAGGTGGCGCGCAGCCTGTACGCGCTGATCGGCGAGGTGACCGAGGACGGCTTCGTGTTCCGCGTCGACCTGGCGCTGCGCCCGAACGGCAACTCCGGCCCGCCGGTGGTGAGCCTGGCCATGCTGGAGGAGTACCTGCAGGTGCAAGGCCGCGAGTGGGAGCGTTTTGCCTGGCTCAAGAGCCGTGTGGTCGCGCCGCTGGCGAGCGTGAAGGAGCGCCGCGCGATGGCGCTGCGCAGCGTGGTCACGGCCTTTGTGTACCGGCGCTACCTGGACTACGGCGTGTTCGAGGGCTTGCGCCAGTTGCACCGCAAGGTGCGCGACGAAGCCCAGCGCCGCGCCGCCGGCCGGCCCGAGCGCGCCAACGACGTGAAGCTGTCGCGCGGCGGGATCCGCGAGATCGAGTTCATCGTGCAGTTGCTGTTGGTGGTGCGCGGCGGCCAGTTCCCCGAGATGCGCACCCGCTCCACGTTGAAGGCCCTGGACAAGCTGTCCGCGGCAGGCCTGATGCGGCCGGCCAACAGCCGGCGGCTGGCCGAGGCCTACACGTTCTTGCGCCGCGTCGAGCACCGCATCCAATACCTTGACGACCAGCAGACCCACCTGTTGCCCACGGTCGATGCCGACCTGAACTGGATCGCCCGCAGCCTGGGCCTGGGCGGCGCGGACCGGGCCTGCGCGTTGCTGGCCCGGCTGGGCGAGATTCGCGAGTTCGTGGCGACCGAGTTCGATGCCTTGCTGCACGATGGCCGCGCGCCGGCCCCGAGCGTCGAAGCCGCCGGCGGCTGCCGCCAGTGCGGCACCGAGCCGATGCCGGTGGACAGCGACGCCTTCATCGACGCCCTGCCGGCCGCGTTGGCGGTGCGGGTGCGTTCGCTGTGTGCCCAACCACGGATCGCGATGCTGCGCGACGACAGCAAGCTGCGGCTGGCCCGGCTGGTGGCGCGGGCGGCGCGGGCGGCGGCCGAGGGCCGCTGCAGCCTGGATGCCGCGACCCATTTCATCGACTGGCTCGAGCCGCTGCTGCGGCGCGAAAGCTACCTGGCCTTGCTGGTGGAACGCCCCGAGGTGCAAAACCGCCTGCTGCGCCTGCTGGGCCTGGCCCGCTGGCCGATGCGCTACCTGATGCTGCACCCCGGTGTCATCGACGAACTGGCCGACGAACGGTTGCTGCACAGCCGCTTCGATGCCACGGCGTTCCAACGCGAACTCGAAGACCGGCACCTCGCCTGGCAGCGCTCCGGCCAGGCCGACGAGGAGTCGCTGCTCGACACCCTGCGCCGGGCTCACCATGCCGAGGTGTTCCGCACGCTGGTGCGCGATGTCGAAGGGCACATCAGCGTCGAACAGGTGGCCGATGACTTGTCGGCGCTGGCCGACGCCACGCTGGACCGGGCGCTGCACTGGGCCTGGCGCCACTTCAAGGGCGCGCATGTGGCCGAGCCGCGCTTTGCCGTGCTGGCCTACGGCAAGCTCGGTGGCAAGGAGCTGGGTTACGGCGGCGACCTGGACGTGGTGTTTCTGTATGACGACGCCGACGACGGCGCGGCCGAAACCTACGCCGCCTTCGTGCGCAAAGTGATCGGCTGGCTGACCCTGCGCACCGCCGCCGGAGAGCTGTTCGACATCGACACCGCGCTGCGGCCGAATGGCAATTCGGGCATGCTGGTCACGTCGCTGGCGTCGTTCGAGAAGTACCAGACCGGCCGCGGCAGCAACACCGCGTGGACCTGGGAGCACCAGGCCTTGACGCGGGCACGCTGGTGCGCCGGCTGGGCCGCTTTGCAGGCTCCTTTCGAAGCCGTGCGCCGCCAGGTGCTGTGCGCGCCGCGCGATGCCGCGGCCTTGCGCGGCGAGGTGCTCGCGATGCGCGACAAGGTGCGCCAGGCGCACCCTGTGAAGGGTGGGCGATTCGACATCAAGCACAGCCCCGGCGGCATGATGGACGTGGAGTTTGCCGTGCAGACCCTGGTGTTGACCCACAGCGCCGCCCACCCCGGGCTGCGCGACAACGCCGGCAACATCGCGCTGCTGGAGCGGGCCGAGGCCTGCGGCTTGCTGCCGGCCGGCGTGGGCCACGGCGCGGCCGACGCCTACCGCGAACTGCGCCGCGCCCAGCACCGCGCCCGGCTGGACGAGCAGCCCACGCAAGTCGAGCCCGATGTGTTGGCCGCTCAACGCGATGCGGTGCTGGCGTTGTTGCGCGCGGTGTTCGGTTGACGGTTTGGTGAGCCGCGCATGAGGCGCGCCCCGCTGGCCTGGGTGGGCTTGGCGGCGCTGCTGGGCCTGGGCGCGTTGCTGCCCTGGCCGCTGGCGCGCACCACGCTGGACTGGCAACCGGCGCTGGCACTGGCGCAACCCTGGCGCGCCTTCACCGCGGTGGCGGTGCACTACAGCGCGCTGCACCTGGGCGCCAACCTCGCTGGTGCGGTGCTGGTGGCGGCGCTGGGTGCCGTGGCCCAGGTGCCGGCTCGGATGGTGTGGGCCTGGGCTGCGGCCTGGCCGTTGACGCAATGGGGGTTGCTGCTCCAGCCGGAGTTGCTGCACTACGGCGGCTTGTCGGGGGTGTTGCACGCCGGCGTCGCGGTGGCGTCGCTGTACCTGGTGATGTGCGGCGTGCGTACACAGCGCGTCATCGGTGCTGCGATCCTGCTGGGCGCCTGCACCAAGGTGCTGCTGGAACAACCGTGGGGCGCGCCGCTGCGGCACGGCGGCGGCTGGGACATCGCGGTCGCGCCGCTGGCGCATGCCACCGGGCTTCTCGCGGGCGTGCTGTGCGCGGCTGCGGCGCAGGGCATCGCGCGGCGACGCCAGCGCGGTTGAACGCAAACGTCAAATGTTCAGCCCCGGATGCGCCCCACCAGCGCGGTGGTCGAATAGCCGTCGACAAACGCCAGCGCCCTCGCATCGCCGCCCCAACTGCGCACCCAACGGGTTTCTTCCAGCGTCTCGATGTCGTAGTCGCCGCCTTTCACGTAGAGCTGTGGCCGCACGCGCTGGAGCAATTCGACCGGCGTGGCTTCGTCGAACAACACCACCAGGCTGACGCTTTCAAGCGCCGCCAGCACGCAGGCCCGGTCGGCCTCCGCGTTGAGCGGCCGGCCCGGGCCCTTGCCGAGGCCGCGCGCGGAAGCGTCGCTGTTCAGGCCGACGACCAGGCTGGCGCCGAGCGCGCGGGCCTGCGCCAGGCAGCTCACATGGCCACGGTGCAGGATGTCGAACACGCCGTTGGTGAGCACCACGGGCCGCGCCAGCCTGGCCACGCGGGCTGCCAGTTCAGCCGGCGCGCAAAGCTTGTCGAGGAATGAAGCCATCGGCGGATTGTCGCTTGCGAGGCAGGCGTGCCAAGCGCACCCACAGCCCGGCGGTTTAGACTTCGAGCCACCGAAAACAGGAGACGTTCATGATCGTGTTGTGCGGATTCAGCGTGTCGAACTACTTCAACAAGGTCAAGCTCGCCCTGCTGGAGAAGGGTGTGCCGTTCACCGAGGAGTTGGTCAAGACCCAACGCACCGATGAGGCCGTGCTGTCGTATTCGCCGCTTGGCAAGATTCCGTTCATCCGCACCGAGCACGGCGGCCTGTGCGAAAGCCAGGCCATCCTGGACTACCTGGAAGCGGCCTACCCGGAGCCACCGTTGCTGCCGGCCGACCCGTGGCGCCGGGCCAAGGTCCGTGAGCTGACCGTCTTCATCGACCTGCACCTCGAACTGGTGGCGCGGGAGCTTTATCCGAAGGCCTTTTTCGGCGGCTCGATCAGCGACGCCAACGCCGCGCGGGTGCGCAAGCTTCTGGAAAAGAACCTGGCCGGATTCAAGCGCCTGGCCAGCTTCTCACCCTATGTGGCGGGTGATTCGTTCACGCAGGCCGACTGTGCCGCGTGGGTCAGCCTGCCCTTGGTGTCGATGGCGACCAAGCTGGTGTATGGCGAAGACTTGCTGGTCGCCGCCGGGATCGACTGGAAGCCCTACAGCAAGCTGATTGCCGAGCGCCCGAGCGCGCAGAAGGTGAGCGCCGACCGCAAGGCCGAGCAGGATCAGGCGGGCCGGGCGGCCGGTGCGCCCGCTGCGGCGGCGGCCACCGCAGCGGACACTTCCTTGCGATAGCGGTTGAGTTCCTGCACGCTGCCGAAGCTGCGCTCCAGCAGCAGGCTCAGGTTGTGCAGGATGCGCTCGACGACCTTGGTTTCCCACACCGCGTCGAACTGGATCTGCTTGTCCAGCCAGCGCTCCAGCCACTCGGGGTTGGGCAGGCGGCTTTGCACCGTGTCGCGCGGGAACAGCGACACATTGACGTGCAGGTTGGTCGGGTGCAGCGCCTGCGCGGTGCGCCGCGCGCTGGCCATCAGCACGCCGACCTTGGCAAACGCGGCCTTGGCTTCGTCGCCAAACTTCTGCATCGCGCGCTTCATGTAGCGAAGGTAGGCGCCGCCGTGGCGCGCTTCGTCGCGCGCCAGGGTTTCGTAGATGGCTTTGATGACCGGCTCGGCGTGCCATTCGGCGGCGCGCCGGTACCAGTGGTTCAGGCGGATCTCGCCGCAGAAATGCAGCATCAGGGTTTCGAGCGCCGGTGCGGGGTCGAACTCGAAGCGCACTTCATGCAGTTCGGCTTCGGTGGGAACCAGGTCCGGGCGATAGCGGCGCAGGTATTCCATCAACACCAGCGAGTGCTTTTGCTCTTCAAAAAACCACACGCTCATGAAGGCCGAGAAGTCGCTGTCGTCGCGGTTATCGCGCAAGAACATCTCGGTGGCGGGCAACGCCGCCCACTCGGTGATGGCGTTCATCTTGATGGTCTGGGCCTGCTCTTCGCTCAGCTTGGACGCATCGAACTGCTCCCACGGAATGTCCTTGTCCATGTTCCAGCGGACGGCTTCGAGTTGCTTGAAGAGTTCAGGGTAAAGCATCGCGTGACCTCGGTTGCGAGCGGATTCTAGACTCCGGCGTGTGACAGCCGGGGTGCTGCGCCGGTAGCCCTGGCGCGTTGTCAGAGGCTGAGAGTTTTTTGAATTGACTCCCTCTCCCTCTGGGAGAGGGTGGGGGTGAGGGCTCGCGAAACACCATCGTGCCGGGCGCAGCCCCAACCCTCTCCCCAAAGGGGCGAGGGAGCAAGTACGGTCGCGGCAGA
>JANORB010000142.1:0-12871 GCA_031415135.1 Methylibium sp.
CCGTAGATCGGCTTGCCGTCGATGGTCTTCACGTCATTCGTGAAGAACGCGGCGATGTCTTCGTAGGCACTCCAGTTCAGCGGCACGCCCAGGTCGTAGCCGTACTTGGCCTTGAACTTTGCTTGCAGGTCCGGCTTGGCGAACAGGTCGGCGCGGAACCAGTACAGGTTGGCAAACTGCTGGTCGGGCAGCTGGTACAGCTTCTTGTCCGGCGCGGTGGTGAAGCTGGTGCCGATGAAGTCCTTCAGGTCCAGCCCGGGGTTGGTGAACTCCTTGCCCGTGCCTTCCATGTAGTCGCTCAGCGCCAGGATCTTGCCGTAGCGGTAGTGGGTGCCGATCAGGTCGGAGTCTGAAATCCAGCCGTCGTAGATCGACTTGCCGGATTGCATCGAGGTCTGCAATTTTTCGACCACGTCACCCTCTTGAATCAGGTCGTGCTTGACCGTGATGCCGGTGATCTCGCCAAAGGCCTTGGCCATCGTCTTGCTCTCGTACTCGTGCGTGGTGATGGTCTCGGACACCACCGAGATCTCCGTCACGCCTTTGGCCTTGAGCTTGGCCGCGGCTTCGATGAACCATTTCATCTCGGCCATCTGCTGGTCTTTGGACAGCGTGGACGGCTGGAATTCGCTGTCGATCCACTTCTGCGCCGTGGCTTCGGCGCCCGACGGTGCCGGTGCCGCGGCCACCGGGGAAGCCGCCGCCGCGGGCGCTGCCGCCGGTGCCGGCGCGGGCGCCGGTGCCGCGGGTTCTTCCTTCTTGCCGCAGGCGGACAGCATCAGTGCGACTGCCCCCACGGCCGAAAGCGTGTACATCGAAAGTGTTCGTTTCATCGCTGGTCTCCTCTGAAACTTCCCGTTGATAGATTCAGGCAGGCCGGTTGGGAAGGTTGGCCGGCCGCCGTTCCAAAAATATACGGTCGATCAGCCCTTGCGCATGATCAGGGCCAACAAAAACATCGAAATCACGAAGCTGACCCAGATCGACGGCTCGCTGGCCAGGCCGAACCAGGTGATCATCTTTTCGCTCATCGCCACGAACGCCAGGTTGACGTAGGCGGCCGACAGCAGGCCGATGAACAGGCGGTCGCCGCGCGTGGTCTCCATCGGCAGAAAGCCCTTGCGCAGAACGGTGGGCGATTTGAGTTCCCACACCGTCATGCCGACCAGCATCAGCACGATGCTGGTGAAGAACACCGCGACGGGCAGGGTCCAGGCCATCCAGGCGAACATCACACTCTCCCCATGGCGAAACCTTTGGCGATGTAGTGCCTGACGAACCAGATCACGATCGCGCCCGGCACGATGGTCAACACACCGGCCGCGGCCAGCACACCCCAGTCCATGCCGGAAGCTGACACGGTGCGCGTCATCACCGCAACAATTGGCTTGGCGTTCACGCTGGTCAAGGTGCGGGCCATCAGCAACTCGACCCAGCTGAACATGAAGCAGAAGAACGCGGCCACGCCGACCCCGGACTTGATCAGCGGAATGAAAATCGTCAGGAAAAAGCGTGGGAACGAATAACCGTCGATGTAGGCGGTCTCGTCGATCTCGCGCGGGATGCCGCTCATGAAGCCTTCGAGGATCCACACCGCCAGCGGCACGTTGAACAGCAGGTGCGCCAGCGCCACCGCGATGTGCGTGTCCATCAGGCCCAGCGTGGTGTAGAGCTGGAAAAACGGCAGCAGGAACACGGCCGGCGGTGTCATGCGGTTGGTCAGCAGCCAGAAGAACACATGCTTGTCGCCGAGGAAGCTGTAGCGGCTGAAGGCGTAGGCTGCCGGCAGCGCCACCGTCAGCGAGATCACCGTGTTGATGGCCACGTAGATCAGCGAGTTGATGTAGCCCGAATACCAGCTCACGTCGGTGAAGATGGTCTTGTAGTGCGCCAGCGTGAAGGTCTGCGGCCACAGGCTGAAGGTGGACAGGATCTCGTTGTTCGTCTTGAACGACATGTTGACCATCCAGTACACCGGCAGGATGGCGAACACGAGGTACAGGATCAGGAAGATCCCTCTTTTCTTGAAGCGCCTCTCATCCATGTCCGGGCTCCTTCTGGTCGGTGGTGCCCACACGCTGCATCCAGTTGTAGAGGATGAAACACAGCAGCAGGATGATCAGGAAGTAGATCAACGAAAACGCCGCCGCCGGCCCCAGGTCGAACTGGCCCACCGCCTTTTGCGTCAGGTACTGCGACAAGAAGGTGGTGGCGTTTCCCGGCCCGCCCCCGGTCAGCACGAACGGCTCGGTGTAGATCATGAAGCTGTCCATGAAGCGCAGCAGCACGGCGATCATCAGCACGCCGCGCAGCTTGGGCAGCTGGATGTAGCGGAACACCGCGAACTTCGATGCGCCGTCGATGCTGGCGGCCTGGTAGTAGGCGTCGGGGATGGCGCGCAAGCCGGCAAAACACAGCAGCGCCACCAGCGGCGTCCAGTGCCACACGTCCATCAGCAGCACCGTGAGCCAGGCGTGCGTGGCGTTGCCGGTGTAGCTGTAGTCGATGCCCAGCTTGAGCAGCGTGGCGCCCATCAGACCGATGTCGGTGCGGCCATAAAGCTGCCAGATGGTGCCCACCACGTTCCACGGGATCAGCAGCGAGATGGCCACCAGCACCAGCACCATCGACGAGCGCCAGCCGGCGGCCGGCATCGCCAGCGCCAGCGCAATGCCGAGCGGGATTTCGACCAGCAGCACCGAGAACGAAAACGTGATCTGGCGCAGCAGCGCGCCTTGCAGGTCGTCGTCGCGCATCACCGACTTGAACCATTCGGTGCCGACGAAGATGCGCCGCTCGGGCGAGATGATGTCCTGCACCGAGTAGTTCACCACCGTCATCAGCGGCAGGATGGCCGAGAACGCCACGCACAGCACCACGGGCAGGATCAGCAACCAGGCTTTTTGATTGACGGGCTTCATGCGGCGCCCCCTTGCGCGAGCGGGATCAGTTCTTCGTTGCGGTAGTAGCAGGTGTGGGTGCCGACGATGGCCAGCCAGACCGCGTCGCCGACCGCCGGAATGGGCTGGTCGAGGCCGATGCGGGCGCGCACCACCGCCTGGCCGGGCCCGGAGCCCACCGTGGCGCTGACCAGCCAGTAGGTGCCGACGTCCTGCGCCTGCGTCACCGTGGCCGGCACCGCGCCCGCCGTGTTGGCGCCGGCCAGCAGCACGTACTCGGGCCGCACGCCGAGCGTGAAGGCGTCTGCGCCCGCGGGCGTGTGGGCCGACGCCTGCAGCGTGTGGCCCGCCACCTCCAGGCCCGCGCTGGTGCGGCGCGCGGGCAGGAAGTTCATGCCGGGCGAGCCGATGAAGTTGCCGACGAAGGTGTGTTGCGGGCGCTCGAACAAGTCCGACGCGCTGCCGATCTGCACCGCGCGGCCGCGCGTCATCACCACCACCTGGTCGGCGAAGGTCAGCGCTTCGATCTGATCGTGGGTCACGTAGATCAAGGTCAGTTTCAGTTCGTGGTGAATCTGCTTGAGCTTGCGGCGCAGCTGCCATTTGAGGTGCGGGTCGATCACCGTCAGCGGCTCGTCGAACAGCACCGCGCTCACGTCTTCGCGCACCAGGCCGCGGCCGAGGGAGATTTTCTGTTTGGCATCCGCCGCCAGCCCGGCCGCGCGCTGGCCGAGCTGGCCGCTCAGCTCCAGCATCTCGGCGATCTGGCCGACACGCTGATGGATGCGTTCGGGCGACACACCCCGGTTCTTCAGCGGGAAGGCGAGGTTCTGGGCCACCGTCATGGTGTCGTAGATCACCGGGAACTGGAACACCTGGGCGATGTTGCGCCGCTGCGGCGTCAGCGCGGTGACATCCTTGGCGTCGAACTTGACCGTGCCGTGCGACGGTTTGACCAGCCCCGAGATGATGTTGAGCATGGTCGTCTTGCCGCAACCCGACGGGCCCAGCAGCGCGTAGGCGCCACCGTCGACGAAGCTCATCTTCAGCGGCAGCAGCGCGTAGTCCTCGTCGCGCTGCGGGTTCGGGCGGTAGGCGTGCGCCAGGTCGAGGTCGATGCGGGCCATGTCAATGCTCCCGCCGCGCGCGCGGCGCCACGAGCAGGTCGCCGCGGGCATCGAACACAAACACCTGGTCCGGGCTCAGGTACAGGCTGATTGCCGCGCCGAGCGTGAACTGATGCACGCCGGCGAGTTGCGCCACCAATTCGCCGACCGGCGTGTCGACGTGCACAAAGGTGTCGGAGCCGGAGATCTCGGCCAGCTCGACCTTGCCGGCCAGCGCGATGTCGCCGGCGCGCTGGCGCACCCGCAACGCGCTGGCGCGCACCCCGATCGTCAGCGTGGTGTTGCTGGTGGCCGGCAGCGGCAATCCGAACTGCAGCCCGGCGGCCATGCCCACACCTTGCGCGGTTCGGTTCGCCGCGATCAGGTTCATCGGCGGGTCGCTGAACGCGCGCGCCACGCGGATCGACTTCGGGCCGTGGAACACCTCGGTGGTGGGCCCGTACTGCAGCAGCTCGCCGGCATCCATCACCGCCGTGTAGCCGCCCAGCAGCAAGGCCTCGGTGGGCTCGGTGGTGGCGTAGACGACGGTCGATTCGCCAGCGGCGAACAACTGCGTCAGCTCGTCGCGCAGCTCTTCGCGCAGCTTGTAGTCCAGGTTCACCAGCGGTTCGTCCAGCAGCATCAGCGGCGCCTTCTTGGCCAGCGCGCGGGCCAGCGCCACCCGCTGCTGCTGCCCGCCCGACAACTCGGCCGGCAGGCGTTTGAGGAACGGTTCGATGTGCAGCTTGGCCGCCAGTTCGTTGACCCGCGCATCGATGTTCGCTTCGCGCCGCAGCTTGAGCGGCGAGGCGATGTTGTCGGCCACCGTCATCGACGGGTAGTTGATGAACTGCTGGTAGACCATCGCCACATTGCGTTCGCGCACCGGCCGGCCGGTCACGTCCTGGCCGTCGGCCAGCACCCGGCCCTTGCTCGGTTTGTCGAGCCCGGCCATCACCCGCATCAAGGTGGTCTTGCCGGCCTGCGTGGCACCCAGCAGCACGGTCACGGCCAGCGGGACCAGGGTCAGGTCGAGCGGGTACAGGTGCACCTGCGCGCCCAGGCGCTGTTCGATGTGTTCGAGCTTCAGCTCCATGCCGCCTCCTGGTGCGCCCAGTGCGCATCGCACCAGGCTGCGACGGTGTCGCGCTGGGCCGGGTTCAGGTGCAGGCCGAGCTTGGTGCGGCGCCACAGCACGTCGTCGGCGGTGCGGGCCCACTCGTGTTCGTGCAGGTAGTTCAGCTCGGCTTCGAACAGGCCGTTGACGATTTCACGCCCCAGCCCGTGGCTGCCCAGCAGCGCGGTCACGCGCGAGCCGTAACAACGCGCCAGGCGCTGGCACAGCGCGGCCGGAATCTCCGGGTGCTGCTGGCCCAGCGCCAGCACGAAGCGGGCGAATTGGCCCACCACGTCGGCGCGCGCCGAGGCTGCGCCGGCCTTCATCGAGCCCAGGTCGCCGCCGGGCAAGCTGGTGCCGGCCGTCCATGCAGCGGCCTTGATTTGCAGTGGCGCGGCCAGCAGGTCCGCAACTTCCTCGGCCAGCTTGCGAAAGGTGGTGATCTTGCCGCCCCACACCGACAGCAGCGGCGCCTGCGCGGTGTCCAGCTCCAGCGCGTAGTCGCGCGTCACGGCCGCCGGGTCGCCCGACTCGTCGTCGAGCAGCGGGCGCACTCCGGAGTACGTCCACACCACGTCGGCCGGCACCACGGCGTGTTCGAAATAGCGGCTCGCCTGCTCGCACAGGTAGCTGATCTCGGCGGCGTCGATGTGCGCGTCGCCGATGGCGCCGTTGTGTTCCAGGTCGGTGGTGCCGATCAACGTGAACTCGCCTTCGTACGGAATGGCGAAGATGATGCGCTTGTCGGGGTTCTGGAAGATGTACGCATAGTCGTGCTTGAACAGCTTGCGCACCACGATGTGGCTGCCCTTGACCAGCCGCAGCGATTTGGGTTCCGCCGCATGGGCGTGGTCGCTGAGGAACTGCGCCGCCCACGGGCCGGCCGCGTTGACCAGCGCGCGCGCCTTCAAATGCCGCTCGCCGCCGTCCGCGCCTTGCAGCCGCACCTGCCAGTGCGCCGCAGTGCGCCGCGCGTCGACACAGCGCCAGCGCGTCAATACGGTGGCGCCGCGTTCGGCGGCGTCCACGGCGTTGAGCACCACCAGGCGCGCGTCGTCGACCCAGCCGTCCGAATAGACGAAGCCCTTGGTGAAGTTGCGCTTCAGCGGTTTGCCGGCGGCATGGTCGCGCAGGTTCACGGTGCGCGACGCCGGCAGCACCTCGCGCCGGGCCAGGTGGTCGTAGAGGAACAGGCCGGCGCGGATCATCCAGACCGGCCGCATGCCCGGGTCGTGCGGCATCACGAAACGCAGCGGCCACATGATGTGCGGGGCGCTCTTGAGCAGCACCTCGCGCTCGGCCAGCGCCTTGCGCACCAGCGAAAATTCGTAGTACTCCAGGTAGCGCAGCCCGCCGTGGATCAGCTTGGTGCTGCACGACGACGTGTGCGAGGCCAGGTCGTCCTTCTCGCACAGCACCACGCTCACGCCGCGCCCGGCCAGGTCGCGCGCAATGCCCGCGCCATTGATGCCGCCGCCGACCACCAGCACGTCGCAGCGCTGCGCTGCCTGAGGGTCGGGCGCCGGGCTCATGGCCGCCGAGGCCGGTTGAGCGGGTTTCAAAGCAGGCATCTCGCTTTCTTGCGTGTTCGCTTGGTTTCCATATTACGCATAGATTGTTCCTTTTACACCCGGGAATCCCCTCGTATGTCTTCGGATCGATTCGTTTAGCCTTTGAACCCATGAACCCCAACCCGCGCCAGGCCGACCTGCTGAAAGAGGTGCGGCGGCTCGAATCGGTGTCGGTCGAGGCCCTGGCCGATCGCTTCGGAGTGACCTTGCAGACGGTGCGGCGCGACGTCTCGCTGCTCGCCGAAGCCGGCCTGCTGGCGCGCTTTCACGGCGGCGTGCGGCTGCCCGGCTCGACCACCGAAAACATCGCCTACCGCCAGCGCCAGTTGCTCAACGAAGCGGCCAAACAGCGGATTGCGCGGGCGGTGGCGCAGGCGGTGCCGAACGGCTGCTCGCTGCTGATCAACATCGGCACCACCACCGAGGCGATCGCGCGCGAACTGCTGCGCCACCAGGGCCTGCGCGTGATCACCAACAACCTCAACGTGGCGGCCATCCTGTCGGACAACCCGGACTGCGAGGTCATCGTCGCCGGCGGCGTGGTGCGCTCGCGCGACCGCGGCATCATCGGCGAGGTGACGGTGGAATTCATCAGCCAGTTCAAGGCCGACATCGGGCTGATCGGCATCTCGGGCATCGAGGCCGATGGCAGCTTGCGCGACTTCGACTACCACGAAGTCAAGGTCTCGCGCGCCATCATCGAGCACTCGCGCCAGGTCTGGCTGGCCGCCGACCACAGCAAATTCAACCGCCCGGCGATGGTCGAACTGGCGCGCCTGAGCCAGCTCGACCGGTTGTTCACCGACGCCGCGCCGCCCGCGCCGTACCCGGCCTTGCTGGCTGCGGCCGGGGTGCGATGTGATGTGGCGGCGGCAGTCTGAAATCGGGCAACTCCGGAGACCCACCGCATGACCTACCTGCTGGCCCTGGACCAGGGCACCTCCAGCTCACGCAGCATCGTGTTCGACGCGGGTGGCCGCATCCTGGCGATGGCGCAGCAGGAGTTCCGCCAGATCTACCCGCAGCCGGGCTGGGTCGAGCACGACCCGAAGGAAATCTGGGCCACCCAGCTCGCGACCGCGCAGGAGGCGCTGGCCAAGGCCGGCATAGGCGCGGGTGACGTGGCGTCGATAGGCATCACCAACCAGCGCGAGACCACGCTGGTGTGGAACCGCGCCACCGGCGAGCCCATCCACAACGCCATCGTCTGGCAGGACCGGCGCGCCGAGCCGACCTGCGCCGCGTTGCGCGCGCGCGGGCTGGAGCCGGTGTTCCGCGCCAAGACCGGGCTGATCCTGGACGCCTACTTTTCCGGCACCAAGCTGAAGTGGATCCTGGACAACGTGGCCGGCGCGCGCGCCGCGGCGCTGAGCGGCGAGCTGGCCTTCGGCACGGTCGACAGCTGGCTGATGTGGCAACTGACGGGAGGCGCCGTGCATGCCACCGATGTCAGCAACGCATCGCGCACGCTGATGCTGAACGTGCGCACCAACACCTGGGACGCCGAGTTGCTGAAGCTGCTCGACGTGCCGCCGGAAGTGCTGCCGCGTGTGCATGCGTCCAGCCACGTCTACGGCCACACGCGCAAGGACTGGCTGGGCGCGTCGATCGCCATCGGCGGTGTGGCCGGCGACCAGCAAAGCGCGCTGTTCGGCCAGGCCTGCTTCAAGGCCGGCCTGGCGAAGAACACCTACGGCACCGGCTGCTTCATGCTGATGCACACCGGCGAGCGGTTCCAGACCTCGCACAACGGCCTCATCACCACCAGCGCGGCGCAGCCCACGGCCACACCGGAGTTCGCGCTCGAAGGCAGCGTGTTCATCGGCGGCGCCGTGGTGCAGTGGCTGCGCGACGGCCTGCAGGCCATCAAGGGCAGCGGCGAGGTGCAGAGCCTGGCCGAAAGCGTGCCCGACAGCGGCGGCGTGATGTTCGTGCCGGCCTTCACCGGCCTGGGCGCGCCGTACTGGAAGGCCGACGCGCGCGGCGCCATCGTCGGCCTCACGCGCGGCAGCACGGTGGCGCACATCGCGCGCGCCGCTCTCGAGAGCATCGCGTTCCAGAGCGCCGCGCTGCTGCTGGCGATGAGCCGCGACGCCGTCAGCGCGGGCGGCTCATCCGTGGCCGAACTGCGTGTCGACGGCGGCGCCTGCGTGAACAACCTGCTGATGCAATTCCAGGCCGATCTGCTGGGGATCCCGGTCGTGCGGCCCCAGGTGATCGAGACGACCGCGCTCGGCGCGGCCTACCTCGCGGGTTTGTCGTGCGGCGTCTACAGCAACCTGGGCGAGTTGAGCGCGCAGTGGCGGGTGGAGCGCAGCTTCCACCCCACCATGTCGCGCGAGCGGGCGGGCGAGTTGATGCAGGACTGGGAGCGGGCGGTGCGGCAGGCCACGGCGAGTTGAATCGCAGCGGGTCTGCGCCGACGCCGTGCGGAGTCAAGCCTGCAGGATGTCGATCCGGCGCGCATTTTCGGAAGCGACGGCGCGCCATTCGGCGCTGCAGGCTTCGTGTTGCCCAAGCTGGTGCCAGAACCGCAGCGCCAGCGCACGGGCCTGGGTCCAGGCTTGAGTGTCGAACACCGGTGGCCGCGAGAACGTCAATGGCGTGGGCCCGAAGTCTTCACGCACCGGCTCGGGCTTGTACGCCATGGGCAGCATGTCGTAACACGGGGCGAGCGTGAAGCGCCCGGAGCGCGGGTCGTCGGCCCACAGCGACAAATTGCCGGCATGCATGTCGTTGTTGCCAATCAGGTTGCCGAACAGGCGCCACAGGCGCACACGCTGCGCGTCTTCGGCACTGAGCCGCTTTTGCCGTTCCAGTTCGTCGCAGGTGCCGGTCCAGCGTTCGTTCGATGGCCCGTTGACAAACGCCTTGTGAACCGCCCACAGCGGCACGGCGTGGCGGCGGCCGTGGCCACCGATGCGGTCAAAGCGCACCGACTCCAGGTAGGTGCGGCGGCCGCTGGACAAGACCCGTGCGCGCGCCACCGGCTCGCCCGCATCGGCCAGCGTGGCGAGCGCCAGTGCCTCGGCATGCACCAAGTCGTTCCAGCGCTCACCAAAGGGCGTGCCGCGTGGCGGTGTGAATTTGACGAGCAACCATTCCCACTCGGCGGTTTGGCCGGCGCCGGCGGTGCGCCGGTTCACCAGGAACTTGGCTTGCTCACCGGCGGCGGACGAGCCGGCGGGCAGGTGGTCGGCGACATTGGCGGCGATCCGGTCATAGTGCAGCGAACGGGCCGCGTCGTCGGTCGGTGCCGGCTCGATGGCGCCCGGGCCTTCAGGGCTGCCCAGCGTCATGGCGCCCGGTGCGTCGTGCACCTGGGACGTGGCCACGTAGAGTTGCTGCTCCACGCCCCAGCGGGACGGGTCGTCGCCGACGAGTGTCGAAACATGTGACCTGCGCGCCTGCAAGCGGCCCAGGAACCCCTCCATTCGCAACGGCGCCAAGAACCACGGCAACTCACCCTTCACCAGCCATTCCATGCCCTGGGCCTGGACGTGAATCTGTTCCCCTGCGAGCCAAGTCAGCGTGCCCCAACGCTCCATGTTGCCGTGCATGCCGTACCGCCAGACGGCCTGTTGCCCTGATCGCACGCCCAGGATCGGCCGGCACAGTCCGTAGCGGGTGGCGCGACCGCGCCCAAGCGTCACGACCCCCTGCGCTGACAATCCGGCCAGCGCCCGTGACACCGTGGGCTGGCTCATGCCGGTGAGCGCCTGAAGTTCGTTGGACGTCGCCAACCCACGCTGGGCCAGGAAACCCAGCAGCGCGCCTTGCAGTGGATCGAGACTTGAAGTAACCATACGTGAGACGACAAAAATCTTATATAAAACAACAATCTACAAGAAATTGAGAATAAATTATGAATGGATAATGAATAGATATTACAGCTTCTGCCTGCGGCTCAACCATTGAATCGCAACAGGAGCACCGCAGCCTGCTGACACCACGCTGTCAGCAGGCTCCAGCCACCATTCAGGCTCCCTTCAACGACTCGGGAGCAAGCCATGCGACACGCCGAACACAACGCCATCCAGGGGTTCAAAATTCCGGTGCGCAACATCGACCGGGCGCAGGCGTTCTACGAAACCCTGCTCGCCAAACCACTGCGGCGCGAAGCGATGGGCCCGCGGACGCTGGCGCTGTTCGACGCCTCGGGCGGGGGTGCCCCTGGCCGCGTGGTGCGAATCACGCCAGGGATTTCGCGGTTTCCGGGTGGACCGCATCGGCGCACTGGAGGTGCTGGACGAGGTGTTTATCGCAGCGCGACAATGCCGGTTGCCACCGCCGCGCGCAACACCCCTTCACCGACTCCCCACCCCCCCATGCACCAGCTTCACCACTTCCCCGGTAACGCCAGCCTGACGCCGCACATGCTGCTCGAAGAACTGGGCATTCCCTACGAACTGAAACTCGTGGACCGCGCCCACGGCGCGCACAAGGCGCCCGACTACCTGCGGCTCAATCCGAACGGCCTGATTCCGGTGCTGGTGGAGCCGCGCGCTGCTGACGCCGCCGGCGCCGACCTGGTGCTGTACGAAACCGCGGCGATTTGCCTGCACCTGGTGGACACGCACCCCGCCGCCGCGTTGGCGCCGGCGCTCGGCACCGCCGAGCGGGCCCACTTCTACAAGTGGCTGGTCTGGCTGACGAACACACTGCAGGCCATGCTGATTCATTACTTCTACCCAGAGCGTCTGGTCGACGAGGGCGATGGCGCGAGCGCGGCGCAGGTCAAGGCCCATGCCGAAGCGAAGATCGGCGCGATGCTTGGCCTGCTCGACGCCGAACTCGCGCGCCACGGCCAGGCCTGGCTGCTGGGCCCGCAGTTCAGCGCCGTCGATCTGTACGCGCTGATGTTGTGCCGCTGGACGCGCGGTTTTGCACGGCCCGCGCGCAGCCTGGCGCACCTGGGCCCGTACCTGCAGCGGGTGCTGGAACGCCCGGCGGTTCAGCGCGCGTTTGCGCAAGAGGGGCTGGTGGCGCCGCTGGTCTGACCGGCCTGACCCGGCCGGGCGGCCAAGCCGCGGAACGACATCACTCGTCACAGCGCGCGCTCCGTCGCCTCGGCTGGCGCTACAGGTTGTCGATGTACATCCGGTTCCAGGTCGGGCTGATGATCAGCTGATTGATGCACACATGCGCCGGCAACTCGGCAATGAAGCGAATCGTGCCGCCCAGGTCTTGCGGCTGCAGCATGCGGGCGCGGTCTTGCGCGCTCGGCGGCACCGGGCGGCGGTCCAGGATCGGCGTGGCCACCTCGGCCGGGCAGAGCGCGCAGGCGCGGATGCCGTTCACGCCTTCTTCCATGTTGATCGTCTCGGTCATCGCCGTGACCGCATGTTTGCTGCCGTTGTAGGCAGGGCCGGTCAGCTTCGGGTGGAACACGCCGGCCCATGACGACACGTTGATGATCAGCCCGCTCCGGCGCGCCCGCATGGCCGGCAGCACCGCGTGGATGGTGTAGTACGAGCCATCGAGGTTGATGCCCACCACCTCGCGCCAGCCTTGCACCGTCTGGTTTTTCCAGAACCGCTTGGGCGAGTTCAAGCCGGCGCTGTTGAGCAGAATGTCGACCCGGCCGTGGCGCGCCAGAATGGCCTCGGCCACCCGCTTGACCGCGCTGGCATCCGACACATCGAGCGGCTCCACCTCAGCCGTGCCGCCTTCGGCGCGGATCGTTGCCGCCTGCGCCTCCAGCACCTCCTGGCGGCGGCCCGACATCACCACCACTGCGCCGGCCCGCGCCAGCGCCTGCGCGCCGGCCAGGCCGATGCCGCTGCCCGCGCCAGTGATCCATGCGACTTTGCTGCTCAGCGTTTTCATGTCGATGGGTCCTGAATCGATATCGGTGGAGGTTGATCGCGCGCCGGCTTCATCGTGCGCGCCCGGCCGTCGGCGGTGGTGTGGGGTTCGCGAAGACGCATTATTCGCTGGTTGGACCAACCGGGATCGAGATCGGGATCGAGCCGTGGCCGGGGGGGCCCCCCCCCCCCCCCCCCCCCCCACCCCCCGCCCCCCCCCCGCCCCCCGCCCCCCGCCCCCCCCCCCCCCCCCCCCCCCCCCCCCCCCCCCCCCCCCCCCCCCCCCCCGGCGGAGGAGGAGGAGGAGGAGGCGGCCTTCCAAGCGGCAAACAATGAAAAGTACAGGGCCAGTAGGGCGCTGGCCGTGGAA
>JANORB010000143.1:0-1924 GCA_031415135.1 Methylibium sp.
GCGCCGCCGCCCCCACCCCCGCCGCCCCCGCCGCCCCCCGCGCCGGTGAGCGAGAAGGTGACCTTCGCGGCTGACGCGTTCTTCAACGTGGACAAGTCGGTCCTCAAGCCGGAAGGCAAGGCCAAGCTCGACGACATCATCAGCAAGATGGCTGGCATCAACCTTGAAGTCATCATCGCCGTCGGCCACACCGACTCCGATGGCAGCGACGCCTACAACCAGAAGCTGTCGGTCCGCCGCGCTGAGGCTGTGAAGGCTTACATGACGAGCAAGGGTGTCGAGAAGAACCGGGTCTACACCGAAGGCAAGGGCGAAAAGCAGCCCGTGGCCGACAACAAGACCAAGGAAGGCAAGGCGAAGAATCGCCGCGTCGAGATCGAAGTGGTGGGTACTCGCACCAAGAAGTAAGTCGACGAGTGCGCGGGCAACCGCTCCTCCTCCAAAACCCCGCCTCGGCGGGGTTTTTTATTGCTTTCCGAGTATTGGGTACCATCGAATCATGATGATTAATGCCGACCCGCAAGAACTCGCCAAGTTCAGCGATCTGGCCCACCGCTGGTGGGATCCGGAAAGCGAATTCCGCCCGCTGCACCAAATCAACCCGTTGCGCCTGGACTGGATCGACGCCCACGCGCGCCTGGCCGGCAAACAGGTGCTCGACGTGGGCTGTGGTGGCGGCATTCTTTCCGACTCGATGGCGCGGCGTGGGGCCAAGGTGCTCGGCATCGACCTGGCGGGCAAGCCGCTGAAGGTGGCGCAACTTCATGCCATGGAGGCAGGCACCGAATCGGTCGAATACAGGGAGGTCTCGGCCGAATCACTGGCGCTGGAGATGCCGGCGAGTTTTGACGCGCTCACCTGCATGGAGATGCTGGAGCATGTGCCGGACCCTTCTTCCATCGTCAGCGCCTGCGCTGCACTGGTCAAGCCCGGCGGCTGGCTGTTCTTCTCCACCATCAATCGCAACGCCAAGTCGTTCCTCTTTGCGATCGTCGGCGCCGAGCATGTTCTGAAACTGCTGCCAAAAGGCACCCATGAATACGCCCGCTTGATTCGCCCCAGCGAACTGGCGCAGTGGTGTCGCAACGCCGGCCTGGAGCTGTGCGACAGCCGAGGCATGGAATACAACCCGTTCAGCCGGCGCTACTGGTTGTCCGGCAACACCAGCGTGAACTACATGATCGCCTGCAGAAAGCCGCAATGAGCCAGCGCCCGAGGGCGGTGCTGTTCGACCTCGACGGCACCCTGGTTGACAGCGCGCCCGACCTTGCCGGCTCGGCCAACGACATGCGAGAGGCGCGCGCGCTCGAGCGCTTGCCGCTCGCGCACTTTCGGCCGATGGTGGGCTCGGGTGCCCGCGGCATGGTGGCCCGGGCGCTGGGCGTTCATTCCGACGACCCGCAATTCCTTGCGCTGCGCGACGAGTTCCTGCAACGCTACGAGGCGCGCATGACAAGAGAGACCCGCGTTTTCGCTGACATGCGGCCGGTGCTCAGCGCGCTTGCGGAACAAGGCATCTCGTGGGGCATCGTCACCAACAAGGCGACCCGCTTTAGCCAGCCGCTGGTCGAAGCCTTGGGCCTGCACACCGCCACGGCCACGCTGGTGTGCGGCGACACCACACCGCACACCAAGCCGCATCCCGCGCCACTGCTCGAGGCCGCGCGCCGATTGAACCTGCCGGCCGAGCACTGCTGGTACGTGGGCGATGACCATCGTGACGTGCTGGCCGGCCACGCCGCCGGCATGACCACCGTCGCCGCCGCCTGGGGCTACCTGGGTGACGGCCTCCCCATCTCCGATTGGGGCGCGCATCATGTCATCCGATCCCCCGCCGAGCTCTTGAACCTGCTCGCGATGGCCTAAGATACGAAGCTCTGGGGCTGACCTGGCTTCGACGTGGGTGCGGAGTTGGAACAGGGCA
>JANORB010000144.1:0-34783 GCA_031415135.1 Methylibium sp.
AATGGGTCAGCTCGTACACGCCGATCATCAACACGCCATGTTCGATGGGCGACAGGTGCGCGGTCTTGCGGTCGACAAATGCGACGCCGCGCACTTCGACGCGCTGTTGCACGGTTGCATACAGACCGCGGCCGACATCGACGCCGTGCTGGCGCGCCACGTCGACCGCAAGACCGCGCACCTGTCGCCCATCGAACATGGCGTGTTGATGATCGGCGTGTACGAGCTGACCCATTGCATGGCCATCCCGTACAAGGTGGCGATCAACGAGGCCGTGGAACTGGCCAAGAGCTTTGGTGGCACCGACGGGCACAAGTACGTCAACGGCGTGCTCGACAAGGCGGCGGCCGACCTGAGGCCGCTGGAAGTGGACGCTGCGCGCGCGGCGCGGGCGCGCGCTTGAGTTCTTTGCATCGAAGCGGCAACTTGCAAGAGGCGTTGCGATGAAGCTCGCGTCACGGCTGGCCCACATCGAGCCCTTCCACGTGATGGAAGTGGCCAAGGCCGCCGCCCGGATCGCGCGCAGCCCCGTGTGCGCCGACTCGCCGATGGTCTTCCTGAACATCGGCGAGCCCGACTTCACCGCGCCCGCGCCGGTGCAGCGCGCTGCGGTTCAGGCCTTGACCCAAGGCCGCACGCAGTACACCGACGCGACCGGCCTGCCCGCGCTGCGCCAGCGCATCAGCGAATGGTATGGCGAGCGGTTCGGCTTGGACATCGCGCCCGGCCGGATCATCGTCACCGCCGGCGCGTCGGCCGCCTTGCAACTGGCCTGCCTGGCCTTGGTGGACCGCGCTGACGAGGTGCTGCTGCCCGACCCCAGCTACCCCTGCAACCGGCACTTCGTGGCGGCCGCCGATGGGGTTGCGGTGCTGCTGCCGGCGTCCGCGGAACAGCGCTTTCAGCTCAGCGGCGCCGGTGTCGAGGCGGCCTGGGGCCCGCGCACGCGCGGGGTGCTGCTGGCCTCGCCGTCCAACCCGACCGGCACCTCGATTGCGCCCGCTGAGATGGCGCACATCGTCGCCGCGGTGCGCGCGCGCGGCGGCTTCACGCTGGTCGACGAGATCTATCTCGGCCTGAGTTTTGATGAACAGTTCGGCCACAGCGCCTTGATGCATGGCGAGGACGTGATTTCGATCAACAGCTTCTCGAAGTACTTCAGCATGACCGGCTGGCGGCTGGGCTGGCTGGTGGTGCCCGAGGCGCTGGTGCCGGCGATCGAAAAGCTGGCGCAAAACCTCTACATCTGCGCCTCGTCGGTGGCGCAGCATGCCGCGCTGGCGTGTTTCGATGCCGAGGCGATCGCCGAATACGAGCGGCGCCGCCGCGAGTTCCAGGCCCGGCGCGACTTCCTGGTGCCCGCGCTCAACCAGCTCGGCCTGGCGGTGCCGGTGCTGCCCGATGGCGCGTTCTATGCCTGGGCCGACTGCACGGCGCACGCCAGCAGCAGCTGGGATTTTTGTTTCGAGATGATGCGGCGCGCCCAGGTGGCGATGACGCCGGGGCGCGACTTCGGCCCTCACCGGGGCGAAAACTTCGTCCGCCTGTCCTATGCCAGCTCGATGGCGCAGTTGCACACGGCGGTGGAACGCCTGCGCACGGCACTGCGGTAACCGTTGCGCACCCGGCCCATCCCGGCGGGTCGGATAATCACCGGCCAAGGTTTCCACACGGCAAAATGCCGCCCACAGCACCGCCCGCCGCCATTTGCTCGACTAAGCTCGCCCCGTGACCCCATTCAGCCCCTCGACCGCCTCCGGTCCGCTCTCGCCCGATACGCAGCCGGGAAACCTGCCCAGCCAGCCCAACGTGGGCTTGTGGTCCGACTCCGATGTCGGCCTGCCGCAGGGCCCGGCCACGGCGTTCATGACCAACCAGGCGGGCGCTTCCGAAACCGAGATGCCCACCATCGGGCACATCGGGCGCTATGCGCTGAAGTACCGCATCGGCGCCGGCGGGCTGGGCACGGTGTTCGCGGCGCACGACCCGCTGCTGTCGCGGCTGGTCGCCATCAAGACCCTGAGCCTGGAGCTGTCGGCCGACGAGCGTGAGTCGTTCAACACCTTGTTCCTCGACGAAGCGCGCGCCGCCGGCGGCTTGAGCCACCCGCACATCGTGACCGTGTTCGATGCCGGCGTCAGCGACAACAGCGCCTACATCGCAATGGAGATGTTGAAGGGCCGCGACCTGCGCCAGCTGCGCCAGGAAGGCTGGCGGCCCACGCCGGCCCAGGCCGCGCTGATCGTGCGGCGCGTGGCCGACGCGCTGGCGTATGCGCACAGCAAGGGCGTGGTGCACAGGGACGTGAAGCCCGCCAACATCTTCATGGTCGGCCGCACCCAGCCCCGAGTGCTGGACTTCGGCATCGCGCGCGTGGCGCACCGCCACGAGATCGGCTCCGAAGGCGACATCGCCGCCGGCTCGCCCTACTACATGGCCCCCGAGCAGGCGCGCCACCAGACGGTGGACCGGCGTGCCGATGTTTTTTCGCTCGGCGTGGTGCTGTACGAGCTGCTGACCGACCGCAAGCCGTTTCGCGGCAGCACGCTGGCCGAGATCACCGACGCGGTGCTCAACCACGACCCGCTGCTGGCCAGCGAAGTCGATCGCAAGGTGCCGCTCGGCCTGGCCGAGATCGCCGCGCGCGCGATGCTGAAAGACCCCGAACAGCGCTACCGCTCGGCGCGCGCGTTTTCGCGCGACCTGCGCCACTGGCTGGACGACAACTCCGCCAACCAGGAGGGCGAGGTGCCGTTGCAGGCGGGCTCCAAGCCGCGCCGGCGCTGGATCGGTGGTGCGTTGGCAGGGCTGGTGGTGGGCGGCGTGGTGCTGGCGGTTGCGCTGGCGCCGCGCCAAAAAACCACCCGGCCCGCGCCGGTGACCGGGCAGCCGCTCGATGTGGCAGCGCCCACCGCCACCCTGGCCCCAGCGGCTGCGCCAGCGGCCGCTCCCATCGCTGCGGCGCCGCCGGCCGCTCCCATCGCTGCGGTGCCAGCGGCCGCTCCCATCGCTGCGGTGCCGCCGGCAGCGGCGCCGGCGCCGCTGCCGACCAAGGCGGCAACCGCCGCCGTGCTGCCGCCCAAGCCGGCCAAGCCGCCCGCGGCGGCCGCCAAGCCCACCGCCATCGTTTCGAAACCCGCGGCTGCCAAGCCTGTGGTCGTGGCCAAATCCACGCCGGCACCGGCGAAGCGGGTGGCCGAAGCGCGGGCGCCCGAAAGCAAGCCCACGGTGGCCCCGCCGCCGCCAGTCGTGTCCAAGGCCAATGGCACGCTCAGAATCGCGATCAGCCCGTGGGGGCAGGTCGACGTGGACGGCGTTCCCGCCGGCACCGCGCCACCGCTGAACGAACTGACACTGCCCGAGGGCAAGCACCAGATCGTGATTCGCAATGGCGACTTCCCGCCGTTTCGCAGCACCGTGACCGTGATTCCGGGGCAGGCCGTGACCCTCAAGCACAAGTTCGGCTCATGAAGTTTCGCGTTGTCTTCGCGCTGGCCGCGCTTGCACTGGCCCTGCTGACCGGTTGCGCCGAGATGCCCGGCGCCACGGGCGTGGTCGACGTGATCGAGCGCCCCGCCGCGCGCGCGCTGTTGAACGGCTTGCGGGCCTACGACGACGCGGCCTACCTGGAGGCCGAAAAACAACTCAACCAGGCCTTGCAACTCGGCCTGACGTCGTACAAGGACCGGGCCGCCGCCCACAAGCACCTGGCCTTCATCTACTGCACCAGCAACCGCAACACCGAATGCGAAGCGGCGTTTCGGGCCGCGCGCCAGGCCGACCCGAACTTTGCGCTCAGCCGGTCCGAGTCCGGCCATCCGCAATGGGGGCAGGTCTACAAGCGCACCCGGTTGTAGCGCGCGCGGCCGATGAGCGAGCCTGGGCGATCGGTGTTTCGTTTTCCGATGCGCGTGTACTGGGAAGACACCGATGCCGGCGGCGTGGTGTTCTATGCCAACTACCTGCGGTTCTTCGAGCGCGCGCGCACCGAGTGGCTGCGCGCATCGGGCCATTCGCAGCAGCAGCTGCGCCTGGCCACCGGCGCGATCTTCATCGTCACCGATACTTCGGTGCGCTACCGCAAGCCGGCGCGCCTGGACGATCAGCTTGAAGTGACCGTCGACCTGGGCCGCAAGACCCACACCCGCCTGAGCTTTGTGCAGCAGGCCTGGCGCGGGCCGGAATTGCTCACCGAAGGCACGATCGCGGTGGCCTGCGTCGACGCAGCAACGTTCCGCCCGCGCGCCATTCCCGTCGATCTGTTGAAAAGCATCGAATGAACCAGAACCTGTCGATCCTCACCCTCGTCATCCAGGCCAGCCTGGTCGTTCAGCTCGTCATGGCCGGGCTGGTGCTGGCCTCGCTGGCCAGCTGGACGGTGATCTTCGGCAAGCTCTTCGGGCTGCGCAAGGTGCGCGCCGCGAACGAGGAATTCGAGCGCGAATTCTGGGCCGGCAAGAACCTGAACGACCTGTTCAACGACGCCGTCAAGCGGGTCGGCGGCGCGCCGATGGAGCGCATTTTCGCCACCGGCATGCGCGAATTCCTGAAGCTGCGCGAGCGCCGCGTCGGCGACACCGGCGCGCTGCTCGACGGCGCGCGGCGCGCGATGCGGGCCAGCTTCCAGCGCGAGATGGACACCATCGAAGCCAACCTGTCGTTCCTGGCCTCGGTGGGCTCGGTGTCGCCTTATGTGGGCTTGTTCGGCACGGTGTGGGGCATCATGCATGCGTTCGTCGGGCTGGCCAACATGACCCAGGTGACGCTGGCCACGGTGGCCCCGGGCATCGCCGAGGCGCTGGTGGCCACCGCGATCGGCCTGTTCGCCGCCATTCCCGCGGTGATTGCCTACAACCGTTTTGCGCGCGACATCGACCGCATCGCAATCCAGCTCGAGACCTTCATCGAAGAGTTCTCCAACATCCTGCAGCGCAACGCCGGCGCGCCGTCGGCGCCGGCGCCGGCAGCGGCAGCGGCGGTGCGGTAGCCATGGCCACCGTCAGCCACCGCGGCTCGTCGCGCCGCCGCACCATCAGCGAGATCAACATGGTGCCCTTCATCGACGTCATGCTGGTGCTGTTGATCATCTTCATGGTGACCGCCCCGCTGATCACCACCGGCGTGATCGACCTGCCCAGCGTGGGCAAGAGCAAGCAGCGGCCCGAGCACGTGGTGGAGGTGCAGGTCGGCAGCGACGAAAGCATCCGCCTGCGCCTGGACGGCAAGGACACCGCGCCCACCACCCTGGCCGGCCTGCCGGCCCGGGTGCGCGAAGCCCAGGCCGGTGATGCGGCCACGCCGGTGGTGATCTCGGCCGACCGCACGGTCAGGTACGAGGCGGTGGTGAAGGTGATGGACAGCCTGCAGCGTGCCGGCGTGCAGCGCGTGGGCCTGTCGGTCAAGACCGGCGCGAATTGAACAGCGACCGGTCCAGCACGTCGATTCCCGCATGACCGCTGTCGCACTGTCCCGCGATGCGCTGATGCCGCGCCGGCCCGCCGGCATGGGCGCAGGCCTGGTGCTGGCCCTGCTGGCACACGCCCTGCTGGTGGCGGCGCTGGCCTTCAGTGTGCGCTGGAAAACCAGCAACCCGGCCGGCCTGGAGGCCGAGCTGTGGGCTGCGGTGCCGCAGATCGCCGCACCACGTGCCGCCGCGCCCGAACCGGTGCCGCCGCCGCCCGAGCTGAAGCCGCCGCTGCCGCTGCCCAAGGTCGAGCCCGCGCCCACGCCCGCGCCTGCGCCGCTGCCCGACGCGCAGATCGCGATCGAAAAGGCCAGGCGGGACGAGGCCAAACGAGAACAAAAACTGCGCGACGACGAAAAGCGCGAAGCGGCCTTGCGCGAAGAGGCCAAGCGCGAACAGCTGAGGGCGAAGGAAGAACTCGAACGCAAGAAGAAGGATGCCGCCAAGCTCAAACAAGACGCCGACAAGCTCGAGGCGGCGCGCGAAGCCAACCTCAAGCGCATCCTCGGCCAGGCGGGTGCGGTCGCCGGCGCCGCCGCCACCGGCACCGCTGCGCAAAGCGCCGGCCCGTCGGCCGGATACGCGGGCCGCATCAAGGCGCGCATCCAGCCCAACATCGTGTTCGCCGACAGCGTCACCGGCAACCCGCTGGCCACGGTGGAAGTGCGGCTCGCCCCCGACGGCACCATCACGTCCAGACGCCTGGTCAAGAGCAGCGGCGTGAAGGCCTGGGACGACGCCGTGCTGCGCGCCATCGACAAGACCGAAGTGCTGCCGCGCGACATCGACGGCCGCGTGCCGCCGCAATTCGAGATCGACTTCCGGCCGCGCGACTGATCAATAAGGGCCCGGGCGCCACCGCGCCATGCGGCGCCGCTGGCCCGGCGAATCAGCGGTACAGGGCAACAAATTTGCGGTCGATGCGGTCCTTCCACCACCAGACCCAGGCCCCTTCGGCCGACCACGGCCCCCACGACGCGATCGCGCGCCGCCCGCCGCACGCCAGCAGGTAGAGCGAGCGGGTTTGCGGCCGGTGCGCCTGCAACGGGCCGGCGGCGAGAAAGCGGCGCAGGTTGAGCGCCAGCGGCGGCCCGGCACGCACGGCATGGACGCCGCTCTTGGGTGTCGGCCGGGCGGCGTTGGTGGCCACGTCGCCGGCCGCGAACACCTCCGGGTGCGATGTGCTTTGCAGGGTTGCGCCGGTGGCGATGAAGCCCAGCGGGTCCAGCGCCAGGCCGCTGCCCCGCAGCCAGGCCGGTGCGCTGGCACCGAGCGCGAGCACCGGCGCGTCGCATTCGAGGCGCATGCCGCGGCCCAGTTGCACATGGTTGCCGGAGACCGCGGTGCAGCTGTCTTCCAGCACGGTCACGCCGAAATGCTTGAGCGCCCGCAGCGCCCGCGCCTGGACGCGGCGCGGGTGGGACGCGAGCGGCGCCGGCCCGCCGGTGACCAGGCTGACCCGGGCCCGTTCACCCAGGCGGTACTGCAGCGCCAACGCCAACTCGACCCCGGCCGCGCCGCCGCCGATGACGACGACGCTGAGGATCTGCTGCTGCGTCAGCGCAAAAAGTTCGTCCCACGCCAGCACGAATTCTTCGATCGGCCGAACGAACAGGCCGTGCTCGCGCGCACCGGGAATGGCGTCGCGGTCCATCACCGGGCCGGTGTCGACACTGAGCGCGTCGTAGTGCAGCAGCTGGCCGTTGCCGAGCCGCACCGTGCGCGCGCTCGCGTCAACGTCAATGGCGGCACTCTGGATGAACCTGGCTTTGGCCGCGGCGGCGAGCGGGCTCAGCGGGATCACACAATCGTCCATCGTGTAGTGGCCCGCCACCAGGCCCGGCACCATGCCGGAATAGACCTGGCGCGGGAACGGCGACACCAGGGTGACCTGCGCGCCCGGCAACGGCTCGCGGGCCAGCGCGCTCAACACATGCACATGGGCGTGGCCACCGCCCAGCAGCAACAGGTGCCTCAAGGCCGAAGCACCAGATCGGCCACGTAACCCAGGCTGTGACCGTGGGTGTTGTCGGCGTCGGCACCCACGGCGAGCCCGATCACCGGCGGCACCTGCGCGCTCTCGGCGCCAAACAGGCGGATGAAGTCGGCCGAGACATCGCGCCGCTCCGACATCCACTGGCCCAGGTGCTCCGGGCCGCCTTGCAGCACGATGTAGCGCATGCGGCGCGTGTAGGCGTTGTCGATGGCGGTGTCCACCGGCAGGCGGTTGTCCCACACATAACACACGGTCGCGCCGGGCAGGCTCTCGGCCGCGCGCGCGTTGGCGATGCGCAGCAACTGGCGTTCGCCGAACGGAATCTTCTCGTGCGCAAGGTCGAAAAACACGCAGACCTTCAAGGCCGTGTCGTCGCCGGCCTTGGTGCGCAAGTCGGCGGCGGAGACCAGATCATCGACACGCCATTTCCACGCCAACTGCAACGCCGAAGGCGCCACGTTCAGCGGGTGGACCAGGTTGCCGTAGGAGTTGTCGGCCTCGACCCGCAACACCCGCCGGCCGTCCAGGTCGACCAGCGAAAAACGGGTCAGCGGCTTGCTTTGTTGCGGCAGGCCGGCCACATGCCACGGACTCGGCGGCATGCTGCCTGTGGAGGACAGCGGTGCCAGCGCCGGCGCGTCGCCGTGCGCCGGATTCAGCATGAAGGCGGCGAGCAGCGCGAACAGCGGGCACAGCGGGCACAAAATGCACAGCGGGGAACGGGTCAAGGCCATCAGCGCGCCAACGCGCAAGCGAAATCGGGCCGCCATCGTAATCGACCTGCCGGCCGGCCAGCGCCGGCGCGCTCAAGCACGGCGCCAGGCATGAAACCGGCCCACCCATTCGAGCAAGCGCAGCGGCTGGTGGTTGCGCTTCCACTCGCCCGCCGCGTATTTGTTGGCTTCGGCCAGCGTCGGGTAGGTGTGGATCGTGCCGAGAATCTTGTTCAGCCCCAGGCCGTGTTTCATCGCCAGCACGTACTCGGCGAGCAGGTCGCCGGCGTGAACGCCGACGATGGTGACGCCCAGGATTTTGTCCTTGCCCGGCACCGTGAGCACTTTCACGAAGCCGTGCGCCGCGCTGTCGGCGATGGCGCGGTCCAGGTCGTCGATAGCGTACTTGGTGACCTCATGAGCGATGCCCTTTTCCTTCGCCTCCTGCTCGTTCAGGCCGACGCGCGCGACCTCGGGGTCGATGAAGGTGGCCCACGGAATCACCGCGTAGTCGGCCTTGAAGGTCTTGAACGTGCCGAACAGGCCGTTGACCGCGGCGTACCAGGCCTGGTGCGCCGCCACGTGGGTGAACTGATACGGTCCGGCCACGTCACCGGCGGCCAGGATATTGGGGTAGATCGTCTGCAGGCACTCGTTGACCTCGACCGTGCGGCCGGGCTTTTGCGGGTCGAGGATGCCGAGTTCTTCGAGGCCGAAACCCTTCAGCCGCGCCACCCGCCCGACCGCACACAACAACTGGTCGAACTCGATGCGCTGCTCGACCCCGCCGGCTTCGAGCACGATGAATTTGCGCTCCCCTTCCGGGCTCTTCTCCTTCACGCAGCGCAGCGCCTTGTGGCCTGTGAGCACCTGAACACCATCGTCTTCGAGCGCCTTGCGCGCCAGCGCCGAGACCTCTTCGTCTTCGCGGATCATGATGCGCGGCAGCATCTCGACCTGCGTCACCTGCGAGCCCAGGCGGGCAAAGCACTGCGCCAGTTCGCAACCGATCGGCCCGCCGCCCAGCACCACCAGGCGGGGTGGCAATTCACGCAGCGTCCACAGCGTGTCGCTGGTCCAGTAGCCCACGTCGTCGAGGCCGGGCAGCGGCGGAACAAAAGGCATCGCCCCGGTGGCGATGACGATCGCCTTGGTGGTCAGGGTTTGTTGGGTGCCGTCGGCGCGGGCAATCTCCACCGTCCACGGGTTGACGATTTTTGCGTAGCCGACCACCACGTCGACACCGAGGCCGGTGTAGCGTTCGATCGAGTCGTGCGGCTCGACCTCGCGCACCACGCGCGCCACCCGCTCCATCACGTCGGCAAAGCTGAAGCTGGCCTCGGCCTTGGCGATGCCGTAGGTGGCCGAGTGTTTCATCTGCCGCAGCAGCGTGGCCGACTTGATCAGCGCCTTGCTCGGCACACAGCCGTAGTTCAGGCAATCGCCGCCCATCTTGTGGGTCTCGACCAGCGTGACCTTGGCCTTCACCACAGCGGCGATGTAGCTCGCGACCAGCCCGGCCGCGCCGGCGCCGATCACGACCAGGTTGCGGTCGAACGACTTCGGCTTCAGGTGCGCCCACCTGGCGTACACCTTGCGCCGTTGAATCGCGTCGACGATCTTCTTCGCGATCAACGGGAAGAATCCCAGCAGCACAAACGAGCCCAGCAGGCCGGGCGACAGGATGCCGCGCAGCGAGTCGATCTTGGCGAGTTGCGTGCCGGCATTCACGTACACCAGCGTGCCCGCCAGCATGCCGAGCTGGCTGGCGAGGTAGAACACGCCGGCCTTCATGCGCGTCAGCCCCATCACCAGGTTGATGACGAAAAACGGGATCAGCGGCACCAGCCTGAGCGTGAAAAGATAGAACGCGCCGTCCTTCTCGATGCCCTTGTTGATTTCGGTCAGGCGCGACGCGAAGCGGCTCTGCACGCTGTCGCGCAGCACGTAGCGCGACACCAGGAACGCCAAGGTGGCGCCGATGCTGGACGCGAACGACACGATGACGGTGCCCGCGAGCAGCCCGAAAATCGCGCCGCCCGCCAGCGTCATGATCGCCGCGCCCGGCAGCGACAGCGCGGTGACCGCCACGTAGACCACGAAATATCCACCGATCAGCAGCAACGGATTTTCCGCATACAGCGCGGCGAACGCCTGCTGGCGCTGCTTGATGAAGTCGAGGCTGAAGAAGCGCCCGAGGTCGAAGTAGAAGTACGCCGCAAGCAGCACGATCAGCGCGCCGATCAACAGCAGTTTCTGGCGGGACATGGTGAACGGCTCCTCGTCTTGTTATGCGGTGTTCTTGTTGGTCGCGCGGCCCGCGCCCGCCTTACCGGCGTCATTAACCTGACAGTGCGCTCCACCCGGCCCTCAGCCGCATCACGATGGTCAGCGCGCAAAGCCCGGCAAACACCAGCGCCAGCGTGGCGAAGTGCGCGGGCCACAAGCACATGGCGGCAAAACAGGCCAGGGTCTCGGTCGCCTCGGTCAGGCCGCCCAGATAGTAGATGCCTTTGCTCGGGTAGGCCGCGCTCTTGAGCCCGCGCTGGGCCGCCAGCACCGAGAACGCCAGGAAGCTCGCCCCGGTGCCGACGAAGGCCGCCAGCAACACCGCCGCGGCCAGCGCGTTGGCGCCAGGGTCGGCGAACGCGAACGCGAGTGGAATGCTGGCGTAGAACAGAAAGTCCAGCGTGATGTCGAGAAACGCGCCGCGGTCGGTCGGTGTGGCGAGCCGCGCGATCGCGCCGTCGAGCCCATCGCACAGCCGGCTCAGCAGCAACAGCGCCAGCCCGGCGATGAACTGCTGCGCCGCGATCGCCCCCGCCGCGCCGATGCCGACCGCAAACCCGAGCCAGGTGACCTGGTCGGCGTGCACGCCCCAACGCGCCAGGCCCCGGGCCGCGTGCGTGAGCGCGGGGCGAAGCGCGGCCATGGCGATGCGGTCGAGCATCGTCAGCCTGCGATGCGCGGCGCATCCAGCCGGTGGCACATCAGCAGTCCAGGCACACCACGTCCTTCAACCAGCCTTCGCGCAGCGCCTGTGCCAGCCACTCGGCGAACTGAAATCCTTCACCGGCGCGATCGAGCGCCTGGCTCAGCGGGGCCCCGGCCAGCAGCAGGCGCGTCCAGGCGACGGTTGGCGCGTCGACCGCATGGACACGCGCGCGCCATCCGCGGCGCGCCACCAGCACCTGCTCACCGTGCTGCGCGGCCAACGCGGCACGCACCGCGTCGAAACCGGCGCCGGCCAGGTGATGGGCGGCGTGAACGGTGGCGATCGGCCAGGCCGAGGCCAGTACCGCTGTGCCCGGCATCAGCGCGATGCGCAGACGGTCGGGCTCGGCACGTTCGAGCCAGCCCAGCGACGCGGCGTCGAACTCGGCGTCGGCCGCGCGCTCGCACTGGTGGATGGCCAGGTCGAGGCGGGCGCAATCGCCAAGGTAAGGCCACTCGGCAAAGGCCGCGTGGGCCTGCAGCCAGGCCGGTAACTCGATGCCCCATTCGCCCAGGTCGCCGCGCCGCGGCGGATGGGCGCGCCAGAATTCGCGCGCCAGGTGCTTGAAGTCGGCCGCGCCCAGCATCGTTTGCAGCGTCGGGAACACGGCTGCCAGCGCCCGTTCGGCGAGCGCGCCGGCGTTCGCCCGGTAAGCTGCGAGCCCCTGGGCAGCGCGCTCGCCACGCTCTTGCAAGACCGGCTGCGCCATGCCGTCGGCCGGTGCCCACAGCGCGGCGAGCAAGGCCCGCTGGCGCTCGGCCTCGGTGGCCGCGCTCATCAACGCACCGGCCCACACAGCAGGCCCGCAGCGTGGTTCGCCTCGGCAAGCAACACGCCCAGCGCCGGCACGTCGGTGTCCCATTCGACCAGTGTCGGCAGGCGGCCGAAGCGCGCCAGCGCATGCTGGTACAGCGCCCACACCTCGGGGCGCACGCGGCTGCCGTGGTCGTCGATGACCAGGCCGCCAGTCTCGCAATAACCGGCCAGGTGGAGCTCGCCCACGCTGCCGATCTGCAGCGCATCGACGAAGTCGCAGCACGACTGCAGCGCCGGTTCAGCCCCCGCATTGAGCGCGTTCACCATCAGGTTGTTCAGGTCCAGCAGCATGCCGCAGCCGGAGCGCCGGCACAGCTCGCCGAAAAACCGCGGCTCGTCCATCGCCTCGTCACCAGGCGCCTGGGCGAACGACAGGTAGGCCGACAGGTTTTCCACCAGCAGCGGCCGGCGCAGGCGCTCCTGCACCTGCGTGACATTGGCGACCATGATGTCCAGCGCGGCGCGGGTGAAGGCGATGGGCAGCAGGTCATTCCCATGCACCACATCCTGGCCGGGCGCGAGCGCGGCGCGCGCAAACGAGGCGTGGTCGGACACCCGAACCGGCTCGATGCGCCCGACCAGCCGCGCCAGCCGATCGAGGTGCCACGGGTCGACACCCACCGCCGAGCCGAGGCCGAGGCCCACGCCGTGCAGGCTGATGTCGCAGACCTCGCGCGCCTGGGTCAAGACACCGAGCGCGGCGCCGCCGTCGGCAAAGAAGTTCTCGGAATGGACTTCGACGAAGCCCAGGCTCGGCCTGTCCCGCAGCACCTGGGCATAGTGCGGCTGGCGCAGGCCGATGCCAACGCTGGCCAACGCATGCGGCGGTGGCACTGCGGAACCTGGGCGTTGCACCGGGTCAGCGCATCACTTCTTCATCGCCGCCTTGGCTTCGTCGACCGACTTGCCACCCATTTGTTTGCAGGTGCCGGCGGCCACGTACTTCCACTCACCCACGTCCATGTCGGCCTTGGACTGGCCGGAGCAGGTGTGTGTGCCCGCCAGATTGGAGCAGTCGTTCTGGCCGGCCTTGGCGACGCCGTAACAGGCTTCCTTCTTCTTGTCCTGCGCGGCGGCTTGACCCACCAGGCCCAGGGCCAGCACCGAAGCCAGGGCGGAAGAGAGAACGAGGCGTTGATTCATGAGGCAATTCCTTTGGAAGAAAACGAAGCGAAGCACGAGACTTTGTCGAGCGGCCGGGTGGCCCGCCGCCGACCCGCTTGGTCGCCGACGCGGCGAGCTTTCTTACAGCGGAACGCGGGTCCGTCAGAAACCCCGGCGCGCCGATTTTGCCCAACCAGACTGGCCCTGGCCGCGTGACAGCCTTTGGTGCTCAGGGGTCATTGGGCGACAGGGCGTGCGCAGGCTCACCATAGCCGCCACCGCCTGGGGTTTCGATCACGAACACATCGCCGGGCTGCATGTCCACCGAGCCGATGTGACCCAGCGCCAGCGTGCTGCCATCGGCCCGCTCGACCCGGTTGATGCCGGCCAGGCCGGGCGCGCCGCCGGCCATGCCGAAGGCGCCGCTCGTGCGGCCGTTGGACAAAATCGCCGCCGTCATTCGCTCCAGGAACCGGACTTTGCGCACACCGCCGTCGCCGCCCTGCCAGCGCCCCGCGCCGCCGGAGCCGGGGCGGATGGCGTAGCTGTCGAGTCGCACCGGGAAGCGGAACTCGAGCACCTCGGGGTCCGTGAGGCGCGAGTTGGTCATGTGGGCCTGCACGACCGAGGTGCCGTTGAAGCCCCCGACGACGCGACCGGCGTCATCCAGCCAGGCACCGGCGCCGGACCCGCCCGAGATGGTTTCGTAGTACTGGTGGTGCGCGTTGCCGAAGGTGAAGTTGTTCATCGTGCACTGGCCGGCCGCCATGACGCCGAGCGCGCCGTAGAGGGCGTTGGTGATGCAGGTCGAGGTCTCCACATTGCCGGCCACCACCGACGCGGGCCAGCGCGGGTTCAGCATCGAGCCTTCGGGAATGATCACCCGCAGCGGCTTCAGGCAACCGGCGTTGAGCGGGATGTCGTCGTTCACCAGCGTGCGAAAGACGTACAGCACGGCGGCCATGCACACCGCCGTGGGCGCGTTGAAGTTGTTGCCGAGTTGGGCCGAGGTGCCGGTGAAATCAATCACGGCGCTGCGCTGCGGCGCGTTCACGCGGATCGCCACGTTGATGTGGGCGCCGTTGTCCAGCGCCAGCGTGAAAGCGCCGTCTTTCAGCGTGGTGATGACGCGGCGCACCGACTCTTCGGCGTTGTCCTGCACATGGCCCATGTAGGCCTGCACCACGTCCAGGCCGAACTGCCGCACCATCTTGCGCAACTCCTGCACACCCTTTTGATTGGCGGCAATTTGCGCCTTCAGGTCGGCGATGTTTTGCCTCGGGTTGCGCGACGGGTAGGCGCCGCTGGCCAGCAGCGCGAGCATCTCGGCTTCGCGCATCTGGGGTCCGTGGGGGCCGGCCTCGACCAGCTTGACGTTGTCGATCTGCACGCCTTCTTCTTCGATGCGGGTCGAGAACGGCGGCATCGAGCCAGGCGTCACGCCGCCGATGTCGGCGTGGTGGCCGCGCGAGCCGACGTAGAACAGGATCGTGCCGCCGCCCTCGCCGCCCTCGCCGAACACCGGCGTCACCACCGTCACATCGGGCAAATGGGTGCCGCCGTGGTACGGGTCGTTCAGCGCGTACACATCACCCGGCCGCATGCGCCCGGCATGGCGCGCGATCACGGCCTTGATCGACTCGCTCATCGAGCCCAGGTGCACCGGCATGTGCGGCGCATTGGCGATCAGGTTGCCCTGGGCGTCGAACAGCGCGCACGAAAAATCGAGCCGTTCCTTGATGTTGACCGAGTAGGCGGTGTTCTGCAGCTGCAGGCCCATCTGCTCGGCGATGTTCATGAACAGGTTGTTGAACACCTCCAGCATCACCGGGTCCACCGTGGTGCCGATGGCCTGCCTGGCCGGCAGCGGCTGCACACGTTGCAGCAGCAAATGATCGAGTGCGGTCACGCGCGCCTGCCAGCCGGGCTCGACCACGGTGGTGGCGTTCTTCTCGGCAATGATGGCCGGGCCATTCACCCCATGGCCCGGCAGCGCGTGCTCGCGCAGCACCAGCGCGGCGTCCCACCAGCGGCCGCCGCTGAACAGGCGAACGGTGTCGGCGCTCGGTGCGGGCCCGTGGGCCAGGCTGTCGTGGCGCGGCTCGGCCGGCGCCTCGCCACGCCCGATCGCTTCGACCGACACCGCTTCGACCACCAGCGCGCGCTCGGTCATCAGGAACGCGAAGCGCTGGCGGTAAGCCGCCTCGAACGCCGCCTGAATGGCATGCGGTTCACCGAACGGCACGACCAGCGCCGAGTCGCTGCCGTCGTAGCGCACATGAACTCGTTTGAACACCCGCACCCGCGCCGGCGCCACGCCCTGGCGCGTCAACTCGGCCTGCGCCGCCTGGGCCAGCACGGCCAGGCGTTCGGCCACCGCGTCGAGCCCGTCGGCCAGGCGCTGTTCGACCGACGCCTCGCGCATCACGCTCTGGTCGGCCAGCCCCATGCCATAGGCCGACAGCACACCGGCCAGCGGGTGCGCGAACACCTGGCTCATGCCGAGCGCGTCGGCCACGCGGCAGGCATGCTGGCCGCCGGCGCCACCAAAACACTGCAAGGTGTAGCGCGTCACGTCGTAACCGCGCGCGACCGAGATCTTCTTGATGGCGTTGGCCATCGCACCGACCGCGATGTCGATGAAACCTTCGGCCACCGCTTCGGCGCCGCGCGCCACGCCGGTGGCGCGCGCGATGTCGGCCGCCATGGCGTTGAAGCGTTGCGCCACCACCTCGCGGTCCAGGGCCTGGTCGGCCCGCGGCCCGAACACCTTGGGGAAATACGCCGGCTGGATCTTGCCGAGCAGCACGTTCGCGTCGGTCACCGTCAGCGGCCCGCCGCGCCGGTAGCAGGCCGGGCCGGGGTTGGCGCCGGCGCTGTGCGGGCCGGCGCGGAAACGGGCGCCGTCGAAGCCCAGCACCGAGCCGCCACCGGCGGCCACGGTGTGGATGCTCATCATCGGCGCGCGCATGCGCACGCCGGCCACCTGGGTCTCGAAGGCACGCTCGAATTCGCCGGCAAAGTGGCTCACGTCGGTGGAGGTGCCGCCCATGTCGAAGCCGATCACGCGCAATGGGGCGTGCTCGGTGTCGATGTCGCCGGCCGCCAGTTGTGCGGTGCGCGCCATGCCGACGATGCCGCCCGCCGGGCCGGACAAAATGGCGTCCTTGCCCTGGAACACCTGCGCGTCGGTGAGGCCGCCACTGGACTGCATGAAGAGCAGCTTCACGCCCGGCATCTGCTGCGCCACCTGCTCCACATAGCGGCGCAGGATCGGCGAGAGGTAGGCGTCCACCACGGTCGTGTCGCCGCGGCCGACCAGTTTCATCAGCGGGCTGACCGCATGCGAGACGCTGATCTGCGCGAAGCCCACGGCCTGTGCGAGCGCCTGCGCGGCCAACTCGTGGGCCGTGTAGCGGTAGCCGTGCATGAAGACGATGGCCACGCTGCGCAGGCCGGCATCGAACGCGGCTTGCAGGCCGGTGCGCAAGCGCGCCTGGTCGAGCGGTCGCACCGGCTCGCCGTTGGCGCCCATGCGCTCGTCGGCCTCGATCACCCGGCAGTACAGCAATTCGGGCAGCACGATGTGGCGCTCGAAAATCCGCGGGCGGTCCTGGTAGGCGATGCGCAACGCGTCGCGGAACCCCTGGGTGATGACCAGCAGCGTGGGCTCGCCCTTGCGTTCGAGCAGCGCGTTGGTGGCCACCGTGGTGCCCATCTTCACGCACTCGACGAGATCGGGTGTGATCGGCTCGTGCGGCGCCAGGCCCAGCAGGTGGCGCATGCCGGCGACCGCCGCGTCGCGGTACTGCTCGGGGTTGTCGCTCAGCAGCTTGTGGGTGACCAGACTGCCGTCGGGGCGCCGCCCCACCACGTCGGTGAAGGTGCCGCCGCGGTCGATCCAGAACTGCCAGCGGGGTTTGTGGTTCATGTCGGGCCTGTCAAGGGGGCTGTCGGGCTTTCCGAAAAACACAGATGCCTGATCGACACTTTATCGCCATCGACTGCAGCCGCCGGTGGGCTTCAAACTCTTTGTGATGCAAGCCATGGCCCGCCGCGCGTGAACTTCCCGTGCGCCCCGATGAAGGGTTGAAACTGGCCGGCGAACCCAGGCCTTTTTGAGGGCTTGGCCGGCACCGGCCGGCCCTAGCATGCGGGACAACGGCCACCACCACGCGCAACCCCATGTCCGGACCCGATCCCATTTCGAACTGGGAGCTGACCCTCCTGCCCGAGCCTCAGCCCCCGCCTGATGCCGACGCCAAAGGCCGGCGCGAGGGCTTTGCCTGGCCGACGCCGCCGTTTGCCAGCTTCGCCGAACCGGTCCAGCAAACCGACCCGCTGGCCTGCGAAGTGGTGGGCCGCAATGGCAACAAGAGCCACGGGCGCCTGACCTTCTTCGTGCCCGACGAGGCGGTGGCGCATGTTCAGTCACCGCCGGCGCGAACCACCCTTGCGCTGCGCTTTCATCAATTCCGCTGCATCGTGCTGACGCTGCCGCTGAAGCCGCTGGAGTTGTCGCCGGCCGACCCGCACGCGCAGTGGCTGGGCCAGCGCGGGGTGTCCAGCTACCGGCTCACGCTGGCCGCAGGCGGCGAGATGGCGGGCGACACCGTCGGCCACGTTCAAACGCCGTTCGGCCTGTTCCTGTTTCCCCCCGCGGGCGACGACGGCAGCGTGCTGCGCATGTTCATTCCGCGCGAGGCTTACACCGACGCCGACCTCGGCCCGCGCATCGGCGAGGTGCTGATCGAGCAGCATCGCGCCACGCCGGAGCAGGTCGAGCAGGCCGTGGCGGCGCAGGACGACTTGCGCAAGCAAAAGCTTGGCGACATCCTGGTGTTCCGCCAGGTCGTCTCGCCGGAGCAGTTGCTCGAAGCGCTGGAGCGCCAGGCCCGGATGCCGATGATCCGGATCGGCGAAGCGCTGCTGTCGATGGGCATGATCAACCAGGCCCAGCTCGACGAGGCGCTGGCCCAGCAATTGAATGACCGCAACGTGCCGCTGGGCGAGATGCTGGTGCGCATGAAGGTGGTCTCGCCCGACGATCTGCAGCAGGCCTTGTCACGCAAGATGGGCTACCCGCTGGTCGACCTGGACCAGTTTCCGGCCGAGGCCGAGGCGCTGCGCAAGCTCAGCTACGCGGTCGCGGCGCGGCTGCGCGTGATGCCGCTGCTGTTGCGCGATGGCCGCCTGGTGGTGGCGCTGGACGACCCGGCGCGGCGCCGCATCGCCGTCGATGAGGTGGAGTTCAGCGCCGGCATGAAGGTCGTGCCGGTGCTGGCCAAGTGCCGCTCGATCGACCACCTGCTGTTGAGCGCCTACGAAAAGCTCGGCATGGACACCAGCGAACGGCCGGCCGGCGACATGGGGCTGACTTTCGACATCGAGATGGCCGACACCGGCAAGCTGGTCGAGACACTGGAACGCGAGGGGCTGGACAGCGGCCGCACCGACAACCTCGACAGCATCGAACAATCCGACAACTCGCTGGTGCGGCTGATCAACAACATGATCATTGAAGCCCACAAGGACGGTGTGTCCGACATCCATGTCGAAAGCTATCCCGGGCGCGAGAAAATCCGCATCCGCTTCCGCAAGGACGGGGTGATGCGCTCCTACCTGGAACTGCCGCCCAACTACCGCAGCGCCTTGATCGCCCGCATCAAGATCATGTGCGACCTGGACATCTCCGTGAAGCGCAAGCCGCAGGACGGCAAGATCAATTTTTCAAAGTTTTCGGCCCAGCACAAGATCGAGTTGCGCGTGGCGACGATCCCGACCAACAGCGGGCTCGAGGACGTGGTGATGCGCATCCTGGCCTCGGCCAAGCCGGTGCCGCTCGACAACCTGGGCCTGTCCGCGGGCAACCTGCGCCAGCTCAAGGAAGCCATCGAGCGGCCTTACGGCATGGTGTTGTGCGTGGGCCCCACCGGCTCGGGCAAGACCACCACGCTGCATTCGGCGCTCTCGCACATCAACGTGCCGGAGCGCAAGATCTGGACCGCCGAGGACCCGATCGAAATCACCCAGCCCGGGCTGCGCCAGGTGCAGATCAACCCGAAGATCGACTGGACCTTCGCAAAAGCGCTGCGCGCCTTTTTGCGCGCCGATCCGGACGCCATCATGGTGGGCGAGATCCGTGATGCGGAGACGGCGCAGATGGCCATCGAAGCCTCGCTCACCGGCCACCTGGTGCTCAGCACGCTGCACACCAACAGCGCGCCCGAAACCGTGACCCGGCTGCTCGACATGGGCATGGACCCGTTCAACTTTGCCGACTCGCTGCTGGCGGTGCTGGCGCAGCGGCTGGTGCGGCGCCTGTGCACCCACTGCCGTGAAAGCAACCCGGCCGACGACGCGCTGGTCGAAGAACTGCTGGGCGACTTCATGCACGCGTTCGGCGCCGGCGAGCCGCCGCTGGCGCGCGACACCGTGCTGGCCGGCTGGATGCAGCACAACAGCCGCGATGGCCGCCTGCTGGCGCACCACAGCCCGGGCTGCAAACACTGCGACGGCACCGGCTTCAAGGGCCGCGCCGGCCTGCACGAGCTGATGGTGGTGTCACGCGACGTGCGCCACCTGGTGCAAACCGGCGCGCGCGCCGAGGCGCTGCAGAAAACCGCGCTCGCCGAGGGCATGCGCACCTTGCGCCAGGACGGCATCGACAAGGTGCTGGCCGGCATCACGACGATCGACGAAGTCAGGGCGACCAGCAATTCCTGAGGCGCCGCGCCAGGTGGACTCCGGCGGTTCAGCCGCCACCCCGGTGCGTGGAGAGATCGAAGTGGCGCATGAACACCTGGCGCTCTGGTTCGCCGACGCCATCGAACCGGAATGACACCGCCATGCGCGGCATGCGCAGCAGCGCAATCTGGCGCGCCGGCAGCACGCTCCAGCGCAAGACCAGGCGCCCCGCATCGATCGCCACCGTGGCCGTCTGCCCGTTCAATGCCAGTGTGTGCGGGCCGGCGGCGCCGGGCAACCAGCGCCGCAGTTCGGTTTCGGTGCACCCCATCTCGCGCTCGAACTGCGCGGCATACCAGCCTTGCATGGCGATCGCTCAGCCGCCGGCGATCGGCGGCCAGATCGCCAGCACGTCACCGTCGATGAGCACGTGCGTGAGGCGATGTTCGGGGGCGACGTAGACGCCATTGACCAGCACCAGGTGGACCATCTTCTGCGGCAGCCCGAAGGGTTCGATCACGGCGCTGATCGGCGTGCCGTCGGGCAGCTCGAGCACGAGCCGGTTGCTGACGCGGTCTTGCGCTGGCAGGTAGTCGGTCAACCCGGCATAGAGCTTGAAAGTGATCTTCATGCACCTGACTTCTTGCGCCTGATGCATCAGCGCGCCGCCAGCAAGGCGCGCTGGTCCTGCGCCTGGGCACTGGCCAGGTACGCCTCCATCAGCTGGGTCGGGTCTTTCATCAGCACCTCTTTCCAATCGCCGAGCCTGACCTGGCCTTCGACCAGCCCGCGCATCACGCCCACGTGCTCGGTCCAGCCCAGGCTGTTGCAGCCGATCATCACGTCGTCCTTGAACTGCAGGCTCAGGTGGCGCCCGGCCCCGCGGTCGGTCAGTTCCACATGCTCGCCGCCCGGCACGCCTTCCCAGTTGCCGAAACTGGTGGAAATGAGGCCCAGCGTGTCCAGCACGTTGATCTGCGTCACGCCCTTCAGCGCGGCGGGGCGGCCGACCATGTTCAGCGCCGCAATCACCGCCTGGTCGGCGGCGTTGGGCTGGATCGCGCTGACGATGGTCTTGCCGCTGACCTTGTCGAACGCCTCGGCACAGTCGCCGGCCGCGTAGATGCCGGGAACGGTGGTGCACATGTGCTCATCGGTCAACACACCCAGCAGGCACTTGATGGCCGACTTTTCCAGGAACTCGATGTTCGGCTTCACGCCGGTGGCGCTGATCACGAGGTCGGCCTCCAGCGTCTGGCCGGTCGACAGGCGCACGCGCAAGCCGCGCGCCGCCGGCCCGGGCGCAGCGGCCCGGTTGGATGCGGACGCTGCTTCGGCCGCCGCGGCGGCGGGCGTTCCGGCACCGAAGAAACTGGCGATCTTGTGCAGCAAGCCGCCGGCTGCGGCCGGGGTGGCGGTCGCACTGGAAGGCGTGGCGGCGGCAGGGGCGGGCGGGTTGGCACCGGCCGGCTCGATCGCCGTGACGCGCGCGCCGGTGAACACCTTGACGCCCTTTTTCTCGCACCAGTCCTTGATCATGCCGCCGGCGGTGGGGCCCATCATGCGCGGCACCATGCGGTCGCCCATTTCCACCACCGTCAGTTCCACGCCGCGCGCCGCCAGCGACTCCATGATGATGCAGCCGATGAAGCCGGCGCCCATTTGCAGCACCCGCTGGCCCCGGGTGGCTTTGGCCATGATCGCGCGCGCATCGTCGAGCGTCCAGCACGCGTGCACGTCGGCTGAATCGATGCCGGGAATCGGCGGGCTCACCGGGCGCGAACCGGTGGCGATCAGCAGCGTGTCGAAGGTGATCACGCTGCCGTCGCTGAGGGTCAGCGAACGCCGCTCGGCGTCGACCTCGGTGCAGCGCGCATGCTTGATGTCGATGCGCAAATCGCGGAAATGATGCGCCCCGTGGCGCAGGTGCGTGCCCGATTCCTTGACGTTGCCGATCAGCAGGTAGGGAATGGCCATGCGCGAGTACGGCGCCTCGGCTTCGTCGCCGATGATCAGGATCGGGTCGTACGGGGCGTGCTTGCGAATCGTTTCGGCAGCGATCACGCCGGCCGGGCCGGCACCCAGGATCACGTGTCTCATGGTGCTATTTCCTTCTGGTCAACGCGGGGCCGCCGCCCCCAAAAAGAGGAAGGCGGTCTTGCAACCGCCTTCACATCCATCCCAACCGCTTCTGCGACCTTACAGGCCCAGCCGCGCGCGGGTCTCCGGCTTGAGGTTGCCACCGGCGTCCCAACCACGGATCTCGTAGTACTTGGGCAGCATCTCCGGCAGCTTGCTCACCAGGCCCTTGGCGGGGCCGGTCTTGGCCGGTTCGGTCAGCAGCCGCTTGGGCAAGGTGTCGTCCTTGGCGGTGAAGCCGGCGCGGTTGTTGAAGTCGCGCTCCATGTTCCAGATGCGCTCGCCGATAACGCTCAGGTTCTCGAGCGTGAACTCGTCACCGCAGGCCGCCGCCACCTGCGGCGCCAGGTCGTGCAGGCCCCAGGCAAAGGTCGTGAAGATGCACAGGCCCGATGAATCGAACGCGGCCGTGGCGTCCTGGAAAGCCTTCACGAGGTCGGGCTTGCCTTCGGAGACCAGCGGGTCGGTCTTGACCGGAATGCCCAGCACTTCGGAGGCCACCGTGTAGCCACGCAGGTGGCAGGCCCCGCGGTTGCTGGTGGCATAGGCCAGGCCCATGCCCTGGATGCCGCGACCGTCGTAGGCCGGGAACTCCTGGCCCTTGACGCTCATGCTCAGGTCGGGGTGGCCGTACTTCCTGGTCAGCCGCGCCGAGCCCTGGCCGATTTCCTTGCCGAAGCCTTCGCCCTTGGCGGTGATCTCGGCAAAGTGCGCCAGCGCCTCGGCCGAGCCGAACTTGGCGTCGATGCCCAGCTGCTCCTTGGTCAGCACGCCCATCTCGTACAACTCCATCACCGCGCCGATGGTGGCGCCGAAGGTGATCGGGTCCATGCCGTGCTCGTTGCACAGCACGTTGGCGTACTGCAATGCGTCGAGGTCATTGACGCCGTTGGCCGCGCCCAGTGCCCACGCCGCTTCGTACTCGAGCCCGCCCGAGGCGCCCCAGTACTGCGGCTTGTTGGCCACCGTGAAGTGGCCCTGGTCGATCTTCTGGATGCGCCCGCACGCAATGGTGCAGGCGAAGCAGGCCTGGTTGGTGACCAGCGGCTTCTTGCCGTCGGTCTTGCGCGGTGTGGCCATCGCCTCGGCCGAAATGTCCTTGGCGCCTTCGAACTGGATGTCGCGGTGGTTGCGCGTGGGCAGTGCGCCGATTTCGTTGATCACGTTCATCAGCACCTGGGTGCCGTAGGTCGGCAGGCCCTGGCCGGTGACGCCGTTCTCGGCCAGGATCTTCTTCTTCTCGAAGGTGACGCGCATGAACTCCTTGGGGTTGGCAATGTTGCCCACGCCCTTGGTGCCGCGCACCGCAATCGCCTTCAGGTTCTTGGAGCCCATCACCGCCCCCACGCCGGAGCGGCCGGCGGCACGGTGCAGGTCGTTCACCACGGCGGCGTAGAGCACGCCGTTTTCACCCGCGCCGCCGATGCTCGACACACGCACCAGCGGGTCTTGCAACTGCTTCTTGAGCGTCGCTTCGGTTTCCCAGACGGTCTTGCCCCACAGGTGGGCGGCGTCGCGCAGTTCGGCGGTGTCGTCGTTGATGAACAGGTAGACCGGTTTGGCCGACTTGCCTTCGAAGATCACCATGTCCCAGCCGGCCATCTTCAACTCGGCGCCCCAATAACCACCCGAGTTCGAGCAGGCGATCGCGCCGGTCAGCGGGCCCTTGGTCACGACCGTGTAGCGGCCGCCGGTGGAGGCCATCGTGCCGGTCAACGGCCCGGTGGCCCAGATCACCTTGTTGTCGGGCGACAGCGGGTCGACCTTGGCATCCATTTCTTCCACCAGGTACTTGGTGGCCAGGCCGCGCGAGCCGAGGTACTGCCTGGCCCAGGTCATGTTCAGCGGCTCCGACTTGACGGTGCCGGCGGTGAGGTTGACACGAAGAATTTTTCCAGCCCAAGACATGGTGGTGCTCCTTAAGCCGCAGCGGCCGGTTGATTCCCAAGTTTGTCGGCCCAGGCGGCCATCTTGTTCAGACCGGTCCAGTTGGCATCGACGTAGGTGATGGCCGCCGTGGGGCAGGCTTCGGCGCAGGCCGGCTCGCCGCCGCACAGGTCGCACTTTTGCACCTTGCCGGTTTCCTGCACGTAGTTGATGGTGCCGAACGGGCAGGCGATGGTGCAGACCTTGCAGCCCACGCAGGTGTTGTCGTTGACGACCTTGGCGCCGGTCAGCTTGTCGATCGTGATCGCCTCGACCGGGCAGGCATGCAGGCACCAGGCTTCGTCGCACTGGGTGCAGGTGTAGGGCACCTTGCGGCCGGTGTGGTGGAAGTCGAACACCTTGATGCGCGACTTGGCCGTGGCATAGGTGCCGTAGTTCTCGAACGAGCACGCCATCTCGCACTGGAGGCAGCCGGTGCACTTGTCGGGATCGATGTGAAGGGTCTTCTGCATGAAGTCATTCCTCTTTGGGTTCACGGGCTTGCCGGTGGCGGGTTTGGCGTTCGCATCGGGCGCTATGCACTCGAATGCTTATCTTCATTGCCCCGAGCCTGCCCGCCCACCTAGGCAAAACCCTAGAGGGACATGCCTGGTCTGCTCCACGCCCTGCTCCACAGGCCTGCCGCCCAACCGCCAGCGGGCGGGTTGACGCCAACTGCGCGCCGGTTCCCGATTCAACTATGCTTGCCAGCCTGGGCCACGACGCCTGGACATGAGCGCGCGCCAGGCCGGGCCCAGGCGTTCACGCCGGCAGTCCGGAAGACCCTGCTCTAAATCAGAACAACCGACCGTTGCGCTGGCGTGCACAGGCCGCCAGGCCGCCACGCTGGCTTCATCGATGGGACGCCCTGCTCGGCAGGCAACAGGAGTGCCGAAAATGCCCCCCGCAATCCGATCCGTGGCCCATCGAACCAAGGCCCTGGCTGAAACCGGCTCCGGCTACCGCAGCCCGGCCGCGCTGATCATGCAGCCGGCCCACATCGACCTGATCGAGCAGTCGCACCAGCGCTGCACGGCGCTCGGGCTGTCGCGCATCGAGCGGCCCGACTACACGCCGATGATGCGCGGCGACCTGACCGTGGCGCGCGAACGCAACCAGCGCCTGTTCGCGCACGCGGCGCCGGTGATGGAAATGCTGTTCGAGCAGATCGTCAACACCGAAAGCATGATCCTGTTGACCGACGCGCAAGGCACGATCCTGCATTCGGTCGGCGACGATGACTTTCTGGACCGCGCGAACAAGGTCGCGTTGTCGCCCGGCGTCAACTGGGCCGAGCATTCCAAGGGCACCAACGGCATGGGCACGGCGCTGTTCACCGAGTCGCCCACGCTGGTGCACGCGGGCGAGCATTTCATGTACGCCAACAGCTTCCTGACCTGCTCGTCGGCACCGATCTTCGACCCGCGCGGCAACATCCTCGGGGTGCTCGACGTGACCGGCGACGAGCGCTCCTACCACCAGCACACGATGGGGCTGGTGCGCATGTCGGCGCGCATGATCGAGAACCACTGGCTCTCCGACGATTACGGCGACCGCCTGCGCCTGCACTTTCACAGCCGCGTCGAATTCATCGGCACGCTGCTCGAAGGCATCATCGTGGTGGGCGCCGACGGCAGGATTCTGGGCGCCAACCGCAGTGCCCTGGATCAGCTCGACCTGAGCGGCGCCGCGCTGCGCCTGCACAGCCTGACCAGCCTGTTCGGCACCACGGCGTCGGCGATGATCGATCATTTCCGCGCGCCGTTGTCGGTGCCGATGTACCTGAGCCTGGACAACGGCCGCCAGTTTCACGTGGCGGCCCGTTTCAACTGGCAGGCCCGGCCGCTGAGCGCGGGGTCGGGCGGCGGCGACTTCGGCGGCGCGGCGGTGGCCGGGCCCGAAACCGGCCAGGCCAGCGCGGCTGCGGACGCCCCGGCCGACCCGTCGACAGGCCACGGCGAGCGCGCCGGCCCGCCCTCCGGCCTGCAGTACCTGCAGACCGGCGACACGCACATCGAGACGGTGGTGCACAAGCTGCGGCGCATCATGAACCGCGACATCCCGTTGCTGATCCTGGGCGAGGCCGGCACCGGCAAGGAGTTGCTGGCGCGGGCGATCCACCAGGACTCGATCCGCGCCCGCCAGCCCTTCGTGGCGATGAACTGCGCCTCGGTTCCCGGCACGATCGTCGAGTCCGAGTTGTTCGGCTTCGAGGAAGGCGGCTTCGGCGGCGCGCGCCGCAAGGGAACCACGGGCCGGCTGGTGCAGGCCAATGGCGGCACGCTTTTCCTCGACCACATCGGCGACCTGCCGCTGGCCTTGCAGGCACGGCTGCTGCGGGTGCTGCAAGACCGCTGTGTCACACCGCTGGGCAGCCACAAGTCGATACCGGTCGACATCGCGCTGATCGGCGCGACCCACCGCAACCTGCGCGACATGATCGAACGCCACGAGTTCCGCGAAGACCTCTACTACCGCCTCAACGGCCTGGTGGTGCGCCTGCCGGCCCTGCGCGAGCGCACCGACCTTGGCATGGTGGCGCGGCGCATCCTGCAGGCCGAGTGCCCGCACCACACGCCCGAGATCAGCCCGACGGTGATGGACTTGTTCCGCCGCTACGGCTGGCCCGGCAACATCCGCCAGCTCGCCACCGTGTTGCGCACGGCCGCCGTGATGGCCCTCGGCGAGCGGCAGATCACCGAGGCCCACCTGTCAGACGACTTTCTCGAAGAGGTCCGGCGCATCGCCCCGCCGGTGCACCCGATGGCCGCGCGCCTGAGCGCCGCTGACGCGGGCCATGCGTTCTACGCCGCCGCGCCCGCCGATGCCGCAGCCCTGGGCACGGCCGCGCTGGCCACGTTCGGCGCCGATCGAGCCGCAGCGGCCGCGGCGCCGCCCGGTGGCTGCGCGCCCGACGCCGGCCCCGGCGCGGTTGCGGCGGCCGACAAGCCGCCTGCCGTCACGCTGGAGCAGGCCGAGATCGAAATGATGCAGAACGTGTTGGCCGCGGCGGGTGGCAACATTTCCGAGGCCGCCAAGCGGCTGGGCATCAGCCGCAACACCATCTACCGCAAATTGCGCTGGAACAAGGGCGACTGAAGACCGTCACGCCCTCACGCCCTCACGCCGGCAACGGCGCGAGTTGCGCGACCCACTGGTGGGCGGCGGCGGTCAACGCGAGGCGCAACTCGGGCGCGTCCATGTCGTGCCCCGCAGCGTCGACCCAGCGCAGCACCGCGTGCGGCCAACGCGCCGCCAGCGCCGCGCTCACGTCCGGGTGGCAGACCTCATCGGCCAGGCCGTGCACCAGGGCCACCGGCCGCCCGGCCAGCGCGGTCTCAAGAAGCCCGAGCCAGGCATCGACCCGGCCCGGCCGCACGAAGCAGTGCTGGCGCAGGTAGTGCCATTGCACCGCCAGGCTTGCGGGCAAGGCGTCGGGCTCGGCGCTGGGCATCGGCTGCGGCGGATCGAAGCGAAGCTCTGGCGTTGCGCGCAGGCCGCCGGCGCGGGCCTGGGCCTGCTCGAACGCCTGCCAGGCCTGTCCGACCCGGGCACGCGAGACCGAGCGAGCCGGTGGCGCAAGCAGGGTCAGCGGGTCTGCCGCTTCAATCGCACCGAGCCAGGCCGCACCGGATTCGCCCAGCCAGCCCGACCACGGCGCGAAGAAGCGCGCGACTTCGGCGTCGCTGCCCAGGAAGGCGCTGCGAAGAAACAGCCCGTCCACGCGCTGCGGATGCGCCGCCGCGTAGGCCACGGCCAGCAACGCACCCCACGAGCCGGCGGCCAGACCCCACGACGTGATGCCCAGCGCGTCGCGCAGGCGCTCGATGTCGCCCACCAGCGCGGCCAGCGTGTTGTGCTCCAGCCTTGCTTCGGGCAGGCTCTTGCCGCAGCCGCGCTGGTCGAAGGCGATGCACCGAACGGGCAGGCCATCGAACCACCCGAACGGCGCCAGCCGGGTGCGCCCGCCCGGGCCGCCGTGGAGCACCAGCACCGGCGCACCCCCGGGCAAACCCGTCTCGCACCACCACACGTGGTGGCCGTCCTGCTCGGGCAAATACCGACCTTCGGGGAGCACTTGAATGGGCACAGTCAGCGCCTTCATGAGAGTGGGTGCAAGGGGTGCGCAGTTTGCATGAAATCGGCGGATGAACACGCACTGGACCCAGGTTGAAAATGAAGTTGCCCTTCCCGCTGTCGCCATCGCAACCGGCCCCACGAACCCATGACTCCACGCCCGCGGTCGAACCGATCTGGCTCGAGTGGCTGGCGCTGGGCGGCATGCTGGTGTTCGCCACCTGGCTGCTGGGGGTGCGCGGCGTCTGGGGCTTGCTGCTCAGTTCCGACCCCACCGGCATCACCCTGATCATCATCGTGGTGTTCTTTGCCGCAACCTTGTGGTGCGGCGCGCGCTCACGCGAGCTGCAGCGCCAGCGGCGGAAGCTGGGGCAAGGGCTGGGCCAAGGGCATGGCAGTGGATCGTGGGCCGCCGAATACTGGCGCGCGCTGGCCAGCGCGTCGCGCGATGGCGGCGCGCCGCTCGACCTGCTGCTGGAGCGAACCCACGGCCCGCACGGCACGGCGTGGTGGGTCAACGGCATCCAGCTCAAGCTCGGCCTGCTGGGCAAGGTGATCGGCTTTTCGATCCTGGCGCTCAACATCGGCCAGCTGCAGAACTTCGACCCGGCCCAGTCGCAAGAGCTGTTGCGCAGCCTGACCACCGGGCTGGGTGTGGCGCTGCTGACCACCATGGTCGGGTTGGTGGGCAACATCCTGCTCGGCCTGCAGCTGACCCGGCTGGACCGGTTTGCCGACCAGCTGGTGGCCGACTGCCAGCGCATCGGCATGGCCTTGCCGCAGCCCGCCGCCTGAGAGGCTGAGCGCGCGACCGCCATGCGCCGCCGCCGCACCACCCGCGAACCCGAGGTCGACCCGTTCTACGACATGCTGTTCAACATGCTGATCGCGTTCGTGTTCTGTTTCATCATCGCCTTGCTGGCGATGAACCCGAAGGCGCTGAAGGCGGGCGACATTCCGTCCAAGGCCGAATACATCATCAGCGTGTCCTGGCCCGACATGAACCCGAACGACATCGACACCTGGGTCCAGGGCCCGAGCGGCGACATGGTGTGGTTTCGCGCCCGCGAGGCCGGTTTGATGCACCTCGACCGCGACGACCGCGGCCTGGCCAACGACACCATCCTCGTCAACGGCAAGCAGGTCATCAACCCGCTCAACACCGAGGTCGTCACGATCCGCGGCATCGAGCCGGGCGAGTACACGGTCAACGCGCAGTACTACGAATCGAAGAACAACGAAGCGGTCGAGGTGACGGTCTCGGTGATCAAGGTCAACCCGCGCGCCGACGTGGTGTTCTACGGCCAGCTCACCCTCGCCCGCATGGGCGACGAAGCCACCGCCGTGCGCTTCACCGTGCTGCCCGACGGCGCGGTGGCCAACGTCAACACCCTGCCGAAAAAACTGGTTCAACGACTATGACACTTGCGCTGGTGCTGAGTTTTTGCGCGCTGCTGCTGCTGTGCGCGCTGGCGCTGCTGTGGTCGCGCTGGCCGGCCTGGCTCAGGGGCGTGCTGGTGGTGGGGGTGACGGTGTTCTACTTTTACGCCGACGATGTGGCGCACCAGATGTGGGGCTGGCCCGCGGCCGACGCGATGCCGCCGCGCTTCGTGCTGCTGGCCGCGGTGATCGAAGAGCCCAACAGCAAGAGCGCGGGCGCGCTTTACGTGTGGGTCAACGCGCTTGAAAACGGCCGCCCCTCGCCGATGCCGCGCGCCTACCGGCTGCCGTACACCAAGGACCTGCACGCGCTGCTCAACGAGGGCATGAAAAAGGCGCGCCAGGGCATCAGCCAGCTCGGCACCAGCGAGCCCAAGGCCGGCAAGCGCGGCATCGCCTGGCTGCGCCCGGGCAACGACGAGCAGGTGCTCAAGATCGGCGACCTGCCGATGCCGCAGCTGCCGGAGAAGTGAATGCGCGCGCCCGCCATCCTGCTCGCCGGCGTTGTGCTGGCCGCGCTGGCCGCACTGGCCGCCCTGCCCGGCTGCGGCGGCCCGGCGCGCGGCGACGCGCTGTTTCCGCTCGCGCCGGGCCATGTCTGGACCTACCGCGTGACCACCGAACTGGAGAACGAAGCGCCCCAGTCGCGCACCCAGACGCTGCGCACGCTGGGCGACGAGGCACTGGCGCCGCTCGATGGCGAGCGCGCCTGGCGCCGCCGCAGCGACGACGGCGTCGACTACTGGCTGCGCAGCGACGCGAGCGGCATCTACCGCGTGGCCAGCAAGAGCGACCTGATGGAAGACCCGCAACCCGACAAGCCGGTGCGGTTTGTGCTCAAGGCGCCGTATTCGGTTGGCACACAATGGCAGGCCTCCACCACCGCCTACCTGCTGATGCGGCGCAGTGATTTCCCGCGCGAGCTCCGCCACACGCACAAGACCATCTCCATGCAGTACCAGATCGAGGCCGTTGACGAGGCGCTGGAGACACCGGCCGGCCGCTTCGACCATTGCGTTCGTGTCAAGGGCGCGGCGAGTGCGCGGGTCTACGTCGACCCCACGTCGGGCTGGCGCGACCTGCCGCTGACGACACGCGAGTGGTACTGCCCCGGCGTGGGCCTGGCGCGGCTGGAGCGGCTGGAGCCGGTGGCCTCGCCGTTCCTGACCGGCGGCAGCCTGACGATGGAACTCATCGCATGGCAATGAACGCGCAGCGCGCCACGCGCCGGCAGGCTTTGCTGTTGCTGGGCGCCGCGGCGGCGGCGCTGGCGGCCGCATCGCCGCGCGCCAGCGAAAGCTTTCTGACCCGCCCGGTGAGCCTGTGGGTGCCGTGGCCCGCAGGCGGCGCCACCGACGTGACGATGCGTCTGCTGGCCGACCTGGCCGGCAAACAGCTGGGCCAGCGCATCGTGGTCGAAAACCGCTCCGGCGCCGGCGGCACGCTGGTGATGCCGGTGCTGCAACAGGCCGCGCCCGACGGCTACACCATCGCGCAAATGCCGCAACCGGTGTTTCGCGCACCGCACACGCAAAAGGTGCTGTGGGACCCGATCCGCGACACCACGCCGATCATCCAGGTCAGCGGCGTGACCTTCGGCGTGGTGGTCGCTGCCGCCAGCCCGTTTCGCAGCCTCGATGACCTGCTGGCCCACGCGGCCGCCCACCCCGGCGAGCTGAGCATTTCGACCAACGGCGCCGGCACCACGCCGCACGTGGTGCTGGAAGAACTGTTCGGCCGCCGCAACCTGCGCTATATCCACGTGCCGTACAAAGGCACCTCGGAGCAGATGGTGGCGGTGGCCGCGGGCCAGGTGATGGCGGGCGTCAACTCGAACGGCTTCGCGCCCTTCGTCGATGCCGGCACGCTGCGCCTGCTGGCCACGTTCGGCGCGGCGCGCACCAGGCGCTGGCCCTCGGTGCCCACGCTCAAGGAACTGGGCTTCGGCATCGTCGCCAATTCACCTTACGGGCTGGCCGGCCCGCGCGGCATGCCGCCCGGCGTGGTCAAGACACTGCACGACGCGTTCAAGGCGGCCATGTTCGACCCGCTGCACATCGCCGAACTCGCCAAGTACGACCAGGAACTGGTCTACCTGGGCAGCGAGGACTACGGCCGCGCGATGCGCGACACCTTTGCCGCCGAGCGGCGCACCGTCGAGCGGCTGGGGCTGGGCAAGACCTTGTAGGCCAGCGCCAACGCCTGCGCGCCGGCCGCGGCTCAGCCGCTGACCAGCCCGTCCATGCGAATCACCTCGAAATCGCTGCCCTTCACCTGGCCCAGTTCACGCAGCCGGTCGTTGTCCCAGCGCTCGTCGGGTGCGCCGCTGACGAACCAGTTGCTGCCGTTGTCGGCCATGAACATGCCGTGGGTCTTCATGGCGGTCAGGATCGCGCGCACCTCGGTGCTGAAGCTGGCGGGGATCACATAACTCGCCTTGAGCCGCACCCGCATGCCCATCGGCGGCAGGCTGGCGCTGGTGTTGCCGGAAGCCCAGTGCGTGGCCGGCGGCACATAGGCGCGGCGCGACTGCTGCACCGTGAAGCGCAGCGCATGCCGAATACCGCCGGGGCCGCGCGCCGCCTCTTCATAGCGCACCAGGCCGGGCAGGATGGGCATGCCGGCGGCGTCGGCGCTGGTCCAGCCCGGCCGGCCACCCGGCCGCACCGCGTTGCTGTCGAGGTGGAACAGCGCGCCGCAATCGGCATTCCAGCTGCCATCCGCGTTGGGGAACGCACGAAACAGCTCGTACAAGCGGTTGTTGTCGCGGTCGATCACCAGCACATGGCGGTCGCCGGTGTTGTTGGCATTGGCGGCACCGCCTTCGATCGGCGCGTTGGCCGGCACCGGGTACGGGCCGGGATCGCTCTCGTCGCCATAGGCGGTCCAGTTCATCGCCACACGCGCCTGGGCGCCGGCCACCACCACGTAGGGGATGCCGATCGTTCCGCCCTCGTACAGCCCCGAGCCGAAGTCGGGATGCAGCCCGGTGGCCAGGCCGATGCCGGCCAGCAGTGCGGCCGAGTTCGGGTCCACCGGCGCGGCCGAGATGTCGGTGTTCCACGGGTTGTTGGCGGGGAAGGCCAGGGCCCCGTTGAGCGCCGCGCCGTGGCCCAGCGCCGCGCCGGCAAACGAGCCGTGGATCACCGGGCCGGACGACGGGTCGGGGGGAGGTGTCGGCGCAGGCGCCGGGGCAGGTGACGGTGCGGGCGCAGCGCCGGCCACAGGCGCCGGCGCGGCGTCTCCGCCGCCACCACAGGCCGCGAGCCACAGCGCGGAAAGCGCGGTCAGCGCGGCCAGCGCGGCGCGTCGATCGGGGTGGGTCATGACGACGCCTCCTGCGTGCTGCCAAAGAGGCGCCGATTGTTGACCCGGCGCGCAGCGTGACTGCGTCGAAACCGCCTCAATCGCAGCAACCCTTACCGTTGCTCACAAGCTCACCGGCTCGGCATGGCCGGCGCGCAACGGCGCCGCGGTCCCGGCCGCGTCGGGGTCGCCGTCTTCGCCCGATTCCTCACCCAAAAAACCGCCGCTCTGGTGCGCCCACAGGCGCGCGTACAGGCCGCCCTGGGCCAGCAGGCTGCGGTGGTCGCCCTCCTCGACGATGCGGCCCTTGTCGAGCACGATCAGCCGGTCCATCGCCGCGATGGTCGAGAGCCGGTGCGCGATCGCCACCACCGTCTTGCCCTGCATCAGCCGGTACAGGCTGGCCTGGATCGCGGCCTCCACTTCGGAGTCGAGCGCGCTGGTGGCCTCGTCGAGCAGCAGGATCGGCGCGTCCTTCAACATCACCCGGGCAATCGCGATGCGCTGGCGCTGGCCGCCCGAGAGCTTGACACCGCGCTCGCCCACATGCGCGTCATACGCCGCACGGCCCTTCGGGTCGGTCAGGCCCTGGATGAACTCGTGCGCTTCGGCCCGCGTGGCCGCCGCCAGCATCTGCGCGTCGGTCGCGTCGGGCCGGCCGTACAGGATGTTGTCGCGCACCGAGCGGTGCAGCAGCGAGGTGTCCTGCGTGACCATGCCGACCTGCGCGCGCAAGCTGTCCTGCGTGACACGCGCGATGTCCTGGCCGTCGATCAGCACCCGGCCCGAGGCCACGTCGTGAAACCGCAGCAGCAGGTTCACGACGGTCGACTTGCCCGCGCCCGAGCGCCCCACCAGGCCGATCTTCTCGCCCGCGCGAATGTGCAGCGAGAGCCGGTCGATCACCGGCGGCCTGGAAGCGTCGGTGCTGCCGTAGGCAAAGCTCACGTCCTCGAACCGGATCTCGCCACGGCTCACGCTCAGCGCAACCGCATCGGCCCGGTCCACCACCGCATGCGTGCGCGACAAGGTGTTGATGCCGTCCTGCACCGTGCCGATGTGCTCGAACAACGACGACATCTCCCACATGATCCAGTGCGAAATGCCATTCAGCCGCAGCGCCATCGCGGTGGCCGCGGCGACCGCGCCCACGCCGACCTGGCCCTGGATCCAGAGCCACAAGGTGGTGCCGGTGGTGGCCAGGATCAGCAGCATGCTCAAGGCGTGGTTGACGACCTCGAAGCCGCTCACCAATCGCATCTGCGCGTGCACCGTGGCGATGAACTCCTGCATCGCCGAGCGCGCAAACCCGGCCTCGCGCCGCGCGTGCGAAAACAGCTTGACGGTGGCGATGTTGGTGTACGCGTCAGTGATGCGCCCGGTCATCAGCGAGCGCGCGTCGGCCTGCTCGGTCGACACGCGCCCGAGCCGCGGCACGAAGTACCACACCGCCAGCGAATACAACACCAGCCAGCCGACGAAGGGCAGCAGCAACCACAGGTCGAAGCTGCCCACCACCGCGACCATGGTGACGAAATAGATCACGACGAAGACCATGATGTCGCACACGATCATCACCACATCGCGCGCCGCCAGCGCCGTCTGCATCACCTTGGCCGCCACGCGGCCGGCGAACTCGTCCTGGTAGAAGCTCATGCTCTGGCCCAGCATGCGGCGGTGGAAGTTCCAGCGCAGCAGCATCGGCATGTTGGCCGCCAGCGTCTGGTGCTTCAGCAGGGTCTGCAACGCAATCGCCAGCGGGCTGGCCAGCAGGATGCCGGCCAGCAGCAGCAAGGTGCCGCGCTCCTGCGCCCACAACTGCGCCGGCGCCACCTTGGCCAGCCAGTCGACGATGCGCCCGAGCATGCTGAACAGCAGCGCCTCGAACGCGCCGATCGCCGCGGTCAGCAGCGTCATGCCGGCGATGAACGGCCGCAGCCCGCGCGTGCATGACCAGACGAACGCGAAGAACCCGCGCGGCGGTGCGGCGGGTTCGGCATCCGGGTACGGATGCGCGAGTCTTTCAAAGTAGCCGAACAACGAAGCGCTCCTTGGCTGGCCCTCCCGGCCCCGCCGCGGCGGGTGTTCCCGCGACGGCCCGTGAGGTTAGCCGATGCGCC
>JANORB010000145.1:0-8891 GCA_031415135.1 Methylibium sp.
CTGCTGCGCGCGCAGGCCGACCTGACGCCGGCACTCATCGCCAAGGCAATCGCCAAGCGCCTGAAGAAGCTCGGCGTGGACAGCGACAGCGCCGCGCGCATGGACGCGCACATTGCCGTGATCGAGGCCAAGGAGCGCAGCCTGCAGGTCACCACCGTGGAGCCCGGCGCCGATCGCACCCCGTTCTTCTGCAGCGGCTGCCCGCACAACACTTCCACGCGCGTGCCCGAAGGATCGCGCGCGGTGGCCGGCATCGGCTGCCACTTCATGGCGGTGTGGATGGACCGCAGCACCGTCACCTACAGCCAGATGGGCGGCGAGGGCGTGTCGTGGGTCGGGCAGCAGGCCTTCACGACCGACAGGCACATCTTCGCCAACCTGGGCGACGGCACCTACTACCACTCGGGCCTGCTGGCGGTGCGCCAGAGCATCGCGGCCAAGGTGAACATCACCTACAAGAATTTGTTCAACGACGCGGTCGCGATGACCGGCGGCCAGCCGGTGGACGGCACGCTGCGGGTGCCCGAGATGAGCCGCGAGCTCGACGCCGAAGGCGCGAAGAAGATCGTGGTCGTGACCGACGAGCCGGAAAAATATGACGCCGTGAAATCGCGCCTGGCGCCGGGTGTCACGGTGCACCACCGCGACGATCTCGACACGATTCAGAAGCAGCTGCGCGACATTGAAGGCTGCACCATCATCATCTACGACCAGACCTGCGCGACCGAAAAGCGCCGCCGCCGCAAGCGCGGCACGCTGGTCGAGCCGTCCAGGCGCGTGGTCATCAACGAGCTGGTGTGCGAAGGCTGCGGCGACTGTTCGGTGCAGAGCAACTGCCTCAGCGTCGAGCCGGTCGAGACCGAATTCGGGCGCAAGCGCCGCATCAACCAGAACACCTGCAACAAGGACTATTCGTGCGTGAAGGGCTTCTGCCCGAGCTTTGTCACGGTCGAGGGCGGGCAGATGAAGAGTGCGAAGAAGGCGAGCAAGGAGCGGCCCGATCCGTTCGGCCTGCCGCCCCTGCCCGAGCCCGTTTTGCCATTCGCTGAAAAACCCTGGGGCGTGGTGGTCGGCGGTGTGGGCGGCACCGGCGTCATCACCATCGGCCAGCTGCTGGGCATGGCGGCGCACCTCGAAGGCAAGGGCATCGTCACGCAAGACGCCGGCGGGCTGGCGCAAAAGGGCGGCGCCACCTGGAGCCACATCCAGATCGCCAACCGCATGGAGGCGATCAACACCACCAAGGTGGGCACGGCCGAGGCCGACCTGGTGATCGGCTGCGACCCGATCGTCACCGCCAACAAGGCCACGCTGGCGGTGATGCGCGAAGGCCGCACCTACGTGGCGATGAACACCCACGGCACGCCCACCGCGGCCTTCGTCAACAACCCGAACTGGCAGTTCCCGGCGGCGAGTTGCGACGCGGCGATCGTCGCGGCGGTCGGTGCGGCCCACATCGGCGCGGTCGATGCCGACCAGCTCGCGGTGCAGTTGATCGGCGACTCGCTCTACACCAACCCGCTGCTGCTGGGCTTTGCCTGGCAGAAGGGCCGTGTGCCGCTGAGCCTGGCGGCGCTGATGCGCGCGATCGAACTCAACGGCGTGCAGGTCGACAACAACAAGGCGGCGTTCGAGTGGGGCCGGCGCGCGGCGCACGATCTGGCTTCGGTGCAGTCGCTGCTGAAGCCGGCGCAGGTGATCGAGTTCGTCAAGCGCGGTGGCAACATCGACGACATGCTGGCCAGGCGCGTCGAATTCCTGACCGGCTACCAGGATGCGGCCTACGCGGGCACGTACAAGGCCTTCGTCGACAAGGTGCGCTCGGCGGAAGCCCCGCTCGGCACCACCAAACTCGCCGAAGCGGTGGCGCGCTACCTGTTCAAGCTGATGGCCTACAAGGACGAGTACGAGGTGGCACGGCTGCACACCGACACCGCCTTCCTGGACCGAATCGCGTCGCAGTTCGAGGGCGACTACAAGCTGCACTACCACCTGGCCCCGCCGATGATCGCAAAGAAGAACGACCAGGGCGAACTGGTCAAGCAGCCGTTCGGCCCGTGGATGCTGACGGCGTTCAAGCTGCTGGCCAGGATGAAGGGGCTGCGTGGCACGGCGCTCGACGTGTTCGGCAAGACCGAAGAACGAAAGATGGAACGTGCGCTGATCGGCGAGTACCGCGAGTGCATCGAGGCACTGTTGCCCACGCTGTCGCCCGCCAATCTGAACCTCGCATTGGAAATCGCGCGCCTGCCCGAAGACATTCGCGGCTACGGGCATGTGAAGGAGCGGCACCTGGCGGCCGTGCGGCCGAAGTGGGCGAAGTTGATGGTCGACTGGCGCGCGGGTGGGCACAAGCAGGCCGCTTGAGCCTGGCCGCGCGACACTTGGCCGGCGTGCCCTGGTGCTGGCCGGTGTTGCCGGCGCCGCGGGGTGGCCACTGGCGCAGGCGCAGCAACGCCAGTCGCTGGTCAACCCGTTGCGGCTCGGTGTTGACACGGCGCTGTTCGAGTCGGGCCTCGCCTCGGCGCTGCAACGTGCGTTCGGGCGCGACACCGGCATCGCCGTGCAAGTGATTGCCGGGCCGGCCCTGCCGCTGCTCGACGCGCTGGAGCGCGGAGAACTCGACGCCGCGCTGAGCAACGCGCCCGAAGCCGAAACGCGGCTGGCCCAGCAGGGCCTGGTGCACGACCGGCGTGCGGTGGCCCGCGCCGGCCTGGTGCTGGTGGGCCCGGGCCCCAAGGGCAAGCTGCCCGACCCAGCCGGCGTCGCTGGCGGCCGGGAAGTCGCCCAGGCCTTGCAGCGCATCAGCGCGGCGGCATCGGCGGTGGGCACGTTGCGGTTCCTGTCCGCCGGCCATGGCTCGGGCACACATGCGGCCGAACAGGCGTTGTGGCGGGCCGCGAGGATCGCGCCCGAGTCACCCTGGTACACCACCGCTGAAAAGGGTAGCCTGGTCGCGCAGGCGCGGGCGCGCGATGCATATGCCCTGGTCGAACGCGGCTGCTGGGCAGCGCAGGGCGGCGCGCCGCTGGCCGTGCTGGTCGCAGGCGACCCGCTGCTGGACATGCCGGTGCATGTGATGCGCTCGTTTCGGGTCAACCACCCCGCCGGCAAGATCTTCGTGGCGTGGATCAGCGGGCGCAAGGGCGCGCGGGTGGTGGCGGCGCAGCGGGGCTACGGCGCGCCTTTGGCGTGACGCTCATGCCCTTCGCGCCGAAGGCGTGACGCCGCGCGCTACGCGCCGATCGCCGCGCCCTTGATCTGCGCGAACACCGGCAGGCCCGGCCGCAGCCCGAGCGCCTGGACCGACTGGCGGGTGATGCGCGCCAGCAGCGCCGCGCCGCCGGCATCGAGCTTGACCATCGCATGGCCCGGAGAGTCGTCGCTGATGGCCTCGACCTTGGCTTGCAGGATGTTCAGGATGCTGGTGTCGGCATGCCGGCTCAAGGTCAGGCTCACGTCGCGCGCCGGCACGCGCACCACCCGCTGCGCGCCGACCGTGGCGCCCAAGGCCGGCAGCAGCAACTCGCCGCCGGCAAAGGCCACGCGCATCAGCTGGGTGGCCGGGTCGTGCGACAGCACCTGCGCCGCCAGCACCGCCTGCGCCGCATCGCCGTGGGCCAGCGGGAGGTCCAGGCGCGTCATCAGTTCGGCCGTGGGGCCGCTGGCCAGCACCCGGCCCCGCTCCAGCAGCACCAGGTGGCTCGCCAACTGAGCCACCTCGTCAGGGGCGTGGCTTACATACAGCGCCGGAATGTCCAGCTGCGACTGCAAACGCTGCAGGTAAGGCAGCAGCTCGGCGCGCCGCTTGAGGTCCAGCGCCGCCAGCGGTTCGTCGAGCAACAGCAGGCGCGGGCTGGCGGCCAGCGCGCGGCCGATCGCCACCCGCTGGCGCTCGCCACCCGACAGGCTGGCGGGGCTGCGCTCCAGCAGTGGCTCCAGGCCGAGCAGGGCCACCGCCTGGTCGAAGTCGACCCGTTGCTCGCGCGCCGGCACGCGCCGCCGGCCGTACGCCAGATTGGCGCGCACGCTGAGGTGCGGGAACAGCGCCGCGTCCTGGAACACATAACCCAGCGCCCGCGCGTGGGTCGGAACGAAGATGCGCTGCGTGTCGTCTTGCCACACCTCGCCTTGCACCACCAGCCGCCCGCGCGCGCGCTGCAGGCCGGCGATCGTGCGCAGGCAGCTGGTCTTGCCCGAACCCGACGGCCCGAACAGCGCGGTGACGCCCCGCCCCGGCAGCCGGACATCCAGATCCAGCGCAAAACCCGGGAATGCCAGCGCGATGCGGGCTTCGATCATCGCGTGGCGCGGCGCGGCGGGTTGAGCGTGTACAAGGCCAGCAGAACGACGAAGCTGAACCCAAGCATCAGCGCCGCCAGCCCGTGCGCCTGGGTGTATTCGAGCGCCTCGACATGGTCGTAGATCTGCACCGACACGACCCGCGTCTTGTCGGGGATGTTGCCGCCGATCATCAACACCACGCCGAACTCACCCACGGTGTGCGCAAAGCCGAGCACCGCTGCGGTGATGAAGCCGGGGCGGCACAGCGGCAGCACGACCGTGAAGAAGGTGTCCCAGGGCCCGGCGCGCAGCGTCGCTGCCGCTTCGATCGGCGCCTCGCCCAGCGCCTCGAACGCCTGCTGCAGCGGCTGCACGACAAAGGGCATCGAATACAGCACCGACGCCACCACCAGCCCGGCGAACGTGAAGGGCAGCAGCCCCAGCCCGAGGCTCTGGGTGAGTTGCCCGAGGGCGCCGTTGGGCCCCATCGAGATCAACAGATAAAAGCCCAGCACCGTGGGTGGCAACACCAGCGGCAACGCCACCAGCGCACCGATGGCGGCGCGCCAGCGCGACCGCGTGCGGGCCAGCCACCATGCCACCGGCGTGCCGAGCAACAGCAGCACGGCGGTGCTGACGCCGGCCAGCCGCAGCGTCAGGCCAATGGCGCCCAGGTCGTTGGCGTCGATCATGGTGGTGGCGGCAATTCATAACCGAAGCTGCGAACGATGGCGCGCACCTTGTCGCTTTTCAAATAGCGCAGCAGCGCCTGCGTGGCGGCGTTGTCGCGCGCGCCGGCCAGCAGCACGGCGTCCTGGCGGATCGGGCGGTGCAGCGCGGCCGGAACCAGCCATGCCGAACCGGAGGCGAGCCGGCCCTCCCGCCACACCTGCGACAAGGCAATGAAACCGATCTCGGCATTGCCGGTGGCGACGAACTGGTGCGCCTGCGCGATGTTTTCGCCCTGCACGAACTTCGGCCGCAGCGGGCCCAGCAAGTCCATCGACGTCAACACCTCGATCGCTGCGGCGCCGTAGGGCGCGGTCTTCGGGTTCGCCAGCGCCAGATGGGCAAAGGCGCCGCGCCTGAGCACCGCGCCCTGGTCGTCGACGACACCGGGCCGTGCCGACCACAGCACCAGGCGCCCGAGCGCGTAAGTGAACCGGCTGCCGGCGACCGCGGCCGCGTCGGCTTCGAGCAGGGCGGGCGTCTCGGCGTCGGCCGACAGCAGCACATCGAAAGGCGCGCCGTTGCGAATCTGCGCATGGAACTTTCCGGTCGCGCCCGAACTGAGCAGCAGCTTGTGGCCGGTGTCCTTTTCGAACGCGGCGGCAATGGGCTGCATGGTTGCCGCGAAGTTGGCCGCGACCGCCACCCGCACCGTCTCGGCCGCAACGCCGGCGCAGGCCACGAGCAGCGTGACGCACAGAAGCATGGGGCGCAGCGTGATGCACATCGGCAGCGGCCTGTCAATCCAGCGCCATCAGGATCACACTGGACGCCTTGAACAACGCAAACGCCGGTTTGCCTTTGCTCAGGCCCAGGCGGTCCAGGCTTTCCCGCGTGATGCCGGCGGTCACCGTGCGCCCCTCGGGCAGGGCCAGCGTCACCTCGGCGCTGATCGGCCCGGCCGCCACACGGCTGACGCTGCCGGCGAGGTGATTGCGCGCGCTGGTGCGCACGCCGCCACCCACACTGCCACCCACGCCGAGCAGCACCGACGAGGCCTTCACGAGCGCCAGCACCGGCGCGCCCACGGCCAGGCCCAGGCCGCGCGCGCTGTCGCGCGTGACGCTCGCGGCAATGCGCGTGTGGGCGTCCAGCGCAATGATCACCTCGGCGCTGAGCCGGCCCGGGTGCAGCGCCGCCACCATGCCGACGAACTGGTTGCGCGCGCTGGTGCGCACGGCCAGGCGCCGCAGCAGCCACTGCAACTGGCGCGCGTCGGGCACCGCCTCGGCGCCGCGCTGCGCGAGTTGCGGCTGCAAGCGGGCCAGCGCGCCCTGCTGTTCGAGTGCCAGGGCGCGGTTGGCGGCGATCAGGCGCCGGCCGGCGTCGGTGAGCCGCGTGCCGCCGCCCTGGCGCCCGCCCGCGCTGCGTGCGACCAGCGGCTGATCGGACAGGTTGTTCATCGCATCGACCGCATCCCAGGCGGCCTTGTACGACATCGGCAGCGCCTTGGCCGCGCGCGTGATCGAACCCTGCGCCGCAATCGCTTCGAGCAGCCGGATGCGGCGCTCGCCCGCCGGCAGCCCGCCGGGCGCGGTCAGGCCGAGGCCGCCGAGCAGCGGGTGGATGGTGGCCGGGTCGTGGGTCGCTTTTTTCAATATAGCGCACTATACAACGCTGTCGCCCAGCGGCTTGCGGCATCATCCACCGATGGCTTTCACGATTCAAAGCGTCAACGTCGGCCTGGCCCGCGAGGTGGAGATCAGCGGCCGCAAGCTGATGACGGCGATCGCCAAACAGGCCGTTGCCGGGCCGGTGGCCGTCGGCCCGCTCGGGCTGGCCGGAGATGAACAGGCCGACCTGTCGGTGCACGGCGGCCTGAGCAAGGCGGTCTACGCCTATCCCGCCGAACACTACCCGTTCTGGCAAACGGTGCGGGCCCAGGCCCGGGTCAGCCTGTGGGACGAAGCGCTGGCGCCGGGTTCGCTGGGCGAAAACCTCACGCTCGGCGGCCTGCTGGAAACGGGCGCGTGGATCGGCGATGTGCTGCGCTTCGCCGATTGCGCGCTGGCCATCAGCGAGCCGCGCTTCCCGTGCTTCAAGTTCAACGCCGCGATGGGCTTCAATCAGGCGGCCAAGATGATGTCGGCCAACTCCTGGTGCGGCTTTTACCTGGCGGTGCGCGTGCCCGGCCGGGTGGCTGCCGGCGAGGCCTTCGAGCTGATTCCGGGGCCGCGCGAAGTCGGCATCACGGAACTGTTTCGCGCGCGCGTGGCGCAACAGCGACGTTGACGCGCCCTTGTGGGGCATGGTTGGCGCGGGCGTGATTTCTTCACGTCCGCGACCGGTCGACGCGTTACAGTCCGGCGCTCGGCGTGCCTGCCGACGACCCACAGCCAAACTTCATCAAAGGACACACCATGAGCCTCATCAGTTTCTTCAAGGAAGCGGGCGAAAAACTGTTCGGCCACAAGGACGCGGAAGCCGCCGCGCAAAAGGCCCAGGCCGCGCCGGACGACGCCGCGCTGCAAGCCAGGCTGGCCGACGCCAACCAGACGGCCGCCAACGCGATCGTCGCCTACATCGGCACCCAGAACCTCAGCGCCGACGGCCTGAACGTGGAGTTCGACGGCGCCACCGGCAGCGTGACGGTGTCGGGCCTGGCGCCCGACCAGGCCACCAAGGAGAAGATCGTGCTGTGCTGCGGCAACGTGAGCGGCGTGGTGCAGGTCAACGACCTGCTGACCGTGAGCGAGCCGGCCGACGAGTCGCGCTATTACACCGTGGTGCGCGGCGACACGCTGTCGGCCATCGCCAAGACGCAGTACGGCAACGCCACTGCCTACATGAAGATCTTCGAAGCCAACAAGCCCATGCTGTCGCACCCGGACAAGATCTACCCGGGCCAGCTGCTGCGCATTCCGGCCTGAACCCGGTTGCGGCCCGGGCCGGACTGACACATGCTTGCGTACCGCCACGCCTTCCACGCGGGCAACCATGCCGATGTGCTCAAGCACACCGTGCTGACACTGGTGCTGCGCCACATGAACAGCAAGCCCAAGCCCTACCGGATGATCGACACCCACGCCGGCGCGGGCGGTTATTCGCTGCGCGGCCGCTTTGCGCAAAAAAAGGGCGAATACGAGCACGGCATCGCCAGGCTGTGGCCGCGCGACGACCTGCCCCCGGCGGTGGCCGATTACGTGGCGCTGGTCCGCCAGTTCAATCCCGAGGGCCGGCTCGAACAGTACCCCGGCTCGCCGGCCTTTGCGCAAATGGTGTTGCGCGCGCAAGACCAGCTGCGGCTGTTCGAGCTGCACCCGACCGACCACCGCATCCTGGCCTCCTACCTGGGCCCCGTGAAGGGCGCCGAGGTGTACGACACCGATGGGTTCGACGGCCTCAAGGGCCAGGTGCCGCCGTCCTCGCGCCGCGCCGTGGTGCTGATGGACCCGAGCTACGAAGGCCATGGCGACTACCCGCGCGTGATCGCCGCGTTGCGCGAGGCGATCGGGCGCTTTGCCGAGGGTGTGTACATGGTCTGGTACCCGCAAGTCACCAAGCTCGAAGCCGCGCAGTTGCCCAAGCGGCTGCAAAGCCTGGCGCCCAAGGGCTGGCTGCATGCGCGGCTGACGGTGCAACAGCCCGACTCGCAAGGTTTCGGCCTGGCCGGCAGTGGTGTGTTCATTCTCAACCCACCGTTCACGCTGCATGACCAGCTGCTGGAGGTTCTGCCCTACCTCACCGACGTGCTGGGGCAGTACGACGGCGCGAACTACCTGCTCGAACAACGCGCCGCCTGAGAGGCTGAGAGTCTTTCAATCATGCCCGCTCATCACACCAGAAGACGCCCGCTCGTCGTTGCAAATGCTCGCCATAGCCCGAGCTATGCCTGCGCTTTGCGCCTGGATCGGCCGCCTTCTGGCGCGCTGCTCGGA
>JANORB010000146.1:0-24395 GCA_031415135.1 Methylibium sp.
GTGTTCCCCGGCAAGAAGATGACCGGCCACATGGGCGATGAAACGGTGAGCGTGCAAAACCTCGACGTCATCCGCATCGACGAAGCGCGCCAGCTGCTGCTCGTGCGCGGCGCCGTGCCAGGCTCGAAGAACGGCCACGTGGTGGTGCGTCCTTCGATCAAGGCGCGTGTGCGCAAGGTGGTCGAGGCCGGCATCATCGCCGCGCCCACCACCGCCAAGAAGGGGGGCAAGTAATGCAACTCGAGCTCCTTAACGAACAAGGTCAGGCCACGTCGAAAGTCGACGCGCCCGATACCGTCTTCGCCCGCGAGTACAACGAATCGCTGGTGCACCAGGTCGTGGTGGCCTTCCAGGCCAATGCACGCCAGGGCACGCGCGCGCAGTTGGACCGTGGCGAGGTCAAGCATTCGACGAAGAAGCCCTTCCGCCAAAAAGGCACCGGCCGCGCTCGCGCCGGTATGACCAGCTCGCCCTTGTGGCGTGGCGGCGGCCGCATCTTCCCGAACCGCCCTGACGAGAACTTCTCGCACAAGGTCAACAAGAAGATGTACCGCGCCGGCATGGCGTCGATCCTGTCGCAGTTGGCCCGTGATGGCCGCCTGGCGGTGGTCGATGCCATCAGCCTCGAAGCGCCCAAGACCAAGCTCCTGGCCGCGAAGATCAAGGCCTGGGGGTTCGAGTCGGTGTTGGTCATCGTTGACCAGATCGACGACAACCTGGCCCTTGCCTCGCGCAACCTGGCCAACGTGTTGATCGTTGAGCCGCGTTACGCCGATCCGCTGTCACTGGTGCACTACAAGAAAGTGCTCGTGACCAAGGCCGCGATCGAGCAGCTCAAGGAGATGTACGCATGAGCCGCAATGTCAACATGGGGCTGAAGTACGCCGAAGGTCGCCTGGCGCAAGTCTTGGTCGGTCCGATCGTTTCGGAAAAAGCCACGCGCGTCGGCGAGAAGCACAACCAGGTGCTCTTCAAGGTGCTGCGTGACGCCACCAAGCCGGAGATCAAGGCCGCTGTGGAGTTGATGCTCAAGGTCGAGGTCGACTCGGTGCGTACCGTCAACCAAAAGGGCAAGACCAAGCGCTTTGGCAAATCCATCGGCCGCCGTGACCACGTCAAGAAGGCGTATGTGTCGCTGAAGCCGGGCCAGGAGCTCAACTTCTCTGGGGAGGCCGCGTAATGGCCGTCGTCAAAGTCAAACCCACCTCACCCGGCCGCCGCGCCGTGGTCAAGGTGGTGCACAAGCACCTGCACAAGGGCGCGCCCGAAGCGTCGCTGCTCGAGCCGCAGATTCAAAAGGCGGGCCGCAACAACAACGGCCACATCACGATGCGTCACAAGGGCGGTGGCCACAAGCACCACTACCGCGTCGTCGATTTCCTGCGCAACAAGGACGGCATTCCGGCCAAGGTCGAACGAATCGAGTACGACCCCAACCGCACCGCCCACATTGCGCTGCTTTGTTATGCCGACGGCGAGCGTCGCTACATCATCGCTCCGCGCAATGTTGAGGCCGGGGCCACGCTGTACTCGGGCGCTGAGGCGCCGATCAAGGCTGGCAACACGCTGCCGATTCGTAATATTCCGGTCGGATCCATTGTTCACTGCGTGGAAATGATGCCTGGCAAGGGTGCGCAGATTGCCCGTTCCGCGGGCACGTCTGTCACGCTGATGGCGCGCGAAGGCATTTACGCCCAGCTCAGGTTGCGGTCGGGCGAAGTTCGCAAGATCCACATCGACTGCCGCGCCACGCTGGGCGAAGTCAGCAATGAAGAGCACAGCCTGCAGCAGTATGGCAAGGCTGGTGCGACACGTTGGCGCGGTATCCGTCCGACAGTGCGTGGTGTGGCCATGAACCCGGTCGACCACCCGCACGGCGGTGGCGAAGGCCGCACCGGCGAGGGCCAGCCCCAGGTGTCGCCGTGGAACACCCTGACCAAGGGCTACCGCACCCGCAGCAACAAGCGCACGCAGACGATGATCGTCTCGCGTCGCAAGAAGTGAGGCCTGAGGGACCACCACCATGACCCGTTCGCTCAAGAAAGGTCCTTTCGTGGACCACCACCTCATGGCCAAGGTCGAGAGGGCTTCTGCTGTCAAGGACAAGCGGCCCATCAAGACCTGGTCGCGCCGCAGCACCATCCTGCCCGAGTTCATCGGGCTGACGGTAGCGGTGCACAACGGCAAGCAGCACGTGCCTGTGTACGTGACCGACCAGATGGTCGGCCACAAACTCGGCGAATTCGCTCTCACCCGCTTGTTCAAGGGTCACCCCGCGGACAAGAAGGCGAAGAAGTAAGGAGCCGCAGCAATGGAAACCAAAGCAAGCGTGCGCGGTGTGCGCCTTTCCGTGGACAAGGGCCGACTGGTGGCTGACATGATCCGCGGCAAGAAGGTCGACCAAGCCCTCAACATCCTGCAGTTCACGCAGAAGAAGGCCGCCGGCATCATCAAGAAGGCGGTCGATTCGGCCGTCGCCAACGCCGAGCACAACGATGGCGCCGACATCGACGAGCTGAAGATCAAGTCGATCTACGTCGAGCAGGGCGCCGTGTTGAAGCGCTTTTCCGCACGGGCCAAGGGCCGCGGCGCACGCATCAGCAAGGGCACCTGCCACATCTTCGTCACGGTCGGCAACTGATCGCGGGAACGGAAAAGATCATGGGACAAAAAATCCACCCGACCGGGTTCCGACTCTCGGTCACCCGCGCCTGGCAGTCGCGCTGGTTCGCGAACCACAAGAATTTCGCCGGCATGCTGGCCGAAGATCTCGATGTTCGTGAATACCTCAAAGCCAAGCTCAAGAGTGCTGCGGTGTCGCGCATCCTGATCGAGCGGCCTGCCAAGAACGCACGCATCACCATTTTCTCGGCGCGACCGGGCGTGGTGATCGGCAAGAAGGGCGAGGACATCGAGAACCTCAAGGCTGAACTGAGCCGCCGCCTGGGCGTGCCGGTCGCCGTGAACATCGAAGAAGTGCGCAAGCCTGAAGTCGATGCACAGCTGATCGCCGACAGCATCACCCAGCAGCTCGAGAAACGCATCATGTTCCGCCGCGCCATGAAGCGCGCGATGCAGAACGCCATGCGCCTGGGTGCTCTGGGCATCAAGATCATGTCGTCGGGCCGCCTGAACGGCATCGAGATCGCGCGTTGCGAGTGGTACCGCGAGGGCCGCGTGCCGCTTCACACGCTCAAGGCCGACATTGACTACGGTTTCTCCGAAGCCAAGACAACCTACGGCGTGATCGGCGTGAAGTGCTGGGTCTACCGTGGGGACAGGCTCGGCAAGGGTGAGGTCGCGCCGGCGGCCAAGCCGGACAGCAACGAGGATGATCGCCGTTTGCGCCGTCCGCCGCGCCCGGGTGCACCCGATGGCCGTGGCCGTCCCGGCGGCGGAGGTTTCGATCGTGGTGCGCCGCGCCAGTCGCCGGTGGTAGCGCCCGCTGCGGGTGCCGACAAGCCTGCCGTTCCCACCGATGGACCCAAGACGCCCGCGGTCAAGCGCGTGCGCAAGGCAGTGGCTCCGGGCACGCCCGAGGTCAAAGGAGAATAAGAATGCTGCAACCTGCACGCAGAAAATACCGCAAGGAACAAAAGGGCCGCAACACCGGCGTTGCCACGCGTGGCGCCAAGGTGTCGTTCGGCGACTTCGGGCTGAAGGCCATCGACCGCGGTCGCCTCACGGCGCGCCAGATCGAAGCCGCACGGCGCGCCATTTCGCGCCACGTGAAGCGCGGTGGCCGCATCTGGATCCGCATCTTCCCGGACAAGCCCATCTCGCAAAAGCCGGCCGAAGTCCGCATGGGCAACGGCAAGGGCAACCCCGAGTACTACGTGGCTGAAATCCAGCCCGGCAAGGTGCTGTACGAAATCAACGGCGTGCCCGAGCAACTGGCCCGCGAAGCGTTCACCTTGGCAGCAGCCAAACTACCGCTGCGCACCACGTTCGTGGCCCGTCAAGTCGGTGCCTGAGGCATTGAAAGCACCCATCGGAGATTGATGATGAAACCATCCGAACTGCGTTCCAAAGACGTCGCCGGCCTGCAAAAGGAAGTGGGCGATCTGCTGAAGGCCCACTTCGGCCTGCGCATGCAAAAGGCCACCCAGCAGCTGACCAACCATTCGCAGCTGGGCAAGACCCGCCGCGACATCGCGCGTGCCAAGACGGTGCTGGCGCAGAAGAAGCAAGAGGCTGCGAAATGAACGAGCAAGCGACCGCCCCGGCAACCGTTGCCAAGCCCAAGAACACGCGCACGCTGGTGGGCAAAGTTGTCAGCGACAAGCGCAGCAAGACCATCACCGTGCTGATCGAACGCCGCACCAAGCATGAGCTGTACGGCAAGATCGTGGCCCGCTCCAGCAAGTACCACGCCCACGATGAGAAGGACGAGTACAAGACGGGCGATGTGGTCGAGATCGCCGAGAGCCGGCCGATTTCGAAGACCAAGTCCTGGGTCGTGACACGCCTGGTCGAAAAGGGCAACGTGGTCTGATCACCGAAGGCGATGCGCTGCCGTGGCCTTTTCGCGGGCGCGGCGCCACAACGGTCGGAACGCTGGGATACTGGCGGCCGGCCGTTTTTTCGTTCGTGAAACCATCCAGGAGAAGTACATGCTGAAAGTTGGCGACAAGCTGCCCTCGGGCACGCTGCAGGAATTCATCGAAGTCGAAGGCAATGGCTGCTCACTCGGCCCCAACAGCTTCGAAGTGGGCAAGAGCACCGCCGGCAAGACGATGGCGATCTTCGCCCTGCCGGGCGCCTACACGCCGACCTGTTCGGTCAAACATGTCCCGGGCTTTGTCGAGAACGCGGCCGCGCTCAAGGCCGCCGGCGTCGATGAAATCTGGTGCGTCTCGGTCAATGACGCGTTCGTGATGGGCGCCTGGGGGCGTGACCAGAAAACGGGTGACAAGCTGCGCATGATGGCCGACGGCAGCGCCGAGTTCACCAAGGCCACCGGCCTGACGCTGGACCTGACGGCCCGCGGCATGGGCCTGCGCTCGAATCGGTACTCGATGCTGGTGGTGGACGGCGTCGTCAAGTCGCTCAACGTCGAAGGCCCGGGCAAGTTCGAAGTGAGTGACGCCGCCACGCTGCTGTCGCAGGCCAAGCAGATTTTGAACTGACCCGCCACCCGCAATGAACCTGGGTGAAGGCCTGCGCAAGCGAGGCTTTCGCAAGTGGTACGAACGCGAGCTGCTCAGCAGCCACGCGCACATGGTGTTGCTCCTGCTGTGCACCATCGGTTTGCTGGCGGCGTTCGAGGTGTACAGCCGCAAGGCGCCGGTGAGCGACCAAGTGATCGACGTGATCGCTGTGATCCTGTTCCTGGTCGTTGGCGTGTGGTCGCTGCGGCGCTACTTCTACCTGTTGATGCATGCGGAACGGGTGGCCAACCAGGCCGTGTGCGAACGCTGCGCGACCTACGGCCGGTTCAGCCTGGTGGAGGAGAACCAGGCGCACGACGAGGTCAGGGTGCGGTGCAAGAAGTGCCAGCACGAATGGCCCATATCTTGTGACTGAGCTTCTGACTGAGCCTCTGACTGAGCCCGGCGCGTCTGCGCTAGAAGATCTGGCCGATCGCCGCAGCCAGGAAGCTCAGCAGCACACTGCTGGTCAGCGGGACGAAGATTTCGCGACCGAACAGCCGGAAGCGAAAGTCCCCCGGCAGCTTTCCAAGGCCGATTTTTTCCAGCCAGCGGTGCAGCCCGCCGAAGATGAGCAGCGCGAGGAAGATCACGATGAGCCAGCGGATCACGCCGGCGCCCCGTTGAGAATCGAGCGCGTCACAGCGTGTGTGACCGGTCGCCGCTGACGAACCCCAGCGCATCGAAGTCCTGGCCCCGCGCCAAGCCGATCACCTTGAACAGCTCACCCATCTCATGCTCCATCAGCAGTGGGTGGGCGGCGGCTGCGGTGCGCGCGTCCGCGCCCTGCAGCCATTCGGCCATGCCGCAATTCAGCAAAAAGCGCGCCTGGCTGGCGTAGCCCAGCACGGTCAGCCCGGCGTCCTGCGCAGCCATGGCGATGCCGGTGAAGTTCACATGGGCGGTGATGTCCTTCAGGCCCAGATCACGCAGCGGGTCGGCATCGACCCGGTGCGCCCGGTGGCACATCAGCGTGCCGCCGCTGCGCTGCGGGTGGTAGTACTCCGCCTGCGGGAAACCGTAGTCGATGAAGAAGGCGGCGCCCCGCGTCAGCCGCTCGGCCAGCGTCGTGATGAAGGCTTCGGCCTGAAGGTGCACTTCGGTCACGCTGCCGGCCGCGGGTGGCGCCTCGAACGGAGCGCTCAGTGCCGTCGGCCGGTCGCCCCACGCCAAGGCATGCCGGTGCAGCACCACGCCACGCTCCAGCCAGCACGAGCCGTCGAAGTGCAGCAACTGCACCGGCATCGCATCGAGCACCTCGTTGCCGACCATCACGCCCGCCAGCGCGTCGGGCCATGAATCGACCCAGCGCAGCTTTGCCGCATGCGCGCTCAGGCGCTCGCGCTGGCGTTCGCGCAGTGTCGCGGAAAGGTCGACGATGGTGTAGCGCTGGACGGCATCGCCCAGCGCGTCGAGCAGTTGCAGCGCGAGCGCGCCTGATCCTGCGCCGAACTCCCAGACCTCGGCGGTGCCACTGGCGCGCAGGGCCTGTTCGACTTGGCGCGCCAGCGCACGGCCGAACAGCGGCGACAACTCGGGCGCGGTGACGAAGTCGCTGCCCGAGGCCGGCATGCGCCCGAACTTGCGGCTGCTGTTGGCGTAGTAGCCCAAACCCGGCGCATACAAGGCCAGCGCCATGAAGCGGTCGAAGGGCAGCCAGCCGCCGTTGCCGTCGATCGCCTCTCGAACCAGTTGGAACAGCGCCGCCGATACACTGGCGCTTGTCTGTGAGTGCATAGCCGCATTGTAGAAACCATGTCCTCTCGTCCCGTTGTTCTGGTCACCGGCGCCGCCCGCCGCGTGGGCCGCGCCATTGCGCTGGACCTGGCAGCGCAGGGCTACGATGTGGCCGTGCACTACCACCGCTCGGCGCGCGAGGCGGAGGCAACGCTCGCCGATCTGCGCGCACTCGGCGCCGGTGCGCAGGCTTTTCAGGCCGACCTGGCAGATGAAGCGGCCTGCCGTGCGCTGGTGCCGGCCGTCGTGGCGCGGATGAAGCGGCTCGATGCCATCGTCAACAACGCGTCGACCTTTCAGTACGACAGCCCGCACACCTTCAGCTACGCCTCGATGGACGCGCACTGGCGCGCCAACACCGGCCCGGCGGTGCTGCTGGCGCTGGCCCTGCACCACCAACTCTCCGGGTGCGCTGAAGTCGGGTGTGTGGTCAACCTGACCGACCAGAAGCTCTGGAATCCCAACCCCGACTACTTTTCGTACACCTTGTCCAAGGCCGCACTGGAAGCCGCCACCGTGATGCTGGCCCAGGCGCTCGCGCCGCAAGTCCGGGTGTGCGGTGTCGCACCCGGCGTCACGCTGGCATCGGGCGCGATGACCGAAGTCGAGTTCGAAACCGCGCACACGCTGACGCCGTTGCGGCGCTCGTCGAGTCCCGAGGACATTGCGCGCAGCGTGCGCTTCCTGTTGCAGTCTCCCGCCATCACAGGCACCACCTTGCTGGTTGACGGTGGGCAGCACCTGGCAGCCCAGCCTCGGGACGTGCTGCACCTGACCCGAAGCAACCCCACCCGCTGACCATGCAAAGCCTGCTCCACGATCCCCGCCTGATCGACTGCCGACGGCTGTTCTTGCGCGATCATGTCGTCTCGGCGGCCATCGGTGTGCACGACTTCGAGCGGCAGGCTGCGCAGCGCGTGCTGATCAATGTCGACCTGTACGTGCCGCTGGCGCTGCCCGGCCCACGGCGCGACCACATCGACGACGTGGTGGACTACGACTTCATCCGGCGCCGCGTTGCCGAACGCATCGCCGCCGGGCACATCGAGTTGCAGGAAACGCTGTGCGACGATTTGCTGGCTTTGATGCTGGCCCACCCCCATGTGAAGGCGGCGCGGGTGTCCACCGCCAAGCCGGATGTCTATCCCGACAGCGCCGCCGTCGGCTGCGAGGTGTTTGCGATGAAGGTGGCCTTGTGAGCCCCGGGCTGGCCAGGCTTGCGCAGGCCGGCCCGTCGGTCGATCTCGCCAAGTTGAGCAAGCGGCTGCACAGGCTGGTCGGCCAGGCGGTGGCTCACTTCAACATGATCGAAGCCGGCGACAAGGTGATGGTGTGCGTCTCCGGCGGCAAGGACAGCCATGCCCTGCTCGACATCCTGATCAACCTGCGCCAGCGCGCGCCGGCCCCGTTCGAGATCATCGCCGTCAACCTCGACCAGAAGCAGCCCGGGTTCCCCGAGCACGTGTTGCCGCAGTACCTGAAGAGCCGCGACGTGCCTTTCCACATTGCGGCCCAGGACACCTACTCCATCGTCAAGCGCCTGGTTCCCGAGGGCAAGACCATGTGCAGCCTGTGCTCACGGCTGCGGCGCGGCATCCTGTACCGCGTGGCGGCTGAATTGGGGGCCACCAAGATCGCGCTCGGCCACCACCGCGACGACATGCTGCAAACCCTGTTCATGAACATGTTCTTCGGTGGCCGCATGAAGGGCATGCCGCCCAAGCTGGTCAGCGACGATGGCCGCCACATCGTGATCCGGCCGCTGGCCTATGTGGCCGAACAGGACCTGGAACGCTGGGCCCGGCACCGCCAGTTCCCCATCATCCCGTGCACGTTGTGCGGCTCGCAGCAAACGCTTCAGCGCGTGCAGATCAAGCACATGCTGCACGAGTGGGAGCGCCAGCACCCGGGCAGGGTCGACAACCTGTTCAATGCGATGGGCCATGTGGTCCCGTCGCACCTGATGGACCGGAACCTCCACCCGTTTGCCGGGCTCAAAACAACGGGTGTGGCCGAGCCGCTGGGCGACCGGGCTTTCGACGCCGAAGAGCCTTGCAACACGCCGCCACTCCCATCGACCATCCGGCTGCGTCCAGCCGGTTGACACCACCCGCCACGGCAGGAGGCACACCATGCTGAAGCTGATCACACTGCTCGCCGCCGCGCTGACCTTGGCCGGCTGCGCGGCCCTTCGCAACCTCAACAGCGAGGTGTCGAGCTACGGCCAATGGCCGGCGGACCGCAAGCCGGGCAGCTACGTCTTCGAGCGGCTGCCGTCCCAGCAAGCGCGCCCCGAACGGCAACAGGCGCTTGAAGATGCGGCCCGGCGCGCGGTCGAGACGGCTGGCTTCACGCCCGCTGCCGATGACAAGTCGGCCGACGTGAGCGTTCAGCTCGGCGCCCGTGTCAGTGCCAACGACCGTTCGCCGTATGACGATCCCTTCTGGTGGCGGGGCGGCTTCTTCTACGCGCCCTACCCGCACCATGCGCGCTTCGGGCGCGGATTCTGGGGGCCCGGGTTCGGACTGCAATACACCAGCCCCAGCTACGAACGCGAGGTCGCGCTGCTGATTCGCGATCGCAAATCGGGCCAGCCGCTGTACGAAGCCCGCGCCAGCAACGACGGGCTGTCGCCGGCCATCGATTCACTGCTGCCCGCCATGTTCGAAGCGGCGCTGAAAGACTTTCCCGCCGGCGGCATCAACCCGCGCCGGGTGACGGTACAACTCACGAAGTGACGGTGCAGCTCACTTGGCCGAATCCACCGCGAGGGCACGCACGTCGCTTTCCCAGCCTTTGAGTTTTTGGGCGGCGACCTGCCGTTGAGCCGGGAGGGTCGAGTTGTGCAGCGTCGCGGCGACGGTGCAGTTGAAGCCGGCCAGCGTGGCCGAATAGCGCCGGTATTCCTCGCGCGGCGAGCGGCTCGAGCGTTCGATGTAGGCACGCAACGCGGCCTGGGCCTGGTCGCGGCCGGCCGCTTCGGCGCCCAGGCGGCGCAAGGTCTGCAAGGCATCCTGCTGGCGCCGCTTTCGTTCGCTGAACCAGAGCTCTGGATCGAACGGCGACTTGGCAACCGATTGGGAAACCTGCTCGCGCTGGGCCTCGTCGAGCTTGCCGTACAGAAGTTCGGCGCGCTCGATGGCGCGCTCAACCGACGCCTTGCGGCGCTTCACCGCATCGCCTTGCATGAAGTCATCGCGGAACTCATCGTTCGATTTGGCGTAGCGGCGCTCGATGTGCTGGATTTGCCTGGGCGTCACGCTGAGCATCAGGTCGGTGGCGGCGGGTACGGCGCGCTCAACGCTGGTCTCGATGCGCGCACCCAGCAGGGCCCACCATTCGCACACACGGGCCGGCGTACTGTCGGCCAGGACCTCGTTCCCGGCGCGCGCCAGCAGTTCGGCATAACCCGGCAACTGGGTGCCGCGGTGCCAGGCAAACCAGTTGGCCAGCGCGTCGCGCACTTGTGGGGTCTGGGTCTCGCCGAAATCAACGTAGCCGTCGAGCCACCAATAGGCCAGATCAGCCGCCTGGTTATAGCCAAATCGTAACGCACTGCAGCCGCTGGCGAGCAGCAGCGCCGCGCACAGCGCCGCGATAATCGGCAGTCGAAAAATGGAGGCTCGAATGGCGTTGGACATCGTGATCATGGCGGCGGGAAAAGGCACCCGCATGAAGTCTGCGCTGCCCAAAGTGTTGCACAGACTGGCCGGGCGCAGCCTGCTGCAGCATGTGCTGGAGACGGCCGCGGGGCTGGGCGCGGACCGCATCGTGACGATCACCGGCCACGGTGCCGAACAGGTCGAAGCGGCGGTGAGCGCGCCGAACCTGAGGTTCGCGCGCCAGCTGCCGCAACTGGGCACCGGACACGCGGTTCAACAAGCGGTGCCCGAGTTGCACGACGAAGGCACCACGCTGATCCTCAACGGTGACGTGCCCTTGATCCAGGCGCAGACCATGCAGGCGCTGGTTCAGGCCTGTGGTGGCACGCGGCTCGCGCTGTTGACGGTGATGCTGGACGACCCGAGCGGCTACGGCCGCATCATCCGCGAAGGCGATGCCGTGCGCGCCATCGTCGAGCACAAGGACGCCACGCCCCGGCAACGCAGCCTGCGCGAAGGCTACACCGGCATGATGGCCGTGCCCACCGCACACCTGAAGCGCTGGCTTGCCGCGTTGAAGAACGACAACGCCCAGGGCGAGTACTACCTGACCGACATCGTGGCCTGCGCCGTCGCCGATGGTGTGCCGGTGACCGCCACGCTGGCGGCCGACGAAACCGAAGTGCTGGGCGTCAACAGCCCGCTGCAACTGGCCGAACTGGAGCGGCGCTACCAGCGCCGGCTGGCGCAAGACTTCATGCAGGCCGGTGTGCGCCTGGCCGACCCGGCGCGCTTCGACGTGCGCGGCGAACTGCGTGCGGGCAGCGATGTGGAGATCGACGTCAACTGCATTTTCGAAGGCCGCGTGGCGCTGGCCGATGGCGTGCGGATCGGTGCGAACTGCTGCATCCGCAACGCGGTGATCGGCGCCGGCGCGGTGATCCACCCTTTCACGCACATCGACGGCGAGGCGCTCGGCGTCAAGGTCGGCGCCGGCTCGCTGATCGGCCCGTTTGCGCGGCTGCGCCCGGGCGCCGACCTGGCCGAAGAGGTGCACATCGGCAACTTCGTCGAGGTCAAGAACTCGACGCTGGCGCGTGGCGCCAAAGCCAACCACCTGGCCTACCTGGGTGACGCCACCGTGGGCGAGCGGGTCAACTACGGCGCCGGCAGCATCACCGCGAACTACGACGGCGCCAACAAGCACCGCACCGTGATCGAAGCCGACGTGCACGTGGGCAGCAACTGCGTGCTCGTGGCGCCGCTCACACTCGGCGCGGGCGCAACCATCGGTGGCGGCTCGACCGTGACCAAGGACGCTCCCGCCGGCCAATTGACCGTGGTGCGGGCCAGGCAGATGGCCGTTCCCGGCTGGACCCGGCCGGCGAAGAAGAAGTGACCGGCCTCGGCGCCTACCGGAGCGCGCGCAGCGCGTGCCGCTCCAGCACCCAGGCTTCGAACTGCACCAGCGGCAGCGCCGGGCTGATCAGGTAGCCCTGCAATTCATCGCAGCCTTGCGCGGTCAGGAACTCGCCTTGCGCCGCCGTTTCGACACCCTCGGCAATGACGGTCATGCCCAGGCTGCGCCCCATCTGGATGATGGCCGAGGCGATGGCCACGGAGTCGCGCGCGTCGGGCAGGTCGCGAATGAAGGACCGGTCGATCTTCAGCTTGTCGATCGGCAGGTTCTTCAGGTGCCCCAGCGATGAATAACCGGTGCCGAAGTCGTCCACCGAAATGCTCAGGCCCATCGCGCGCAGGCGCATCAACCGCTGTTTGACCTCGCTCATGTCGTCCATCAGCATGCGCTCGGTGAGTTCCAGCTCCAGCATGCCGCTGTCCAGGCCGTCAGGCGGCAACACCTGGGCCACGGCGTCGATGAATCCGGGCGACAGGAACTGCAGCGTCGACAGGTTCACCGCCACCGTCGGCACACCCAGCTCGATCGCGTGCCAGCGCTTGATGCAGCGCGCCGCCTCCTGAAGCACCCACTGGCCGATGCGCAGCATCAGGCGCTGGCGCTCGGCGAGGTGAATGAATTCATTGGGCAGCAGCAGGCCGCGCTCCGGGTGGTTCCAGCGGATCAGCGCCTCGGCGCCCACCAGCGCGCCGCCGCGCGCGCTCACCTGCGGCTGGAAGTACAGCTCGAACTCGCCGTGTTCCAGCGCCTGCGCCAGCTGGCCTTCCATCACCAGCGCGGCATAGGCGGCGCTGGCCATGCCACGGTCGAAAAACTGGTAGTTGGCCCGGCCGCGCGACTTGGCCAGGTACATGGCCGTGTCGGCATGCTTGACGAGTTCGTGTGGCGAGTCGCCATCGTCGGGGTACAGGGCAATGCCCACCGACGGCGTCACCGAGATCGGCCGCCCTTCGGCGATCAACGGCACCTCGATGGCCGCCAGCAGTTTTTGCGCCACCTCCTCGACATCGGTGCCGCGCTCGCCATGGGCGGGCAGGCCGGGCAGCAAGACCATGAACTCGTCGCCGCCGAAGCGCGCCACGATGTCGGTGGCGCGCAGGCTGGAGGTGATGCGCGCAGCCACCGTGCGCAACAGCGTGTCGCCGACCATGTGCCCGAGCGAATCATTGACGCGCTTGAAATGGTCCAGGTCGATGAACAACAAGGCCAGGCGCGACCCGTGGGTCCGGGCGCCGAGCAGCAAGTGGTCAAGCTGCTCCATGAACGACATGCGGTTGGGCAGGCCGGTCAGCGTGTCGTGGTGGGCCAGGTGGTGAATGCGCGCCTGCGCGGCATGCCGGTCGCGCAGGTCGCGCACGATCGTCATGCGCAGGCGTTCGCCGCCCCGCAGCATGGTGCGCACGATGAACTCGACCGGGATCTCCCGCCCCTGCCGGTCGACCAGCATGCTTTCGTAGGCGGTTTCCTGGCCCGAGACCATCACCGCCGCCGCCTTGGCCACGTGCTCCGGCGCGATGAAGTCCATCGTCGGGCGGCCGCGCATCTCGTCGACCGCGTAGCCGATCAGCTCACACAGCGGCGGGTTGGCGTCGACGACCAGGCCGTCCTTGTGGAACACGATGCCCTCGGTGCTGGCCTGCATGAACTTGGCCAGCCGACCTTCCGAATCGCGCACCGCCTGTTCGGCCATTCGATGCTTGGTGATGTCGGAGATGAGCACGAACACGCCGATGAGTTCACCCGCCGGGTCCAGGTGCGGCAGCAGGTTGACCTCGATCCAGCTCGTCTCGCCACCGACGGATACGAGCGTGCGCTCGTAGGCCACGGCGCGGCGCTGGTCCATCACCGCTTGCACCTCGGGCTCGATCTGGCGCGCGGCCTCCGCGCCGATCACCTCGGTGAAGGTCAGGCCGATGATGGACTTCTCGTCGAAGCCGAAGGTGCGGGCATAGGCCAGGTTGGCGAACTGGCACCGGAAATCGGTGGCCCGGTAGTAGGCAATCAGCACCGGCACGTTGTCGGTCATCAGCCGGAACAGATCGGCCCGGTCGCGCGCCTGGCTCAGCACATGCCGGCCCAGGGTTTCGTCGTGCAACAGGCACAGGAAGTCGCCGCGCTCCGGCGACCAGCGCGCCAGGCATTCGACCCACCGGGTCTGGCCATCGGGGTGGCGCCATTGCAGAGGCAGCGTGAAATCGCGCCCGTTGCCCAGGGCCGCCAACAGCGCCTGCTTCGATTCGGCACCCAGCGCCCGGTGCCAGCCCTGGCCCAGCGCCTGCTCGGCGCTCATGCCGATGAACGCGGCCAGTGCGTGGTTGACGTAGCGCGCCGCCCCGTCGGGCTCCAGCAACTGCACCATGCCGGGCAGCGCCTCCCACGGAGACCGGTTGCCGGCGGGTGTTGAAGGAACAGGGGTCATCAAGGGCTGGGCGTTGCGCGTTGACTCAAACCGGCCGGCATCGAAGATGATAGTCACGCACCGACGCGCAATGACAGCGCCCGCACCGATCTGGTTCAACGCGGCGTGCAGGCCTTCACGGTCTCCACGGCCAGGCACAGGTCATCCCACGCGCGGGCCTTTTCCTCCAGGCTGCGCAGCAGGTAGGCCGGGTGGTAGGTCACGATCAGGGGCACACCCTGAAACTGATGCACCTTGCCGCGCAGCTTGCCGATCGGCTCGGCGCTGCGCAGCAGGCTCTGCACCGCAAAACGGCCCATCGCCAGGATGATCCTGGGCCGCACCAGTTCGAGCTGGCGGATCAGGAACGGCTCGCACTGCGCCAGCTCGTCGGGCTGCGGATTGCGGTTGCCCGGCGGGCGGCACTTGAGCGTATTGGCGATGTAGACCTGCTGGTGCGGCGGCGCCTGCTGGCGGGTGAGGCCGATGGCGCGCAACATGTTGTCGAGCAGCTGCCCGGACTTGCCGACAAACGGTTCGCCCTGCTGGTCTTCCTGCTCGCCGGGCGCCTCGCCGACGATCATCCAGTGGGCCTGGGGGTGGCCGACGCCGAACACCGTCTGGGTGCGTCCCTGGCACAGCTTGCAGGCGGTGCAATCCGCCACCGCCTGGCGCAGCGCGGGCCAGTCCATCGCGGCGACGCCTGTGACCTGCGGCGGGGGCATCGCCACGGCCGCCACTTCGACGCGCTTCACAGGAGCCTCGGGCGCGACGACCGCGGGGTCGCTTGCAGGCGCCTGTGCCTGCGGCCACAGGCGGATGCCCATTTCGCCCAGCATGGCGCGCTGGCGATCACTCCAGCGCATCGTTCGCCCCGGTTGTGGGCGCGGAGATCTGCAAACCCATCACGATGGCATCTTCACGGCGGCTCAGCGGCGCGGGGTAGTAGCCTTTGCGGATTCCGAGGGTGGCAAAACCAAAGCGCTCGTAGACCCGCCGGGCCCGCTCATTGCCATGGCGCACCTCGAGCCAGAGTTGCTTTGCGCGCCGCTCCCGGCACGTCTTGACCAGCCAAGCCAGCATGCAACGCGCATGGCCACGGCCTTGCTCGCCGGGAGCCACCGTCAGGTTGAGGAGGTGCATTTCCTCGAAGCCGGCCAATGCCAACAGGTAGCCCAACAGCTCGCCCTGGCCGCCACACAGCACCTGCGCCTCGTGGCCGGCGGCCAGCGAGTCGACGAAATTGCCCCGGCTCCATGGGAACTCGTAAGCCACCGACTCGATGGCCAGCACCGCGTCGAGGTGCTGCGCCGTCATCGGCAGCAGCGCGAGAGGGTGCTCCTTCGGCAACGCACTCATCAGCGCACCCCGGGTGCCGCCGGCGTGGCCAACTTGGCCTCGCGGGCCGCGTCTCGCTCGATCGTGGTCAGCGCCACCTTGTCGCGCAGGTACAGGGGCAGCGCCAGCGCCGCGCCAACCGCACCGCCCTGCCGCCAGAGCTGGCGCGCCAGCGGCAGCATGGCCGCCGCGCGCGGTGAGGCGCCCGCCATGCAGATCGCACCATCCGTCCGCAGCCGATCACCGAAAACCGACAGCGCATTGCCGGCCACCACCTGGGGCGGTTCTGCCCGCCACAGCGCATTCAGCGCCTGCACCGTGGTCAGCCTCGGTTCGGCCAGCACCCGCCACAGCCCGGCCACAAACTGGTAGTGAGCAGCGTAGATCTCGTCCATGCGCGCGTCCATCGTCGCCCAACCGCGCCATGCCGCCTGGCCGGCGCGCGCGTCTTCGGCAATCGTCAGCAGCGTGTCGATGGGCAGCACCGGCTTGTTGGCGCCGAAGGCCAGCCCCTGCGCCACCGAACATGCCGTGCGCAACCCGGTGAATGCGCCGGGGCCACGCCCGAAGGCAATGGCATCGAGCGCCTGCAGGCCCACGCCGGCACGCTCCAGCAGCGCCAGGATCGCCGGTATCAGGCCGGCCGACGCCAGCGCGCCGCCAGCGGCTTCGTGGGTCCAGACGCGGTCCGCCACCGCCACCGCGACGCTCATCTGCTCGGTGGCGGTGTCGAAGGCCAGCAAGGCGTTCATGGGTCCGACTGCGCGCTGGAGGTCATCACCGAAGTTTAGCGGCGTGCGATCATCGAATCATGTGGATGACGCTGCTCCGAACTGGCGTGCTGGCTGTTTGCGCCGGGATGCACCCGGCCCCGTGGGCCGCGCCGCGCGCGCTGCCGGTCGAGGTGGAGGCGGCGCTGGAGCGCGCCAGGGTGCCGGCCGAGGCGCTGGTGCTCATCGTGCAGGAAGTGGGGGCGCGCCGTACCAGGCTGGCCTGGCAGGCGGAGCAGCCGGTGAACCCGGCTTCGCTGATGAAACTGTTCACCACGGTGGCGGCACTGGAGTTGCTGGGCCCGGCCTGGACCTGGACCACACCGGTCTGGCTGCAAGGCAGCGTGAAAGACGGCGTGCTCGACGGCAACCTGGTGATCAAGGGCAACGGCGACCCCAAGCTGGTGCTCGAACGCATGTGGCTGCTGCTGCGCCGTGTGCAGCAAATGGGCGTGAACGAGATTCGCGGCGACATCGTGCTCGATCGCAGCGCCTTCGCCGCGCCCGAGCAGAACCCGGGCGACTTCGACGGCGAGCCGCTGCGGCCCTACAACGTGGGCGCCGATGCGCTGCTGCTCAACTACAAGTCGGTCGTGCTCACCATCGCGCCCGACCCGGTGCGCGGCGTGGCATGGGTCGGTGTCGACCCCAGCCTGGCCGGGGTTCGGGTCGAGCAGCCGAACGTGCCGCTCGTCGACGGTGCGTGCAACGACTGGCGCGGCGCGCTGAAGGTCGATGTGGTGGACCCGCTGCGGATTCGGTTCAATGGCAGCTTTGCCTCGTCCTGCGGCGAAAGGCTGTGGGCGCTGGCGCACGCCGACGCGAAGGCCTACAACGAACGGGCCCTGGTCGGACTGTGGCGCGAGATGGGCGGCAAGTTCAGCGGCGTGGTGCGCGATGGCATGGCGCCGGCGGCCAAACCCAGCTTCGAAGTCAACTCGCCGGCGCTGGCCGAAGTGGTGCGGGAGATCAACAAGTTCAGCAGCAATGTGATGGCGCAGCAGTTGTTCCTGACGCTGGCGCTGACCCAGCGCGGCGCCGGCACGCCCGAGCTGGCACGCGACGTGCTCAAGACCTGGATGACCGACCGATTGGGCGCTGTGGCCGCGAATGTGATCGTCGACAACGGCTCCGGCCTGTCGCGCGACTCGCGCGCCAGCGCCCAGGTGTTCGCGCGCCTGCTGCAAACCGCATGGGCCAGCGCGGTGATGCCGGAGGTGCTGAGCTCGTTGCCGCTCAGCGGCGTCGACGGCACGCTGCGCCGGTCGCGCGCCACGATCGGCCGCGCGCACCTGAAGACCGGCTCGCTGCGCGACGTGGCCGGCGTGGCCGGCTACGTGCTCTCGAACTCCGGCCGCCGCCATGTGCTGGTGGCCATCATCAACCACCCCAACGCGAACGCGGCGCGGCCGGTGCTCGATGCCCTGGTGCAGTGGACCATCAACGACACGCTGCCGCCGGCTGATCCGCCCAACTGACTCACCCCCGCCATGTCAACGCTCACCTTGATGGACTGGCTCGGTTATGCCGCCGCCAGCCTGACCACCGCAGCCTTCCTGCCGCAGGCCTGGCTGACCTTTCGAACCCGCAACGTCAGCGGAATCTCGCTCGGCATGTATGCCGTTTTCACGCTCGGTGTGCTGTTGTGGCTGGTTTATGGCGTGATGCTGAAGGCCTGGCCCCTGATCGCGGCCAACCTGGTCACGCTGGTGCTGGCCGCGGGCATCCTGCTGATGAAGATCGTGATCGACGCGCGCAGGCGTTGACGAATCAGAACGGGTTGCCGGCCGCGCGCGTCGCAGCCAGCGCGCCGAGCTGGTTGTGGCCGCCGGGGCTGAGGTGCAGCGCATCGGCCCACAGCCAGGAAAACGAGCCCGCCGCAGCGGTCGTGCCGTTGGCCGGTTGAAGGGTGGCTGTCGTGCAGGCCGGCAGCGCGGCGCTGCTCAGGCAAGCGGCGGCGGTGACGTTGGCGTATGCGTAGTTGCCCGGAAACTTGACGACGATCTGCACCATCTCGTCGCCCAACAGCAGGCCGATGCGGCGGCCGTCGTTGTCGATGTTGGCGCGCAGCCGGGCGTTGAACCGTGACGTGAGCCGGGTCAACAGCGCGGCCCGGTCGGTGTCGGTGTTGGCCGCCTTCTCGGCCAGTGCGTAGGGTGTCAGGCCCAGGTCGGGCACGGTCGAGATCAGCACCTTGCCGCCGGCGGCGGCAATGGCGTTGACCTGCAACGCCAGCGCCGCAGCGGTCCCCTCCAGTTCAGCCGTCAGCTGAGTTTCGCCGACACCCGGGTAGCGCTTGTATTGGTCAACGATGTCGTTGGCGCCGGCCAGGATGGTCACCAGGTCGGTGCCGATGAACGTGCCCGCCTGCGCAGCCTGGGCAGCCATCGAGGCCACCTTGGCGCCGGGGCTTGCGTAGATGACACCGGTGACCGCGGCCGCGGCTGCATTGCATTGGGCGAAAACAAAGCCGTAGAACTTGGCCAGCACCTGCACCCAGATCGGGTTGGCCTTGCAATCGAGGCTCAGATCGGTGGCCGACACGGTGGCGTTGACGCTGTACTTGCTGCCGTCGGCGTTGATCACGCTGGTCTCGTCGCCCAGCACGACCAGGCGTGTCGGGACAAAGCGCTCGACCTGCGTTCCACCGCCGCAAGACGTCAACAAGGCCAAGCTCAACGCAGCGGCCCCCAGCCTTGCGCGGCGTGCGCCATTCGTCCTGAATCTCATTCCATGCTCCAAGAAAATTCCAATCCGGCGCGGCGCATCAAGACGCTGCCGCACGCTGCAGGCGATCGCGCACGCCGTCCCATTCGGGTGCGGGCGGCGGCTCTTCCACCCAGATGATCTGCACGCCCTCGGCATCGAGTTCGCGCAAGACCTGAAACAACTCATGTGCCGCCGCCTCGGGCCGCGACGGCATGCGCCGTTGCAACACGCCTGGGGCGGTGTTGGCCGGCAGGCTGCGGGAATATACCGCCAGCCTCGGCGGCAGCGACCCGAGCAGTTGCAGCGCCGTGGCCAGCGTCGCGGTCGGCATCAGCCGCAGCGTTGCGCGTGGCGCGTAGTGCGACTGCAAGGTGCCCGAGGCGCGCGGTGCTTCCGAGTCGGGTTCGTGCAACGGTTCACCGGCCGCCCATTCGAGTTGCGCACGGGTCAACACGCCGGGGCGCAACAAAACCGGTCGCTCGCGCGAGCAATCGATGATGCTGGACTCGATGCCGAGCCGGCAGGCGCCACCGTCGAGCACCAGCAACGAGTCGCCGAACTCCTCGGTCACATGCGCGGCCCGCGTCGGGCTGATGCGGCCGAACCGGTTCGCGCTCGGCGCGGCCACACCGTCCACCCCGCGCCCGCGCGCCGCCACCAGCATGGCCCTGGCCACAGGGTGTGCGGGGCATCTCAGGCCGACGTTGCCCTGCCCGCCCGCCGCCGCCTGAGCGATGCCGACAGCCCGCTCGACGATGACCGTCAGCGGACCGGGCCAGAACGCGGCGATCAGGCGCCGCGCAACCGCGGGCAGCCGGGCGGCAAAGTGGTCCGCGTCGGCCGGGTCGGCCACATGGACGATCAACGGATGGTCGGCCGGCCGACCTTTCGCGCCGAAGATCCGGGCCACCGCCGAATCGTCGTCAGCGCGCGCACCCAGGCCGTAGACCGTTTCGGTGGGGAATGCCACCAGCCCTCCGGCAGCCAGCGTGGCCGCCGCGCGCTCGATGGCCGCAGCATCGTTTCCGTCAAGCAGCACGGTTCAGAAGGCCTCGATCCCCAACAGCGCGGCGGTCTGCAATGCCACCGCGCGAGCAGCCTCCGCGGTTTCCGCGGTGACCGTCAGGTGCCCCATCTTGCGCCCCGGCCGGGCCGTGGCTTTGCCGTACAGGTGCAAGTGAACACCGGCCAGCGCCAGCACCGCAGCCCAGTCGGGGGCGAGCTCGCACTCGCCGTGGCGGAACCACAAATCACCCATCAGATTGAGCATCACACAGGGCGAATGCAGCCGCGGCGCCACCAGCGGCGCACCGGTCACCGCGCGCACCTGCAAATCGAACTGCGACACATCGCAGGCATCGATGCTGTAGTGGCCCGAGTTGTGCGGGCGCGGCGCCATCTCGTTGGCCACCAGCGAGCCATCTTCCAGCACGAAGAACTCGACGCATAAGACGCCGATGTACTCCATCGATTCGGCAAGCTGCCGCGCCGCCGCGACGGCGGCGCGCTGAACCTCGACCGCCACGTCGACCGCCGGCACCTGGGTGACGGCAAGGATGCCGCCACGGTGCAAATTCTGCTGCACCGGGAAATGCACCAATTCGCCGTCCGCGCTGCGCGCGACCACCACGCTGATCTCGTGCGCCAGCGGCAGCAAGCGCTCCAGCACGCAAGGCACGCCCTTGAGCAAAGCCCATGCCGCCGGCAGTTCCGCGCGTGTCTCGACCCGAACCTGGCCCTTTCCGTCGTAACCCAGGCGCGAACTCTTCAGAATGCCGGGCAGCAAATCGTCGCCGACGGTGGCCAGCACCTCCTGCGTGGCGATCAGCCTGTGCGGTGCGCACGCCACGCCGCTGCGCACGAACTGCGCCTTCTCGGCCGCACGGTCCTGGCAAATCGCGACCGACTGCGCGCTCGGCGCGACCTGCCTCTGCGCGCCCAGCGTGACCAGCGCCAGCGCCGGCACGTTCTCGAATTCGGTGGTGATGGCGGCGCAGCGCTGCATCAACTGCGCCAGACCTTGCTCGTCGAGGTAGTCGGTCTGGATGTGGTACTGGGCCACCAACCCGGCCGGGCTGGCGGGGTCGGCGTCGAGGACCGCCGTGAAGTAACCCATCTGCTGGGCCGCGTGCACGAACATGCGGCCGAGCTGGCCGCCGCCCATCACACCCAGGGTTGCGCCCGGCGCAATGAAGCGACTCATCGCAGTTGCGCCGTCATGGCGCGTGCCGCGTCGGTCTGCCGCGCGCGGTAGGCCTCAAGCCTGGCGCGCAGCGCGAGGTCTTCGTTGGCCAGCATCGCGACCGCGAACAGCGCTGCGTTGGCCGCGCCCGCCACCCCGATGGCAAAAGTGGCGACCGGAATCCCCTTGGGCATCTGAACAATGGAATGCAGCGAATCAACACCCTGCAAATGTTTGCTGACCACCGGCACACCGAGCACCGGCACCAGCGTCTTGGCCGCCAGCATGCCGGGCAAATGCGCGGCGCCGCCCGCACCGGCGATGATGGCCTTGAGCCCGCGCCCGGCGGCCGCCTGCGCGTACGCGAACATGTCGTCGGGCATGCGATGCGCCGAGACGACCAGCGACTCGAACGGCACCTCGAACTCGGCGAGAATCTCGGTGGCGGCGCGCAAGGTTTCCCAGTCGCTGCTGGAACCCATCACCACGCCGACCACCACGGGCGCGTGGTTCATGCGAACCGCTCCAGGTGTTTGATCAGCCTTGAATTGTAGGCGGCTCGGCACCATCATCCTCAAACGCGAACGACTCACCCGGAACCCGTGAACATGCTCGATATTTCGATTCAGAACTTCGAAGCCGACCTCATCAATGCATCGGTCGAGCAGCCGGTGTTGCTCGACATCTGGGCGCCGTGGTGCGGCCCCTGCAAAGCGCTGGGGCCAATGCTCGAGAAGTTGGAGGTCGCCTACGCCGGCCGCTTCAAGCTGGCCAAGCTCAACTCCGACGATCAACCCGACATCGCCGGCCAGCTTTCACAAATGTTTGGCGTGCGCAGCATTCCGTTCTGTGTGATGTTCAAGGGTGGCCAGCCGGTGGATGGATTCGTGGGTGTGCTGCCCGAGGCCGAGATTCGCAAGTTCCTCGACAAGCACGTGCCCAGCCCCGAAGAGGTGGCAGCCGGCGAAGAGGCCCAGGAAGCCGAGGAACTGCTGGCGGTCGGCGACGTGGACGCCGCACTCGAGAAACTGCAGGAAGCGGTCGCCATCAACCCGAGCAACGACGCGGCGCGCGTCGACTACTTGCGCGCATTGCTCGGCAGTGGGCGAATCGCCGAAGCGCGGCGGGCGTTTGACCCGGTTGCGTCGAAGGTGATGCCTGACGCGCGCCTCACGGCGTGTGGCCTTTGGCTCGCGGCCTGCGAACGCGCCCCCAGCGCGCGATCCGAAGAGGTCTTGACGGCGGCCCTCGTCACGAACAAGCGCGATTTCGACGCCCGCTTCGAACTCGCCCAGATTCACTTCGCATCCAGCAATTTCACCGCCGCGATGGATGAGTTGCTGGAGATCGTGATGCGCGACAAAGCATGGAACGGAGAACTGGCCAGAAAGACCTACGTTGCAATCCTGGAAATGATGAGCAAACCAGCTGCTGCAAAGAGCGAATCCACCGCGCCAAAAGGAGCGCTCGAGATTGCCGGGAAAGTAAACACCGCGTCTGCGGATCCGGTGGTGGATGCGTATCGGAGGAGGTTGAGTATGGCGTTGTTTTGAGATAACGAAGCGCATTTGAATTACACAGTCCGAATACGATTCAATTTCGGAAACGGAGAGAATTCACCCGCTTTCTGTGACGGTACTAAGAAGTTCTACAATCTGCACCTGCATCCCAACGTATGTGTCCCATGCCTGCAATGCAAGAGTTTCTTGTCGAAGAGCCTCTTCCATTTGTCCAATGGCAAGGTAAAACCAACCTAGGCGGGTGTGCGTAGCGGCTCGATCATCTATCTGGGTCTCCGAATTGAGATTGCCCTCCGCTGAAACTGCGGCAGCGAGAGCGAGTTCGGATTGTTGCAGTTGAACTCGGCACCACGCGACGTCCGAGAGCATGTCAGACTTCATTCGGGAGAATCCGTGGTCAACGTCAGTCAACATGTGCTCCTCATAGAGGATCAGCGCCTCGGCCGGTCTGCCTTCTAATGAGAGAATCCTTGCGCGCAAAAGCGGCTTGAGGGCGCTGAGACTGGATGCCCCAATCAGCTCATCAAATCTGCCAGCAGACTCCGTGCCTGGCAGGACAAGGTTGCTGCCACTCGCATCCCCGACACCACTAAGTTTGGTCTGGCGCAAATTGTCCAATCTCATGCAGACCATGTTGTGCATGAGCGCACTCACCGTAGCATCGTCACCTTGAGCCGTAGCGTGAGTGTGGGCACGACGGTACCACGGTGCGGCAAGATCCCACCGGCCCGCAACGTGCAAAGCCTGAGCCAATACAAGGCTCGCCCTTGAACGCGCCGAGTGATCATCCGGTTCGGCGAGTTTCAGCGCTTGCTTCGCATGTTGCGCAAGAGGTTCGATGGCAAGTTTGGTGAAATCCATTTGAGACAGCCACGCTGCGGATAGCGCTTGCATCTTCACCAATCCTGCGGCTGTGCTCAGCGCATGAGACCGCATAACCTTGTCGCGAGATCCAGTACTCAAGTTCCTAAAATATAGTTCAATACCTTCGGCAAGGCTAAGCCAAGCACTTATCGCGACGTTTGGCATTTGGCCATATTTCTGGCGCAACTCAGTGACTATTGACCGAGCCTCATCCAGTCGCCCCTGCCGAGCCAAGTAGCAAGCCAACTCCGCTCGAGCGCAATCGGCGACTATTCCAGTTGGAGCGACAGATATCGCAGACTCAAGTTCCCTCAACAATCGAGAAGGCACGGGTCTCATGTGATAAATCGCTTCAAAGCAACTCGATACTTCGCTGCCATACTCGAAATCACCGCAGAAGGTAGATCCGGGGCCGGAGTGCGCTTGTTCCAAGGCTGCCCATCGACCTCCGCCTGTTCCAGCCAATCGCGGACGAACTGTTTGTCAAAGCTCAACGGGATTACCCCTTCCGTCAGACCCTCTTCATCCCAGAATCGCGATGAATCAGGCGTCAAAACTTCGTCCATCAGCGTCAGCGTCCCGTTCGAATCCAGCCCAAACTCGAACTTGGTGTCGGCAATGATGATGCCCTTCTTGCGGGCGATCGCAGCAGCCGCGGCATAAAGTCGGATCGATGTGTCCCGAACCTGGATAGCAAGCGCACTC
>JANORB010000147.1:0-6630 GCA_031415135.1 Methylibium sp.
GCCTTGTAGCCTGCCACCGCGCTGCTCATGCACAGGCGCGAATTGGTGTCGACGTTGTTGGTGGCTATCAAGCCCTTGGCGAGCTTGTTGAAGACGTAGTAGTCCTCGGTCAGCAGCTGGCCCGACAGGTAGAAACCCACCGCGTCCGGGCCGTGCTGCTCGATGACCCTGGCGAAGCGCTCGGCCGCGTGGTCCAGCGCGTCGTCCCAGCCCACGGGCTGCAGCGCCGAGTCGCGCGACGAGCGGCGCATCGGTTGCAGCAGCCGGGTCTGCAGCGTGATCGCGCTCGATGCCGTCAAGTGCAAGGTGCTGCCCTTGCTGCACAGGCGGCCGAAGTTGGCGGGGTGGTCGGGGTCGCCACGCACACCGGTGATCTGCGCGCCCTGTGACTCCACGATCACACCGCAGCCCACCCCGCAATAGGGGCAGGTGGACCTGGTTTCCTGCGCGGCAGCGACGACAGGGGCGATGGGAATCACGCCGCCGCCTTCGCCTTTGCGGTGGCGCTGAGGGCCGTGTCGATGGCCAGCGTGCTCAGCTCATCGGCATCCAGGTACACATGCTCGTGTTCGACCTTGACCTTGAAGCTGACGGTGCAGCCAACATCCGGCGCCCTGGCACAACCGTCGCTCAGCTGGATCGTCCAGTTGTGCAGCGGGCAGGCCACGCTGTGGCCGAACACGATGCCCTGGCTCAGCGGCCCGCCCTTGTGCGGGCAACGGTCGAGCAGCGCAAACACCTGGTCGTCGGCGGCGCGGAACAGTGCCACGTCATGGCCTTGCGCGCGCTGCACACGGCGCGAGCCGAGCCGGATGATGTCGTCGAGTTGGCAGATCGGTTTCCAGTTCATTTCGGCTTTTCTCGTGCAAGGGGGGTGGTGCGCGCTGCCCTCACCCCGGCCCTCTCCCAGCGGGAGAGGGAGTGGTCAGCGGCTATGCCGGGAGCAGCGGCACGAACTGCCGCTGGTCGATGGCCGCCTTGTCGAACTCGAACCACGGGTCGGGCTCGCCGTCGAGCGAAAACTGCAAGCGCTCCCACAAGGCCTTGCGCCCTTCGGCGTCATCGAGGATCTTCTTCTTCACATGGTCGAGCCCGACACGCGCCACGTAGTGCACGGTGCGCTCCAGGTACCAGCCCTCCTCGCGGTAGAGCTGGCAGAACGCGCCGGTGTACTCCAGCACCTCGGCTGGCGTCTTGAGCTTGACGAAGAAGTGCGCCACCTCGGTCTTGATGCCGCCATTGCCGCCCACGTACATCTCCCAGCCCGAGTCGACGCCGATGATGCCGACGTCCTTGATGCCCGACTCGGCGCAATTGCGCGGGCAGCCACTGACCGCGAACTTGACCTTGTGCGGCGCGTACATGCGCCACATCGCGCGCTCCAGGTCCTTGCCCATCTGCGTGCTGTCCTGCGTGCCGAAGCGGCACCACTCGCTGCCCACGCAGGTCTTCACGGTGCGCAGCGCCTTGGCGTAGGCGTGGCCGCTGGGCATGCCGATGTCTTTCCACACCGCGGGCAGGTCTTCCTTCTTCACGCCCAGCAGGTCGATGCGCTGGCCGCCGGTGACCTTGACGGTGGGGATCTTGTATTTGTCCACCGCGTCGGCAATGCGGCGCAGTTCGCTGGCCGTGGTCTCGCCGCCCCACATGCGCGGAATCACCGAATACGTGCCGTCCTTCTGGATGTTGGCGTGGCTGCGCTCGTTGATGAAGCGCGATTGCGGATCGTCGCTGGCCTCTTTCGGCCAGGTGCTGATGAGGTAGTAGTTGACGGCCGGCCGGCAGCTCGAACAACCGTTGGGCGTGCGCCAGCCCATGCTGTGATAAACGGTATCGATGCTGAGGTACTTCTCGGCCTTGATGGCGTCGCGCACTTCCTGGTGGCTGTGCTCGGTGCAGCCGCACATGGCCTTCTTGGTGGGCGCGGCCGAGTAGTCCCCGCCGGCGGTGAACATCAGCAACTGCTCGACCAGCCCGGTGCACGAGCCGCAGCTGGCGCTGGCCTTGGTGCACTTGCGCACTTCTTCGAGCGTGAACAGCCCCTTTCCCTTGATGGCCTTGCAGATCGTGCCCTTGTTGACGCCGTTGCAGCCGCACACTTCATCGGCATCATTCATCGCGGCGGCCCGGCTGTGGCCTTCGTGGCCGGTGTCGCCGATGTTCGATTCACCGAACATCAGCTTGTCGCGGATGTCGCCGATCTTGCGGCCCTCGCGCAGCAGTTTGAAATACCAACTGCCGTCGACCGTGTCGCCATACATGCAGGCACCGATCAGCTTGTCGTCCTTGATCACCAGCTTCTTGTAGACACCGCCGTAGGGGTCGCTCATCACGATCTCTTCGCAGTCGCTGTCTTCCGCGCGGCCCGAGGCCTTGCCCATGAAGTTGCCGGCCGAGAACAGGTCGATGCCCGTCACCTTGAGCTTGGTCGAGGTTTGCGACCCCGTATAGCGGCCGATGCCGAACTGCGCCAGGTGGGTGGCGCACACCTTGCCCTGCTCGAACAGCGGCGCCACCAGGCCGTAGGCAATACCGCGGTGGGCGGCGCATTCGCCGACCGAATAGATGCGCGGGTCGGTCACCGTCTGCAAGGTGTCGTTGACGACGATGCCGCCGCGGTTTTCAGGTCCACAGTGCAGGCCGATCTTCAGGGCCAGTTCGGTGTTGGGGCGGATGCCGGCGGCCATCACCACCAGGTCGGCGGGGATCTCGCTGCCGTCCTTGAACTGCACCGCCATCACCCTTGCGTCCTTGCCGCCGATCAGCGCCTGCGTCTGGGCGCCGATCATGAATTTCAGGCCCCGGTCTTCGAGCGACCTTTGCAGCATGCGCGCAGCCACGTCGTCGAGCTGGCGCTCCATCAGCCACGGCATGATGTGCACCACCGTCACCTGCATGCCGCGCAGCATCAGGCCGTTGGCGGCTTCCAGCCCGAGCAGGCCACCGCCGATGACGACCGCGTGCCGGTACTTCGCGGCGGCCTCGATCATGGTGTTCGTGTCGGCGATGTCTCGGTAGGCAATCACGCCCTCCAGCTCCTTGCCCGGCACCGGCAGGATGAACGGATGCGAGCCGGTGGCCAGCAGCAACCGGTCGTACTCGACTTCCATCTCGCTGCCGTCGGCGCCCACCGCGCGCACGATGCGCCGGCCGCGCAGCACGTCGACCACCTTGCAGCCGGTGTGCAGCGTGATGCCGTGCTCGGCGTACCAGCTCAGTGGGTTGAGGATGATCTCGTCGACCGTCTGCTCACCCGCCAGCACCGGGCTGAGCAGGATGCGGTTGTAGTTGGGGTGCGGCTCGGCGCCGAACACGGTGATCTGGTACAGGTCGGGCGCCAGTCTCAGCAGCTCTTCGACCGCCCGAATGCCGGCCATGCCGTTGCCGACGACGACGAGTTTCATCTTTTTCATGGTCTGATCTCCGAAACCGCAAACACGATTGAGCCCACATGAGCTTTGATGTCGACATCGGCCACGCCAGCGAACGCGGGCAGCGCGAGCGCAACGAGGATTTCGCCGCCGCCAGCACCGATGACACACGCGGGCTGATCGCTGCGGTGGCCGACGGCGTGTCGTCCGGCGGGCGCGGCCTGGAAGCGGCGCAGACCACGGTGATGAGCCTGGTCACCGACTACGGCGCCGTGCCCGCCACCTGGGAAACCACGGTCGTGCTCGACCGCCTGATCGGCGCCCAGAACGACTGGCTGGCCGACCACAACCGGCGCCGCCAGGGCGACCGCGAAGGCTCGGCCCTGACCACGCTGACCGCGCTGGCGCTGCAAGGCCATTCGTGGACCGTGGCGCATGTGGGCGACACCCGCGCCTGGCTGATGCGCCAGGGACGGTGCCAGTTGCTGACCCAGGACCACTCGCTCGACCACCCCGACCTGAGCCGCGGCCTGACCCGCGCGATCGGCCTGGACGACGGCGTGCGCGTCGACTACACGCAGGGCGAGCTGCATGCCGGCGATTCGTTCGTGCTCACCAGCGACGGTGTGCACATGGCGCTCAAGCGCGACCGCTTCATCGAACTGGCGCAGCAGGGCAGCGCGCAGGAAGCCAGCGCGGCGCTCGTCAAGGAGGCGCTGGCGGCCGGCAGCCGCGACAACGCCACGGCGCTGGTGGTTCGGGTGCGCGGGCTGTCCAGCGCGCAGCTGCATGACATGCTGCGGCTGGCCAGGCAACTGCCCGTGCCGCCCCGGCTCAAGACCGGCGACCTGCTCGACGCTTACGCCATCACCGCGCTGGTGCTCGACAACGGCGTGCACCGCCTGCTGCAGGCGCGCGACCTGGCCACGCGCGAACTGGTGGCCTTGAAGACGCTCAGCGTGGCGCGCGCCAACGACCCCGAGGAACGCGCCATGCTGGCGCACGAGGCCTGGCTCGGCGCGCGCGTGACCGAGCGCCAGGGCCAGGGCTTTGTGCGGGCGCGTGAACCGCGCGACGCCAGCGCGTTCTACTTTGTCTACGACTGGCACAGCGGGCAGACGCTGGAACAGTGGCTCACGCAAGACCGGCGCTTTGCGGTGCACGAGATCGTCGAAGCGGCGATTGCGCTGGCCCGGGCGCTGGGCCGCCTGCACCGCCAGAGCGTGATCCACCGCGACATCAAGCCGGCCAACCTGCACCGCGGCGACGACGGCCGCTGGCGTGTGCTGGACCTGGGCGTGGCCTTGTCCGGCCTGGAGCCCGCGGCCACGCGCAGCCTGCACGCGGGCACGCCCAGCTACATGAACCCGGAGCAGTGGAGCGACGACCCGCACACCGCCCGGGCGGATGCGATGAGCGACCTGTTCGCGTTGGGCGTCACGCTGTACCAGTGGCTCACGGGCCGGCTGCCCTATGGCGAGATCGAGCCCTACCAGGTGGCGCGTTTCAGGCGCGACCCGGTGGCCCCGTCGCGCCTGCGGCCCGACGTGCCGATCTGGCTCGACCATGTGCTGCTCAAAGCGGTGGCGCGTGAGCGCGCACAGCGCTTCGAAACCGCCGAGGAACTGGTGCTGGCGCTGGAGCGCGGCGCCTCGCGCCCGCTCGGCGCGCGCCACGCCACGCCCTTGATGGCGCGCGACCCGGCGGCGATGTGGAAGATCGCGCTGGCGATCGCGCTGGCGTTCAACGCGCTGCTGATCGTGTGGCTGCTGTTCCTGCCGCGCTGAAGCGGGCGCGCAGCGCCACCACGCGCGACGAGCCACTTCGTTGCGCCTCATCGCGGGGTGCGCCGCGCGCCGCTGATGTCGGTCATGTCGGTCATCTCGGACAACGCGCCGGCCTGCGTCACGCGCGCGCGACCGCCCTTCTCGGCCCAGGTGCGCGTCCAGCGCAACTGCATCTTGCGCATCATCAGCAGCACGCCGACAGCGAGCACCGCAAACAGCACAAAGCCCCAAAGGTAGCTGCCTGAATACTGCTTGGACAAGCCCATGGAATAAGGCACCAGCCCACCGCCCAGCGCACCGACCTCGCCGATCATCGAGCCGGCCACCGCGGTGCTGGTGGGCCAGCGCAGCGGCACCAGCTGGAACAACGCGCCGTTGCCCGCGCCCAGCGCCGCAAAGCACACCATGAACAGCAAGGTCGACGCGACCAGCGAGGCGTCGGCCAGCCCGCACAGCACCAGCGTGACCAGCACGGTCAGCAGCACCGTGGTCAAGGTGTTGATGCCGCCCCAGTGGTCCGAGATCCAGCCGCCAAAAATGCGCACCGAGGCACCCATGAAGGCCGCCAGCATCGTCAGCTGCCCGGCCTGCACCTTGCTCACGTGGAACTGGTCGAAGTAGTAGGTGGGCAAGAACGTGGCCAGGCCGATGAAGCCGCCGAAGGTGATGGCGTAGATCAGGCTGAAGGCCCAGCCGTCTTTTTCGAACAGGCAGGCCACGTGCTCGCGCAGGCTGGCGTGGCGGTCGACATCGGAGGGCTCTTCGGCAAACAAGATCATCACCACCATCGGCACGCAGATCGCCGCCGCCGCGAAGCCGTACACCGCCTGCCAGCCGAAGGCCTGCGCCAGCGGCGGCGCCACCAGCACCGACAGCGCCGTGCCCACGTTGCCGGCCCCCACCAACCCCATCGCCAGGCCCTTGTGGCGCGGCGGGAACGAGCCCGAGCCGAGCGACAGCGCCACGCCGAAGCTGGCGCCCGCAATGCCCAGCAGCACGCCCATCGCGAGCAGGTCGTTGAAGCTGTTCACCATGAAAAAACCGAACAGCATGGCCAGCGCGATCAGCCCCATTTCGACCAGCGTGGCGTTCTTGCGGCCGATGTACTGCGCCAGCACCCCGAGCGGAAAGCGCATCAGCGCGCCGGCCACGATGGGAATGGCGAGCATCAGGCCTTTTTGCGATGGCGTGAGGTTGTAGGTCTCGCTGATGAACGGCGCCATCGCGCCGTTGAGCACCCAGATGCAACAGGAGAACGTGAAATAGAGGAACGACGCAGCCAGCGTGGGCCAGTGGCCGGAGCGAAGGAAGGTCGAGAAGCTGGACATGGTGCGTGCGGTGGGGCGAGGTCGTGGACGGGACTGGCCCGACGCGGGCGCCGGGATCGGATCGTTGAAGTGGGACAGGGGCTGGATGCTTCCGCAGCGGGACTGCGGACCGGCGCGAACCGATGAACAGGCGTGAAGGTCGCG
>JANORB010000148.1:0-30395 GCA_031415135.1 Methylibium sp.
CCCGCGCGTCCCCCTGTCAACGCTTCGCCCACATCCTCGCGAATGTGCACGCATGACTCGGGGCCGCCGGAGCTGGCTAGGCCTTCAACGTATGAAACTTCCATTCACAACACCTTGCCGGTTTTGACCGGCGCACGGAGAGACCCATGCAAGCATTCAGAAAACTGACCCTCGCGTTGTCACTCGCGCTGTTGTCGCTCGCCTCGTTCGCGCAGGTCGATAAACCCGTCAAGCTGCTGGTCGGCTTTGCGCCCGGCGCGTCGACCGACACCGCCGCGCGGCTGCTGGCCGAGCGCATGAAGGACGAGCTGAAGCAGCCGGTGACGGTGGACAACAAACCCGGCGCCGCCGGCCGCATCGCCGCCGAGATGCTGAAAAACGCGCCGGCCGACGGCAGCACGATCCTGATCACGCCGATCGTCGTGCCGGTGCTGGCGCCGCTGGTGTTTTCCAAGCTCACCTACGACCCGGTGGCCGACTTCGCGCCGGTGGCCCACGTGGCGAATTTCCAGTTCGCGCTGTCGGTGAACGCCACGCACCCGGCCCGGACCCTGCAGGAGCTGGTGGCCTGGTTCAAGGCCAACCCGACGCAGGCCAACTACGGCACGCCGGCGCCCGGCAGCCTGCCGCACTTCTTCGGCGTGATGCTGGCGCGCGATGCCGGGCTCGATCTGGTGCACGTGCCTTACAACGGCGGCGGGCCGCTGATGACGGCGCTGGTGGGCAACCAGGTGAGCTCCGGCATCGACACGCTGGTGGACCAGATCGAGCTGCAGCGCAGCGGCAAGATCCGCTTGCTCGCGACCTCGGCGGCGCAGCGCAGCCCGCTGCTGCCCGATGTGCCGACCTTCGGCGAAGCCGGCCTGAAAGGCGTGGAAGGCACGGCCTGGTTCGCGGTCTACGCACCGGCCAGGACGCCCGAGGCGACGGTGCGCCAACTCAACGCGGCCATCAACAAGGCGCTGGCCGTGCCCGAATTGCGCGAGCGCTTCGGCAAGCTCGGCCTGGAGCCCACCGGCGGCACGCCCGCCGACCTGACGGCGGCGATGAAGCGCGACACCGAGCGCTGGGCGCCGGTGGTCAAGGCGTCGGGGTTCAGGGGGGATTGAGCGGAGTGCATCCGGGTTCGATGGCAGCACGACGTCCGACCTTGAGCGACCCTTCGGATGTCAGCCGAATCATGCGGCCGGAGCCCGATTGCAGGCGGAAGGGTAAAATGCATGCATTGACGGCACAACGAGGGGATGAAGATGGCCATGCTGACGGTACGCAACATCTCCGACGAAGTGCACCGCGCCCTGCGCGTGCGGGCCGCCCGGCACGGCCACAGCATGGAGGCCGAGGTGCGCCAGATCCTGGAGTCCGCCATCAGTCCGCACGGGCGGGTGAAGCTGGGCTCGCTGCTGGCCGACATGGGCCGGCGGGCCAAGCTGACCGATGAGGAGTTCGGCGTCTTCGAGCAGGTGCGCAGCAAGACCCCCGCCCGCCCGCTGAACTTCGAATGATCCTGCTCGACACCAACGTGGTGTCGGAGCCGCTGCGCCCGTCGCCCAACACCCGCGTGATCGGGTGGATCGACGCCCAGGCACTCGAAACGCTGTTCCTGTCGGCCATCACGGTCGCCGAACTGCGCGCCGGCGTGGCGCTGCTGCCCGCGGGCAAGCGCCGGGCCGGCCTGCAAGAGAACCTGGAGACGCGGGTGCTGCCGCTGTTTGCCGGTCGCGTGCTGCCCTTCGATCTGGGCTGCACCCAAGCCTATGCAGAGCTGATGGCCAAGGCGCGGGCATCGGGTTTCGCCATTGCCAGCGCCGATGGCTACATCGCTGCCATTGCCGCGGCCAACGGCTTGGCCGTGGCCAGCCGAGACATCGGCCCCTTCGAGGCCGCCGGCGCCGCGGTGATCAACCCCTGGCAGGCCTGAAGGCCGGCGCGTCTGCGAACCTTGCAGCGCGTCTGTTCAGTGGCACGTTGGCGAGGGACAGTTGACCTGCCGGGGCCAACCACCATTGACCGCTTCACGCCGGCCCAGGCCCACGACTTGCTTCACCCATCCGAAGATGCGTACTTACGCGGATGCCGACCCGCGCATGCGATGAATCACAATCCCGGCTCGCCCCCCGCGGGCTCGGCATCCCCAGCCACTCAGGAGATTCGTCCATGCGCAAACTCATTCTCGCCGCCGCCCTGCTCACCACGTTCGCCGGCGCCGCCCATGCCGGCAAGACGCTCGACACCATCAAACAACGCGGCCAGGTGATCTGCGGCACCAACCCGAGCCTGCCGGGCTTTGCCGCAGCCGACAGCCAGGGCAACTGGGCCGGGCTCGATGTGGACATCTGCAAGGCCATCACCGCCACCGTGCTCAGCGACGCGAGCAAGATCAAATGGGTGCCGCTGAACGCCTCGCAGCGCTTTGCCGCGGTGCAGGCCGGTGAGGTCGATGTGCTGTCGCGCAACACCACCTGGACGCTCACCCGCGACGCGTCGCTGGGCATGCACTTCACCGGCGTCACCTACTACGACGGCCAGGGTTTCATGGTGACCAAGAAGAGCAAGGTCACGAGCGCCAAACAATTGAAGGGCGCCACCGTGTGCGTGCAGTCCGGCACCACCACCGAGAAGAACCTGACCGACTTTTCCAAGGCCGCCGACCTGAACCTGAAGTCGGTGGTGTTCGAAACGCAAGAGGCCACCAACAAGGCCTACTTCGCCGGCCGTTGCCAGGCCTACACCACCGACGCGTCCGGCCTGGCCTCGGTGCGCAACAAGGAAGCCGGCAACCCGGAAGACCACGTCATCCTGCCCGAGTTGATCTCGAAAGAACCGCTCGGCCCGTCGGTGCGGCGCGGTGACGACGAGTGGTTCGCCATCGTCAAGTGGGTCGTCTTTGCGCTGATCGAGGCCGAGGAGTACGGCATCACCAAGGCCAACGTCGACCAGATGAAGGCCGACAGCAAAGACCCGGTGGTGCAGCGCATCCTGGGCACGTCCGAAGACACCGGCAAGCTGCTCGGCCTGGACAAGGACTGGGCCTACCGCGCCATCAAGGAAGTGGGCAACTACGGCGAGATCTTCGAGCGCAACGTGGGCCCGTCGTCGGCGTTGAAATTGCCGCGCGGCGCCAACAACCTGTGGAGCAAGGGCGGCTTCATGTACGCGCCGCCGGTGCGCTGAAGGGTTGCTTGCGGTCGCAAGGGTTCGCTGACTTTCCGCCTGGGCTCGCATGATTCCGGCCCGGGCGGCGCCCCGCAAGAAGAACCGCTGGTCCTGGCGCAGCAAGGCGTTTCGAAGCCTGCTGTACCAGGTGCTGGCGGTCGCCCTGCTGCTCGCGGCCGGCGCTTACCTGCTGAACAACACGCTGGCCAACATGCGGCTGCGCGGCATCCAGAGCGGCTTTGATTTCATCACCCAGCCGGCGGGCTTCTCGATCGGCGAAAGCATCATCCCGTTCGACTCGGCCGAAAGCTACGGCAAGGCCTTTCTGGTCGGGCTGTCGAACACCTTGCGCGTGGCGGTGGTCGGCATCGTGCTGGCCACGCTGCTGGGCACGCTGATCGGCCTCGGCCGGTTGTCGCGCAACTTTCTGGTGCGCACACTGTGCGGCGCATACGTGGAGTTCTTTCGCAACGTGCCGCTGCTGTTGCAGTTGTTCATCTGGTACTTCATCCTGACCGAGACCTTGCCGCCGATCGAAGAGGCGCTGCGGCCGGCCGCCAACGTGTTCTTCAGCAAGAACGGCTTGCAGTTTCCGATCCCGCTGTGGGAAGGCGGCTTTGCCGGCTGGGACCTGCCCGAAAAGACCGAGCTGAACGTGGTCGGCGGCGGCTCGGTGACGCCGGAATTCCTGACCGTGCTGTTCGGCCTGACGATCTACACCGCAGCCTACATCGCCGAGATCGTGCGCGGCGGCATCCAGGCCGTGCCGTTCGGGCAGCATGAAGCGAGTGCGGCGCTGGGCCTGTCGCGCCGCATGGAAGTGCGGCTGGTGCTGCTGCCGCAGGCGCTGCGCGTGATCATCCCGCCGCTCACCAGCCAGTACCTGAACCTGACCAAGAATTCATCGCTGGCGGTGGCGGTGGGCTACCCCGACCTGGTGTCGATTTCGACCACCTCGCTGAACCAGACCGGCCGCGCCATCGAGTGCATCACCATCATCATGGCGTGTTACCTCACGCTGTCGCTGCTGACCTCGTGGTTCATGAACGCCTACAACCGGCGCTCGTTGATCAAAGAGCGCTGAGAACCCGCCATGTCCAGCACCGAAGCGGTCTTTGTGCCCGTCGCCAGCCGCCCTCCGCCGATGGCCGTGGGCGGCGTGCTGCCCTGGCTGAAGCGCAACCTGTTCGACGGCGGGGCCAACACGCTGGCCACACTGTTGGTGCTGGGCGTGTTGGCATGGGCCCTGCCGCCGATGATCCAGTGGGGCGTGGTGAACGCCGTCTTCGGTGCCGACAACGCCGCCTGCCGCGCCGTGGCCGAGATCGGCGCGTGCTGGGGTGTGGTGGCCGAGAAGCACCGCCTGATCCTGTTCGGCCGTTACCCGTACGCCGAGCAGTGGCGCCCGCTGCTGGCGTGCCTGCTGATGATCGGCGCCATCGTCGCGAGTTGTTATCGACCGTTCTGGCGCCCTTGGTTGTTCGGCCTGTGGGCCGTGGTGCTCGCCGCGTTCTTCGTGCTGATGCTGGGCGGCTGGTTCGGCTTGACGCCGGTGGAAACCTCGCGCTGGGGCGGCTTCCCGCTCACCGTGTTGTTGTCCACCGTGAGCCTGGTGCTGGCGTTCCCGCTCGCCGTGCTGGTGGCGCTGGGCCGGCAGTCGCGCATGCCTGGCATCCGCACCCTGTGCGTGCTGTACGTGGAGCTGGTTCGCGGCGTGCCCTTGATCTCGGTGCTGTTCATGGCCTCGTTCATGTTCCCGCTGTTCATGCCCCAGGGCACGACCATCGACGTGCTGGTGCGCGTGCTGGTGGGCATGACGCTGTTCACCGCCGCCTACCTCGCCGAGGTGGTGCGCGGTGGCTTGCAGGCCTTGCCCAAGGGCCAGGTCGAGGCCGCGCAATCGCTCGGCCTGGGCTACTGGCAGACCACCTGGAAGATCGTGCTGCCGCAGGCGCTGCGGCTGGTGGTGCCGGCCATCATGAACACCTTCATCGGTGCGTTCAAGGACACCTCGCTCGTCACCATCGTCAGCCTGTACGACCTGACCGGCGCGCTGCAGCTGGCGCTGGGCGACGCGAACTGGCGCAAGTTCTTCTTCGAAGGCCAGCTCTTCGTGGCGGCGATCTATTTCGTCTTCTGCTACGCCATGTCGCGCTACAGCCGCTGGATCGAGCGCCACCTCAACACCGGGACGCGCCGCCAATGAAAGCCACCGATTCGGCCCCCATCATCGAATTCGCCGGCGTCAACAAATGGTTCGGTGAATTCCATGTGCTGCGCGACATCGACCTGCGCGTGGCCGCGGGCGAGCGCATCGTGATCTGCGGCCCGTCGGGCTCGGGCAAATCCACCCTGATCCGCTGCGTCAACCGGCTGGAGGAGCACCAGCAAGGCCGCCTGGTGGTCGACGGCACCGAACTCACCGACGACGTCAAGGCGATCGACGCGATCCGCCGATGCGTCGGCATGGTGTTCCAGCAGTTCAACCTGTTCCCGCACCTGACCGTGCTCGAGAACCTGACGCTGGCGCCGATGTGGGTCGGCCGGGTGCCGAAAAAAGAGGCCGAGGAGCGCGCAATGCAACAGCTCAAGCGTGTGCGCATCGACGAGCAGGCCGCCAAGTACCCGCTGCAGTTGTCGGGCGGCCAGCAACAGCGGGTGGCGATTGCGCGCGCGCTGTGCCTCACGCCCAAGATCATGCTGTTCGACGAGCCCACGTCGGCGCTCGACCCGGAGATGATCAACGAGGTGCTCGATGTGATCAAGGAGCTGGCCGGCCAGGGCATCACCATGCTGTGCGTGACGCACGAGATGGGTTTCGCGCGCTCGGTGGCCGACCGCGTGATCTTCATGGACCACGGGCAGATCGTCGAGGAGAACACGCCGGACGCGTTTTTCAATCATCCGAAGAGTGAGCGGACGCGGGATTTCTTGTCGAAGATATTGGCGCATTGAGAGTGCGCACGCCAGCTCAAGCCGCTGCGGCCTGGAACACCCGGATGCGCGGCGCGATCAGCGCGCGCAGTTCGCGATCCGCGACGCGCATGTCGTACTCCGCTTGCAGGTTCAGCCAGAACCGGGGCTCGATGCCGAAAAAGATGCCCAGGCGAAGTGCCGTGTCGGCAGTGATCGGGCGATTGCCGTTCACCAGTTCGCTGATGCGGCTCGGAGACACATCAATGTCCGCCGCCAGCTTGCGGGCGCTGATGTCAAGCGGCTTCATGAAGTCTTCGAGAAGAATTTCGCCGGGATGGATTTCATCAAGCAGTTTGGGCACGTTCGCACTCCTCTAGTGACAGTCCACGATTTCGACCTTGTGCGCCGCGTCTTCCCGCCAGACAAAACACACCCGCCACTGGTCATTGATGCGGATGCTGTGTTGGCCCTTGCGATCACCCCGCAGCGCTTCGAGTTGATTGCCGGGCGGAACCCTCAAGCTCGCCAGATCGGTGACGGCGTGCAGTTGCAAAAGTTGGCGCCGTGCCACCCGTTCAGTGTTCCGGAACCGGGCCACCGGCTGGCTGAGGAACAACCTCTCGGTGTCCTGGTTCTGGAACGAGCGAATCATCGGTCATTTTGTTCCGTGGCACGGAACCTGTCAAACGAAACGGGCCAGCGGGCAAACTGCAGGCCGCGTGAGATCCGCGTCGGCCGCCCCGCGTCGCAAGCCCGCCGTACCCGCATCGAATGGAGCACTCTCATGGTCACGATCTTCGATCCCGAACTCATCAACTCCGCTGGCGACGCCCTGCCCCGCCCGCACACCAATTGCTACTGGCTGGTGCCGGGCCGCCTGCTGGCCGGCGAGTACCCGGCCGCCGACGACCCGCGGCGGATGGCGCGGCAGATGCAGGCGCTGCTGGACGCCGGTGTCACGCACTGCTTTGACCTGACGCATCCACACGAAGCGCTGCCCGACTACGCCACGGCGCTGGCCAACGCCGCGGCCGGCCGAGGCATCGTCGCGGCGACGCAGCGTTTTTCGGTCGCCGACTTCGGCGTGCCGTCGGTGGCGGGCATGCGCCGCACGCTGGCCGCCATCGACGCCGCGCTGGCCGAAGGCGGCACCGTCTACCTGCATTGCCGCGCCGGCATCGGCCGCACCGGCACGGTGGTGGGTTGTTTTCTGCGCGAGCAGGGATTCGAGGCACACGCCGCGCTGGCGCTGATCCGCCACAAGTGGCAAGTGATGGCCAAGCGCAGCACGATGCCGCACTCGCCGGAAACCGAGGAACAGCGCCGCTTCATCGCGGCGTGGGCGGCGCGCTGACGATCCAGCCTTCGAGTGGGTCGATGCCGTCCGGCAGGCCGTGGCCGGGCTGTTGCGCGGCCCATGCGGCCTGCATCAGGCACAGCACCGCGTCGAGCCGGTCGCCCGACGCATCGGCCACCAGCGCATCGCGCTGCGCGTGGCTCACGCGCAGGCGCAGGCCCAGCCGCGTGCGACCCTGCTCCAGTGCGTCGACCAGGTCCTTGCGCGCGATCAGCCGCTCGGCGGTCTGTTTGGCCCGGGTGTCGCTCTTGTACGAGCGCGCCCCGAGCAACTCGCGCGCGAGCAGGCCGGGATAGCCTTCGAGCGCCACCCGGCCTTCGTCACCGGCATGCAGGCCGGGCAGGTGCGCGCCGGCCTCGATCAGCAAGGGCACACCGGCATGCAGCATGTAGGCCACCGGCGGGTTGACCCACTTCATCGACGGCGACGACCCCGCGGGCCCGTCGCAGGCGCGGTGCGCAAACTTTTGCCCGACCGGCCGCGCATCGCAGAACGCGGCGAAGGTGTCTCGAATCTGCGCGCGCGACAGCTGCGCGTAGTGGCGCATCAGCGCCAGCCACGCGGTGGGCCAGCCGAGCGCCCGCACCAGTTCGCGCGGCAGGCCGAACGGAAAGTCGAACGCGCCGATCCACGGCCCGGGGCGCTGCAGCCAGGCCGAAAAGCCCTCGAAACCGGTGTGTTCTTCGACCCGTTCGAGGCGCAGCGCGCCGTGCTCCAGGCGGCCCAGCGCCACCGTGATGGGTTTGCGGGCGCTCGGCCGGCTTGTGAAATCGATGCCGGCAAGCAGGGGGAAATTGCGGGGGAGCGGGGCCATGGACGACGGTTAGAGTGACGCCGAACTCTAGCCCCACCATGACCGAGCCCAAGGACAAGCACACCACCGCCCCAGGCGCTGCGCCGCCCGAGCCGCCCGAGCGCCTCGTCACCACCGAACACCGGCTGGTGCTGGGCGAGCGGACGCTGGCCTACACCGCCACCTGCGGCACCTTGCTGCTGCGCGAGTACGACAACCGCGGCGACCACGGCGGCGACGGCAGCGACACCTCGCAAGGCAAGCGCAGCGGCGACAGGCCGCGCGCCCATCTGTTCTTCACCGCCTACACCTTGAAGGGCGTGAGCAAGTCCGAGGCGCGCCCCGTCACCTTCAGCTTCAACGGCGGGCCGGGCTCCAGCAGCGTGTGGCTGCACTTGGGGCTGCTGGGGCCGCAGCGCGTGGTCACCGACGAGATGGGCAACGCCACCCCGCCGCCGTATGCGTTGACAGAAAACGAGCACACGCTGCTGACCGACAGCGACCTGGTGTTCATCGACCCGGTGGGCACCGGCCATTCGCGCATGCTCGAATCGCACAAGCTCACCGAGTTTCACGAATACCAGCGCGACCTCGATTCGGTGGGCGAATTCATCCGCCTGTACCTCACGCGCTACGGCCGCTGGGGCAGCCCGAAGTACCTGATCGGCGAGAGCTACGGCACCACGCGCGCGGCCGGCCTGTCGGCGCACCTTCAGGGCAAGCACGACATCTTCCTGAACGGCGTGATGCTGGTCTCGCTGGCAATCGACCTGCAGACGCTCAGCTTCGACCACGGCAACGAGCTGCCCTACCCACTGTTCCTGCCCACCTATGCCGCCACCGCCTGGTACCACCAGGCGCTGGCGCCGGAGCTGCAGAACCAGCCGCTGCGCGACGTGGTTCAAGCGGCCGAGGTTTTTGCCAACAACGCCTACACCGTGGCACTGATGCAGGGCTCGCGCCTGCCCACCGCCGAGCGCGAACAGATGGCGGCCCAGGTGGCGCGCTACTCGGGCTTGTCGGCCGGGTACGTGCTGAAGTGCGATTTGCGGCCCACCGAATTTCGCTATTTCAAGGAACTGCTGCGCCACCGCAGCCAGACGGTGGGCCGGCTCGATTCGCGCTTCATCGGCATCGACCGCGACGACGCCGGCGAAAAGCCCGAGGTCGACGCCGCGATGGACAACCTGGTGGGCGCCTACGCCAGCGGCATCAACCGGCTGCTCAAGGACACGCTCCAGTTCGACAGCGACGCGCCCTACGTGGTGCACGCGCCGATCTGGGACAAGTGGAAATGGAAGGACTTCGAGAACAAGTACGTCAACGTCGGCGCCAGCCTGCGCAGCGCGCTGCAGTCCAACCCGCACATGCGCATCTACGTGGCCAGCGGCTACTACGACCTGGCCACGCCACACGCGGCGGGCGACTACACGCTGAGCCACCTGGGCCTGCGCGAGAGCCAGCTGAAGAACATCAGCGTGAGCTACTTCGAGGCCGGGCACATGATGTACATCCACCAGCCGTCGCTGGCGCGCATGGCGGGCGAACTGCGCGCGTTTGTCGCTGCCTGAAAGCATTCAAGCCATGAATCCGACCCTGGTGGAGGTGCTGCGCGGTGGCGCGGTCGAATCGAGCCACCGTGGCGCGCTGGCCGTGCTCGACGCCGACGGCGCGGTGCGCGTGGCGCTGGGCGACACCGCCCGGCCGATCTTCGCGCGCTCGGCCGTCAAGGTGTTGCAGGCCTTGCCGCTGCTGGAGAGCGGCGCGGCCGATCGGCTGGGCCTGGTCGACGAGGAACTGGCGATTGCCTGCGCCTCGCACAACGGTGAAGCGGCGCACACGGCGGTGGTGGCGCGCATGCTGGCCAAGGCCGGCCTGGACGCCGGTGCGCTGGAATGCGGCGCGCACTGGCCTTATCTCGATGCGGCCGTGCGCGCGCTCGCCGCGCAGGGCCGCGAGCCCGACGCCTTGAACAACAACTGCTCGGGCAAACACGCCGGATTTCTGTGCCTGGCCTGCGCGCTGCACAACCCGGCCGGCGGCTTGAACCTGCGCCAGTACGCCCGCGGCTACGTGGCGCCCGAGCATCCGGTGATGCGCGAAGTGAGTGCCGCGCTGCAAGCCGCCACTGGCTTCGAGCTGGCAACCGCGCCGCGCGGCATCGACGGCTGTTCCATTCCGACCCACGCGATCCCGTTGCACCACCTGGCGCTGGCGTTTGCGCGCGTGGGCACCGGCGCCGGCCTGCGCGACGGCCACGCGCGGGCCGCAACGCGGCTGCGCCGGGCGGTGGCCAGCGCGCCTTTCATGGTGGCCGGCACCGGCCGCTTCGACACCCGCGTGATGCAGCGCCTGGGTGAGCGGGTGTTCTGCAAGGTCGGCGCCGAAGGTGTTTACTGTGCCGCGTTGCCGCAGCGCGGGCTCGGGGTGGCGATCAAGATCGACGATGGCAACAACGCGCGCGCCGCCGAAGTCGTGATGGCCGCGCTGATCGAGGCCTTCGTCACGCTGGACGATGGCGACGCGGAATGGCTGCGCTCGCTGAGCCGCCCCACGCTGCACAACTGGCGCGGCACCGTGGTGGGCGGGATGCGGCCGGCCGAGGCGTTGCAGTCGCTGGTGGCCCCGGGCTCGGGTTGATCCTGGGTTGACTGCGGGCTGCGCCGGCGCGAGCCTGCGTCTCCCCCAACCCGAGGAGATCTTGATGGCGACCTTTGTTCTGGTTCACGGCGCCTGGCATGGCGGCTGGTGTTATCGCGACACCGCAGCGGCGCTGCGCGCGGCCGGCCACACCGTCTTCACCCCCACCCACACCGGCGTGGGCGAGCGCTCGCACCAGTCGGCCGAGAACATCACGCTGGAAACCCACATCCGCGATGTCTGCGGCTGCATCGAATTCGAAGAGCTGAACGACGTGATCCTGTGCGGCCACTCCTACGGCGGCATGGTCATCACCGGCGTGGCCGATCGTTTGGCCGAGCGCATCAAGGCGCTGGTCTACCTCGACGCCTTCGTGCCCGAGCATGGCGATTCGCTGATCGGCCTGATCAACAAGGCGCTGCCGCCCGAGGTGGCCGCGGTCTTCATCGGCAGCTTTCACGGCACGGCGCTCGACGGCCGCAGCGGCCTGATGCAACCCATCCCCGCCGAGATGTTCGGCATTGCCGTGGCCAACCGCGCCTGGGTCGACCGCCGCTGCCGGCCGCAGGCGCTGGCCACGTTCGAGATGCCGCTGCTGTTGACCGGCGACGCCGCCAAGGTCACGCAGCGTCTGTACATCCTGGCCGACGGCTGGGACCCGAGCCCGTTCCGCCACTTCGCCGCCAAGCTCGAAGGGGCCGCCGGCTGGCGTGTCACCAAGCTGCCCTGCAGCCACGACGTGATGGTCGACCTGCCGCAGGACCTGGCGCGCGAGTTGCTGACGCTGGTGTGATTCGACCGGCGCGCGGCGTCAGCCGCGCGGCTTGACGAACACCGCCTCGAAATCGAAGCTCGATTTCACCCCGACCGCCGCGCGGTGCTGCACCAACCAGCGCTGCGCGGCGGCGCGGCCGATGCCGAACAGCCGCTCGATCAGGTTCAGGTCGGTGTTGTACTTGCTCGACGCATCCAGCGGCGCCAGCGCCGCGTCGTCGGCGATGCGGTGCAGGCGCAGGTCCTTGTACTGGCCCGATGCGATGCGGTTCTGCTGGATCAGTTTCTTGACGAAGGCGATCGCCCGCATCTCGGCCGACAGGCTGGCGTTGAAGGTGATCTCGTTGAGCCGGTCGGCGATCTCGGCGGCGCGGGTAGGTGTGCCTTCGCGCACCAGCGGGTCGATCTGCACCAGCACGATATCGAGCCCGCCGGTGCCGTAGATCAGCGGCCACAGCGCCGGGTTGCCCACATAACCGCCGTCCCAATGCGGCTCGCCGGCGATCGTGACGGCCTGGAACAACTGCGGCAGGCACGATGACGCCAGCAGCGCGTCGATCGACAGCTGTTCACCGCTGAACACCTGCGGCTGGCCGGTGCGCACCGACGTGGCCGTGACGAACAGGCGCAGCGCGCTGTGGCGCAACTGCGGCTCGCGCACATGGCGCTCCAGCAGCTCGCGCAACACGTTTCGATTGGCCGGGTTGAACTGGTAAGGGCTCCATTGCTGCGACCAGGCGTTGAGCCAGCCGTACCACGGGTGGGTGTCGAGGTTGAAGCCGCCGAGCGCGGCGCGCGGCCCGGGTGAAAAGCCGCCGCCGCACGACGCGAGGTCGCGCCAGAACGCGCCCAATGCGCGCCGCGCGCCGTCGCGCCCACCTTCGGCCAGGCCACAGGCCAGCACGGCGGCATTGAGCGCACCGGCGCTGGTGCCCGACACCGCGTCGAACCCGACCGAGCCGTCTTCCAGCAGCGCGTCCAGCACGCCCCAGGTGAAGGCGCCGTGCGATCCACCGCCTTGCAAGGCAAGGTTCACGTTGGCCGCATGTCGCTGCGGTCGCTTGCGTGCGGGTTCGGTCATGGCGGGCCTGCGGGTGGGGTGAACAAGGCTTCGAGATGCGCGAGTGTGTCGGCCTCGTGAAGCGGCTTGTCGGCCCGGATCCGCAGCATGCGCGGAAAGCGAACTGCAATGCCGCTCTTGTGGCGCGGGCTGCGGCCGATGCCTTCGAACCCCAGCTCGAACACCAGGGTGGGCTTGACGCTGCGCACCGGGCCGAACTTTTCCAGCGTGGTCTGGCGAATGATCCGGTCGATCGCGCCGAACTCTTCATCGGTGAGGCCGGAGTAGGCCTTGGCGAAGGCCACCAGCTGCAAGGCACCGGATTGCGGCGGCGCGCGCCGTTCGATGGCCTCGACCACGGCCTGCGCTTCGGCCGCATCGCGCGGGGCCCGGCTCCACACGGCGAAGGTGTAGTCGGTGTAGACGCTGGCGCGCCGGCCGTGGCCGGCCTGCGCGTAGATCAGCACGGCGTCGATGGTGAGCGGCGCGATCTTCCACTTCCACCAGCTGCCGCAGGCCTTGGTTCTGCCACTGCCATAACGCGCGTCGCGGTGCTTGAGCATGAAGCCTTCGACACCGCGGGCGCGCGACTCGCCGCGCAGTGTGTCGAGCTCGGCCCAGGTCGGGCGGGTTTGGAGCGGCGACAGCAGCAATCCACTTCCTGAAGCCGCGTGTTCGAGCAGCGCGCGGCGTTCATGCTGCGGGCGCTCGCGCACATCCTGGCCGCCCCACTCCAGCAGGTCATAGGCGATCAAGCTCACCGGCGCATCGGCGAGCACTTTTTTGGTCAGCGTCTTGCGGCCGATGCGCTGCTGCAGCAGGTTGAACGGCGCCGGGCGCTGGTCTTTCCACACCACGATCTCGCCGTCGAGCACCGTGCCGTCGGGCCAGGTTTCAGCGCCCTTCACGACCTCGGGAAAGGCTTCGGTCACCAGCTCTTCACCGCGCGACCAGACCCACACCTGGCCGACGCGCCTGACGACCTGGGCCCGTATGCCGTCGTACTTCCACTCCACCAGCCAATCGGCCGGCGGGCCCAGGCGCGGCTCGAACGCGGCCAGCGGCGCGTCGATCGCATGGGCCAGGAAAAACGGGTACGGCTGCCCGCCTTGCGCGGCCTCCGTGGTCTGGGCGCGGGTCAACGCGTCGTAACGCGCCGCGTCGGGCGAGCTCTTGGCATCGGTGTAGCCCATCAAACGTTGGGCCACCAGCTTGGCGTCCAGCCCGGCGTTCTCGGCCAGCGCACGCTGCACCAGCAGTTTCGATACGCCGACCCGGAAGCCGCCGCCGATCAGCTTGGACAGCAGGTAGCGGCCCGGCGTGTCGAGCTGGTCCCAGTACGCGCCGATTCGTTCGGCCTGCGCCAGCGGCTCCATGCCACGCAGCGGCAGCAGGCGCTGCTCCACCCAGTCGGCCAGGCCCACATCGCTGAGGCCGGCCGCGGCGGGCAGCACATGGGCGATGGTCTCGGCCAGGTCGCCCACGGCCTGGTAGCAGGCCTCGAACAACCACTCGGGCGTGCCGGCGCGCTGGCACGCGAGCGCGCGCAGCGTGGCCGTGGGCACCACCTGGCGCGGCTTGCCGCCGGCAAGAAAATACACGGCCCAGGCGGCGTCGGCGCTGCGGGCCTGGGCGAAATAGCGTTTCAGCGCATCCACCTTGGCGCTGGTGGCGGTGCTCGCGTCGAGCTCGGCGTAGAGCTGCGCAAAACGCCTCATTCAGGGCGGACACACGAGCGCGAGGCGCGGAAAGTGGCTTCGATAGGGCGTGCGGTCGCGTGTCAGCACCGCAAGGTTTGCGACCGCGGCGTGCGCGCCGATGAAAAAATCAGGCAATGGAGAGCGGCGCACGCCGCCACGCTGTCGGTACAGGCTGAACGCCTTGGCGGCCAGCGCAGCGCAGCTCCACGGCAGGGCGCTGCGCTGGGTCTCGAACACATCGAGCAGGGCGTCGAGCGCCGCCACTCCGGGCTCGGGCACCAGCAGTTCGGTGTAGATCACCAGATTGATGTGCAAGGGCGCGCGCTCGCTGCAAGCCTGCAGGTGGTCGACTGCCCAGTCGTGCCAAGGGCTGGAGGCGTCAATGCAGTCAAACCAGACGTTGCTGTCGACCAGAAAGCCCGCGCCGCCGTCGTAAGACATGGGCCTATCGCTTGCCACGCCCGCCCACCTTGACAGGCGTGTCAGCACGCAGGAACGCCATCACCTCGTCAGCACTCATCTGCCTGAACTCCGGGCCCATGCTCTTGCGCACCTTGGCGGCTGCGGCGCGAAGCTGTTCGCGTCGATCGGACTTGAGGCCGCTGCCCACCTTGCTGATGACAATCTTGCCCGCTTCGAGCGAAAACGCGACCTCGCTGCCGGGCAGCACGCCGGCCGCGGTGCGGATGTGCTTGGGGATGGTGACCTGACCCTTTTCGGTGACTTGCATGTCGGTTCCTCAATGGACGTCAGTGAGCGGAAAAGTAAGACTCCGAAGTAGGAATCATACGCTCGGCTGCGCCGCCGACTCCAGCTCGTCGGCCTGCTCGCCGTATTCGGTCGCAAACGAGCCCGCCTGCAAACCCTGTTCGGTGAGCCAGCGCACCATCACCGCCTCAAAGCCGTGGGTGACGATCACGCGCTGCGCGCCGGTGGCGGTGATGGCGCGCTGCAACCCGGGCCAGTCGGCATGGTCGGACAGCACGAAGCCGCGGTCCACCGAGCGGCGCCGGCGCGCGCCGCGCAGCTGCATCCAGCCGCTGGCAAAGGCGTCGCTGTAGTCGCCAAAGCGCTTGAGCCACGGGCTGCCTTGCACCGAGGGCGGCGCGATGACCAGCGCGCGCCGCAGGCTGGCCTTGTCGCTGACATCGGTGACGAGTCGGGTCGCCGGCAAGGCCACGCCCGCGGCGCGGTAGGCCGCGTTCAGCGGCTCCACCGCGCCGTGAACCACGATCGGCCCGATGCTCGAATCGACACCCGCCAGGATGCGCTGCGCCTTGCCGAAGCTGTAGGCCATCAACAGGCTGGCGCGGCCGGCCTCGGCGTTGGCGCGCCACCACGCGTTGATGGCGTCGAACACCTCGCGCTGCGCGGGCCAGCGGTAGACCGGCAAGCCGAAGGTGCTTTCGGTGATGAAGCAGTGGCAGCGCACCGGCTCGAACGGCGCGCAGGTGGCGTTGTCTTCCCGCGCATCGGCGGCCTCGCCGGCGACGAAGTAGTCGCCCGACGCGACCCACACCTGGCCCGCGTGTTCGATGCGCACCTGCGCCGAACCCAGCACGTGGCCGGCCGGGTGCAGGCTGATGCGCACACCGAAGTGGTCCACCTCGGCGCCATACGGCAAGGTCTGCAAGGTGATCTGGCCCAGCCGCGAGCGCAGCACGCCTTCGGCCGGCGCGGCCGCCAGGTACTGGCCATGGCCGCGCCGCGCGTGGTCGGCATGGGCGTGGGTGATCACGGCGCGCGCCACCGGCCGCCAGGGGTCGATGTGGAAGTCGCCCGCCGGGCAGTACAGGCCCTCGGGCCGCTGCACGACGAGATCGGACGCGGCGGTGTCGATGCCCTGCAAGACCCTGTCCTCAGTAACGGTTTCGCGTCAGCAGCAGCGCAAAACGCATCAGCGCGTAGGCCGCCCAGGTCAGCGCGCGCGTGGTCACCGGCCGCTGCATGTGGGTTTGCGGGTCGACGCGCCGGCCCTGTTTCGCCACCGCGTGCATCAGGTGGGCGCGCAATTCGGCGGCAAAGGCATCGTTGCGCACGAACACGTTGGCTTCGCGCGCCAGCAGCAGGCTCAAGGGGTCGAGGTTGGACGAGCCCACGGTGGCGACGGCACCCTGCGCCGCGTCCATGACGGCCACCTTGGCATGCAGGAAGCTGGGCTCGTATTCGATGATCTCGATGCCGGCCTTGAGCAACGCGCCATACACCGCCCGGCTGGCGTGGTACTGCATGAAGTATTCATAGCGCCCCTGCAGCAGCAGCGTGACGCGCACGCCGCGCCGCGCAGCCAGCAGCAGGGCGCGCTGCAGCCGGACCCCGGGCACGAAGTAGGCGTTGGCGATCAGGATTTCACTGCGCGCCTGGGCGATGGCGATCCGGTAGGTGGCTTCGATGCGCCGGCGGTAGCGCACGTTGTCGCGCAGCACCAGCGCGGCCACGGCGTCGTGGCGCGCGTCGGCCGCCGCATCCGCCATGTCCACCCCCGCGTGCGCGGCGGCGCGAACGGCCTTCAACGCGCCTTCGAAGTCGAACTTGGTGGCCTCGCGCGCCACCTGCAGGCGCCACCACAGGCGCGCCATGGTGCCATGCACGTCGTCCACCAGCGGGCCGGTGACACGCACCGCAAAGTCCAGCCGAGGCTCATCGAGCTTGCCGTGGTTGGGGTCGTAATAGTCGTCGAGCAGGTTGATGCCGCCGCAAAAGGCCACGGTGCCGTCGACCACGCACAGCTTGCGGTGCAGGCGGCGCCAGCCATCGGGCAGCAGAACGCGCCAGCCCTGCGCCGGGTTGAACACCCGCCAGCGCACGCCGGCGGCGCGCCAGCGCTGCTGCCAGGCCGCGGGAAGCTCGCCGGTGCCCACGCCGTCGACCACCACGCAGACCTTGACGCCGCGCGCCGCCGCCCGCTCCAGCGCCTCGGCCACCGGGATCACCGAGCCCTCGAACTCGAAGATGTAGGTTTCGAGCAGCACCTCGGACCGCGCGGCATCGACGGCCTCGACCATCGCGGGGAACAGGGCCTCGCCGTTCTTGAGCAGGGTCAGCTGGTGGTCGGGGCGCAGCGCTTGGGCGGGCATGGCGCGATTGTGATGAGTCGGCGCCCGCCCGCTCAGCCTCTCAGGCCAGCTCCAGCTCGGCCAGCAGCGGAAGGTGGTCCGACATGCGCGCCCACGCCGGGCCGCGCGGCACCGAGGACGCCACGCAGCGCAGCCCGCGCGTGTAGATGCGGTCCATCGAAAACAACGGGATGCGCGACGGAAACGTGTACACCCGCGCCGCCGCCTGCCCGGGCACCACCGCGCGGCTCAGGCCGCAACGGTGCATCGGGAGGTCGAGCTTTTCGCCCCAGTCGTTGAAGTCGCCGGCCACGATCAGCAGCTCGTTGGCCGGCACTTCGCGGGTGATGAACTCGGCCAGCCGCTGCACCTGGCGCACCCGGCTGGCGTGGATCAGGCCCAGGTGCACGACGATGGTGTGCAGCGGCACACCGTTCCATTGCACCGGCACATGCAGCAGGCCGCGCTGCTCGAACTGGTGGTCCGACACATCGTGGTGGCCCACGTCGCCCAGCGGCCAGCGCGACAGCAGCGCGTTGCCGTGTTCGCCGTGGCGCGTCACCGCGTTGGTGTGGTAGGCCACGTCGTAGCCCTCGGGCGCCAGGTACTCGGCCTGCGGCACCCGCGGCCAGCCGATGTGGGTGTCGGGGAAATGGCGCGCCTCGGCGCGGTTCAGGTGGCGCACCTCCTGCAGGAACACCAGGTCGGCGTCGAGCGCCTCGATGCCCAGCACCATGTTGTGAATCTCCAGCCGCTTGTTGCTGCCCATGCCCCGAACACCCTTGTGGATGTTGTAGGTCGCCACCCGCAGCACGTGCGTGGGCAGCAGGGTGGAGTGGCCAAATGTCGGCGAGGGCGGCGGGTGGCGCATCGGTCAATCCGTCTGAGGGCTGCGGCTCGTCAAACAAAGCGCGGCAAATGCAGGATGGCCTCTGCGTTCGACGCCGAAAAACACCGGTCGGCCGCTTCGCGCCAGGGCAGCCACACCTGCGCGGTGTGCTCGCGCGGGCTCAGCCGCACCGGCACATCGCGCGGCACGCGCAGGCCGAACACCGATTCGGTGTTGTGCGTCACGCCGGCCGCATAACGGTGGCGCCAGACCGGGTAGATCTCGTAGACGTTGCTCAGGTGCCAGTCGCGCAGCTGGGCCAGCGGGACCTCGGGCGAACCGATGCGGATGCCGGTCTCTTCGAAGACTTCGCGCACCGCGGTGGTCTGTGCGGGCTCGTCGACCGCGTCTTTCGAGCCGGTCACGCTTTGCCAGTAGCCGGGCCGGTCGGCGCGCTCGATCAGCAGCACGTCGAGATCGGCGCTGTGGATCACCACCAGCACCGACGCGGGAATCTTGGGCGGGCGCGGACCCGAGGCCGGCGACAAGCTGGCCCCCTCAGCCCGCCTGCTGCGTGGTCCGCAACCGGATGTGCAGCTCGCGCAGCTGCTTCTCGTCAACCGGCCCCGGCGCGCTGGTCAGCAGGCACTGGGCGCGCTGCGTTTTCGGGAACGCGATCACGTCGCGCAGCGATTCGGCACCGGTCATCAACATCACAAAGCGGTCCAGCCCGATCGCAATGCCACCGTGCGGCGGCGCGCCGTACCGCAGCGCGTCGAGCAGGAAGCCGAACTTGGCCTGCGCCTCTTCAGCGTCGATCTTGAGCGCGCGGAACACCTTGCTCTGGACTTCTTCGCGGTGGATGCGCACCGAGCCGCCGCCGAGTTCGATGCCGTTGAGCACCACGTCGTAGGCCTTGGCCACACAGCGGCCGGGGTCGGTCTCCAGCCAGTCTTCGTGGCCGTCCTTCGGGCTGGTGAACGGGTGGTGCACCGCGTTCCAGCGCTGCGCCGCGTCGTCGTACTCGAACATCGGGAAGTCGACCACCCAGAGCGGCTCCCAGGCGCCTTGCACCAGGCCGTGCGCCTTGCCGAAGTCGCTGTGGCCGACCTTGACGCGCAGCGCGCCGATGGCGTCGTTGACCACCTTGGCGCGGTCGGCGCCGAAGAACAGCAGGTCGCCGTTTTGCGCGCCGGTGCGTTGGATGATCTGGCTCAGCGCGCGGTCGTGCAGGTTCTTCACCACCGGGGACTGCAAACCTTCGCGTCCCTTGGCCACGTCGTTGACCTTGATCCACGCCAGGCCCTTGGCGCCGTAGATCTTGACGAACTCGGTGTAGCCGTCGATCTCGCCGCGGCTCATCTCGCCGCCGCCGGGGACGCGCAAGGCCACCACGCGGCCGTCCTTCATCGCGGCGGGCGCGGCGAAGACCTTGAAGTCGACGTCGGCCATCACATCGGTCAACTCGGTCAGCTGGAGCTTGACGCGCAGGTCGGGCTTGTCCGAACCGTACAGCCGCATCGCATCGGCATACAGCATCACCGGGAAGGCCGGCAGCGCCACGCCGATGGCGTGTTCGAAGGTGCTGCGGATCATGCCTTCGAACATCGTGCGGATCTCCTCTTCGGTGAGGAAGCTGGTCTCGATGTCGATCTGCGTGAACTCGGGCTGGCGGTCGGCGCGCAGGTCCTCGTCGCGGAAGCACTTGACGATCTGGTAGTAGCGGTCGAAGCCGGCCACCATCAGCAACTGCTTGAACAGCTGGGGCGACTGCGGCAGCGCGAAGAACATGCCGTCGTGCACGCGGCTGGGCACCAGGTAGTCGCGCGCGCCCTCGGGCGTGCTCTTGGTGAGCATCGGCGTCTCGATGTCGATGAAGCCGTTGGCATCGAGGAACTTGCGCACCTCCATCGCCACGCGGTAGCGCAGCATCATGTTGCGCTGCATGGTCGGGCGGCGCAGGTCGAGCACGCGGTGCGTCAGGCGCGTGGTCTCGGAGAGGTTTTCCTCATCGAGCTGGAACGGCGGCGTGACACTCGGGTTCAGCACTTCCAGCTCCAGGCACAGCACCTCGACCTTGCCGCTGGTGAGGTTGGCGTTCTCGGTGCCGGCGGGCCGGGCGCGGACCTTGCCGGTCACCTTCAGGCAGAACTCGTTGCGAATCCCTTCGGCCACCTTGAACATCTCGGCGCGGTCCGGGTCGCACACCACCTGGACCAGGCCTTCGCGGTCGCGCAGGTCGATGAAGATCACACCGCCATGGTCGCGCCGGCGGTGCGCCCAGCCCATCAGCGTCACAACCTGTCCCAGGTGGGTTTCGCTGACCAGGCCGCAGTACGTTGTTCGCATGAAAATCTCCGTCAGGGGGTGCAACCCGGCAACGCAGCGGTTCGCGTCGGTGTTGCGGGATCTTGTGGGTGTGGAGGGCTCGGGTCTCGCCGGGGCGCGAACGGGCAGGCGAGAGCGTTCGCCGGCGCGCTCAGCCCCGTCAATTTCGCGCCAGCTCCGGCTGGGCCACCACCGCATTCGGCGGCGCGACGACGCCCATTGAAATCACGTACTTCAGCGCTTCGTCCACGCTCATCGCCAGCGCGATCACATCGCTGCGCGGCAGCATCAGGAAAAAGCCCGAGGTCGGGTTGGGCGTGGTCGGCACGTAGACGCTGAGGTAGTCGCCCTGCAGGTGACGGGCCGCCTCGCCGCCGGGCTTGCCGGTGACAAAAGCGATGGTCCAGCAGCCCGCGCGCGGGTACTGCACCAGCACCGCTTCACGGAAGGCGTTGCCGGTGCTCGAAAACAGCGTGTCCGAGACTTGTTTGACCGAGCTGTAGATCGACTTGACGATCGGAATGTTCTTCAGCAGCCGGTGCCCCTGCGCGAGCGCCCACTGGCCGACGATGTTGGCGGCGAACGCGCCGGTCAGCAGCAAGCCGAGCAGCAGCACGATCACGCCCAGGCCGGGCACGTTGCGCAGGCTTTCGATCGGCCCGCGCGCCGCGGCGGGCAACACCGCCTGCGAGGCATTGAGCAGCAAGCCGAACACGCCGTCGAGCAAACCCAGCGCAGAGTGCAGCACCCAGATCGTGATGGCCAGCGGCAACCAGACGAGCAAGCCGGCGATGAGGTATTTTTTCAAGTCACTGCCCGCGCAAAGCGCTCGTCACTGACTGCCGGCGCCGCTGGCCGGCGCGCTCGGAGCGGGGGCCGCCGCAGGCGTGGCCGGCAGCGGCGTCTTGGCGCCACCGGCATCACTCTTTGTGGTCTCGGCCGGGCTCTTGTCGACCTTGCCCGCGTCCGTCTTCGCCCCCTCGCCCTTGGCCCCCTCGCCCTTGGCCGCGTCGCCGTTGGAGGCCGCGCCGGCATCGGCCTCGGCGGGTTTGCCGGCCTTCGCGTCGCCGCGGAAATCAGTGACGTACCAACCCGATCCCTTGAGCTGAAAGCCGGCGGCCGTGACCTGCTTCTGGAAGGCTTCGGCGCCACAGGCAGGGCAAGCCGTCAGCAGCGGGTCGGAGATGCGCTGCAGCACATCCTTGGCGTGGCCACACGCGGCGCAGCGGTAGGCATAGATTGGCATGGCTAAGCCCTTGATTCAAAACGGAAAAACGAGAATTATACGGGGGTGTGTCGACCCATCCGCCGGGCTGGCGTTGTAGGTGGGACCGAAGCAGCGCTTCTTCAATGGCCAACTCACCCGGAGATTCCCCCGTGACCCGCTTTCTTGCCAAACACCTTGCGCCCATTGTCAGTGCCCTGGCGCTCGCGTTCGCCGCGGCCGGCCCGGCCCGTGCCGCCGACGCCGCACCCGAGGCCAAGGTCTTGAACATCTACAACTGGTCCGACTACATCGCCGACGACACGATCAAGAACTTCGAGCGCGAGACCGGCATCAAGGTCAACTACGACAACTACGACAACAACGAAATCCTGCACGCCAAGCTGGTGGCGGGCAAGACCGGCTACGACATCGTGGTGCCCGGCGCCCACTTCGCCAAGCAGCAGATCGAGGCCAGGCTGTTTGCCAAACTGGACCGCTCCAGGCTGACGAACTGGGGCAACCTGGACCCCGCGCTGCTGGAGCAGATGGCCAAGGTGGACCCCGGCAACCTGCACCTGGTGAACTGGCTGTGGGGCTTCGTCACGGTGGGCATCAACGTGAACAAGGTCAAGGCGGCGCTGGGCGACCTGCCCATGCCTGCCAACCCGTGGTCGCTGCTGTTCGACCCGACGTACGCGGCCAGGCTCAAGGGCTGCGGCGTGAACTTTCTCGACTCGGCCTCCGAGGTGCTGCCGGTGGCGCTGCTTTACGCGGGCAAGCCGGGCTTCAGCCGCAGCGCGGCCGACTATTCCGCGGCGGGCGAGATGCTGAAGAAGGCGCGGCCGTTCGTGACCCGCTTTTCGTCGTCGGGCTACATCGATGAACTCGCCGGCGGCGCGCTGTGCGCGGTGATGGGTTATTCGGGCGACATCAACATCGCCCGCTCGCGCGCGCTGCAGGCCAGGAACGGCAACCTCATCGAAGCGCTGATTCCGCCCCGCGGCGCCACGCTGTTCTTCGACTCGATGGCCATTCCGGCCGACGCCAGGCACCCCGGCAACGCGCACCTGTTCATCAACTACATCCTGCGGCCGCAAGTGCACGCGTCACTGACCAACAAGGTGTTCTATGCCAACCCGAACCAGGCCTCGCTGAAGTTTGTCAGCAAGGACGTGGCGGACAACAAGTCGATCTTCCTCGGCGCGAAAGACCTTGCGAACATGAGCGCACCGGACAGCCTGCCGCAAGACATCCGGCGGGTTCAGACGCGCACCTTCACCAACTTCAAGGCCAGCCGCTGAGCCGCACCGCGGCCAGCGTCACGGCGGCACCCAGCGCGCCGCCCACGGCCACCCACGCCAGCGCGCGCAACAGCCGGTGGGTGCGGCGCTGCTCGACCAGCAGCGCCTCCAGCACACGCTGATCGGCCCCCTGCCGCGGCTGCAAGGCCTGGTGCAGCAGACGCGGCAGTTCGGGCAGCAACTGCACGTAGCGCGGAGCCTCGTTCTTCATGTGTTCCAGCAGGCCGCGCCAGCCCACCTGCTCGTTCATCCAACGCTCCAGGAAAGGCTTGGCGGTGTTCCACAAATCCAGCTCCGGGTCGAGCTGGCGGCCCAGGCCTTCGACGTTGAGCAGCGTCTTTTGCAGCAGCACCAATTGCGGCTGGATTTCGACATTGAAGCGGCGCGAGGTCTGGAACAGCCGCAGCAGCACCTGGCCGAGCGAGATGTCTTTCAGCGGCCGGTCGAAGTGCGGCTCGCACACCGCGCGAATCGCGCCTTCGAGTTGGTCGACCCGCGTGCCGGCCGGCACCCAGCCGCTTTCCAGGTGCAGCTCGGCCACGCGCTTGTAGTCGCGCCGGAAGAAGGCGATGAAGTTGTGCGCCAGGTACTGCTTGTCGGACTCGGTCAGCGTGCCGACGATGCCGAAGTCGAGCGCGATGTAGCGCCCGAACGTGGCCGGGGCAATGCTGACCTGGATGTTGCCCGGGTGCATGTCGGCATGAAAAAAGCCGTCGCGAAACACCTGGGTAAAAAAGATCGTCACACCATCGCGCGCCAGCTTCCGGATGTCCACGCCGGCATCGATCAGCCGCTGCGTCTGGCTGATCGGCACGCCGTCCATGCGCTCCATCACGATCACGCTCGGGGTGCACAGCTCCCACACCATCTCGGGCAGCATGATGAGGTTCAGCCCCTGCATGTTGCGGCGCAAGTGCGCGGCATTGGCGGCCTCGCGCACCAGGTCGAGTTCGTCGTGCAGGTAGTTGTCGAATTCGGCCACCACTTCGCGCGGCTTGAGCCGCTTGCCGTCGACCGAGAGCCGCTCGACCCAGCGCGCCAGCGTGCGCATCAGCGCCAGGTCGTCGTCGATCACCTCCAGCATGCCGGGGCGCAGCACCTTCACCGCCACTTCGCGCCCGTCTTTCAGCGCCGCGAAGTGCACTTGCGCGATCGACGCACTGGCCACCGGCTCGGCATCGAAACGCGCGAACACCGCGTCGATCGGGCGGCCAAAGGCCTTTTCGACCAGCACGCGGGCCTGGCTGGCGGGAAACGGCGGTACGTCGTCCTGCAGCTTGGCCAGTTCGTCGGCAAGGTCGGTGGGCAGCAGGTCGCGCCGGGTCGACAGCACCTGGCCGAACTTGACGAAGATCGGCCCGAGCCGCTCCAGCCCCTTGCGCAGCCGCTCGCCGCGCGGCGCATCGAGCCGGCGCCCGATCGTGCCCACCCGCACCGCCCAGCGCACCCACGGCTGGCGAAAATTAGACAGCGCCAGTTCGTCCAGCCCGTAGCGCAAGACCGTCACGCCAATGACGATCAGGCGCGTGATGTGCCGCATCAACCCGTGGGTCCGGCGCGGCGCGCCCGCGCGGCCATCGCGCTGACCGTGTTCACCGCTTCGCGCACGCTGCTGGCGACGGCGCGGCCCAGGCGGGCCATCTCACGCGCCGGTGCCGGCCCGACGATCTTGGCCAGGTCGTCTTCGATGTCCCAGCGCAGGTTGTCGAACAGCCAGTTCACGTCGGTGGCAAAAGCCGCGTCGCCCGACACCGTGACACGCGGCCGCTCACCGGCCAGCGCCTGCATCAGGGCCAGCGCCGGGTTGGACGCGTCGATGCCGATGCGCAGGTCGATCTGCTCGGGCGCCTGGGGCCCACACCACTCCACCAGCGCGGCCGGTGTGATGCGAAAGACCAGGCTCGACAGCGGCGGCAGCAAGGCCGGCCAGCCGTCGAACTGCAAGCCCACACAGCGCCCGACGTGCGCGCGCAACCGCTGCGCAGCCGCGGGTTCGGAGGCCAGCACGTGGTTGGCCAGCAGCGTGGCGCGCTCCAGCGCTGCGGTGGCCAGTGCCGTTTGAATGGTGTGAAACATGCACGGATTGTAGGCACGCGGTCCGCGCGCACCCGGCGCGGGGAGCGGCGTTGACCGGCGGGTTCGGTACAGAATCAATGCCCCGCCCAGCACCGATCAGCCCCATGACCCCACCCACCATTTTGCTCACCGGCGCGGCCGGCTACATCGCGTCGCACACCTGGCTGGCGCTGCTGGCCGCGGGCTTCAAGGTGGTGGGCGTCGACAACTTCAGCAACAGCTCGCCCGAGGTGTTGAACCGCCTCAGAACGCTGAGCGGCGAGGCGCCCGATTTTGTGCAGGCCGATGTGTGCAACGCCGGCGCGATGGAGGCGATATTCGCCCACCGGCGCATCGACGCCGTGGTGCACTTCGCCGCCTTCAAGTCGGTCGGCGAAAGTGCTGCCAAACCGCTGGAGTACTACGCCAACAACCTTGGCAGCCTGTTCAATTTGTGCCAGGCGATGCAGCGCCACGGCTGCAAGACGCTGGTGTTCAGCTCCAGCGCCACCGTGTACGGCAAGCCCGAGCGCCTGCCGATCCGCGAGGATTCGGCGCTGTCCACCACCAACCCGTATGGCGCCACCAAGCTGATGGGCGAAAACATCCTGCGCGACCTGCAGCAGGCCGATCCCGGCTGGGCCGTCGCGCTGCTGCGCTACTTCAACCCGGTCGGCGCGCACCCGAGCGGCCTGATCGGCGAAGACCCGCGCGGCACGCCCAACAACCTGATGCCTTACGTCGCGCAGGTGGCGGTCGGCAAGCGCGAACGACTGCAGGTGTTCGGCAACGATTACGACACACCCGACGGCACCGGCGTGCGTGACTACATCCATGTGCTCGACCTGGCCGAGGGCCACGTGGCCGCGCTGCGCTACCTGCTGGACAACCGGCGCTCGATCACCGCCAACCTGGGCACTGGCACCGGCTACAGCGTGCTCGAACTGGTGCGCGCGTTCGAACGCGCGAGCGGGCGGCCGGTGCCGTTCGAGATCGTCGCGCGCCGCCCCGGCGACATCGGCGCCTGTTTCGCCGACCCCACGCTGGCCCGCGAGTTGCTCGGCTGGCAGGGCAGCCGCGGCCTCGACACGATGTGCGCCGACAGCTGGCGCTGGCAGAGCCTGAACCCGAACGGTTTCGGCGTTTGACCGCTCAGCAGTGGATGCCGACATGCAGCGCCACGACGCCGGCGCTCAGGTTGTGCACGTCCACATGGCCGAAGCCGGCGGCCTGCATCAAGGTCTTGAGCTCGGCCTGGCCGGGGTGCATGCGGATCGATTCGGCCAGGTAGCGGTAGCTCTCGCCGTCGCCCGCGACGAGTTGGCCGATGCGCGGCAGCACGTTGAATGAATACCAGTCGTAGGCCTTGGCCAGCGGCGCGGCCACCTTTGAAAATTCGAGCACCAGCAACCGGCCACCCGGCTTGAGCACGCGCGCCATCTCGGCCAGCGCCTTGTCTTTGTGGGTCATGTTGCGCAAGCCGAACGCCACGCTGACCAGATCAAAGCGGCCGCTCGCAAACGGCAGCGCTTCGGCATCGCAGATCACCGTGGGGAGCACCAGGCCTTCGTCCAGCAGGCGGTCGCGGCCCTGGCGCAGCATGGCTTCATTGATGTCGGTGTGCAGCACCATGCCGCTGGCGCCCACACGCTTGGCGAACGCACGCGCCAGGTCACCGGTGCCGCCGGCGATGTCGAGCACCTGGTCGCCTTCACGCAGGTTGGCCACCGCCACCGTGTAGGCCTTCCAGGCGCGGTGCAGGCCCATGGACATCAGGTCGTTCATGACGTCGTACCTGGACGCCACCGAATCGAACACACCGCGCACGCGCTGCGCCTTCTGGCCCTCGTCGACCGTCTTGAAGCCGAAATGGGTGTCGCTCATGGCGCGCCTTTTGTCGACCCGCTCAGTGGTGGCTGCCGCAGGCCGAGCCCGACGCCACGACCATCGGCGCGTCGCGGCTCATGCCGGCGGCTTGCAGGCGCGATTCGTACTGCTGCCACAGCTCGGCCTGCTGCCGGCCCAGAAAGTACAGGTAGTCCCACGAGAAGATGCCGGTGTTGTGGCCGTCGGAAAAATGCGGCTGCACGGCGTAGTTGCCCACCGGTTCCAGCGCGGTGAGTTCGACCTCGCGCTTGCCGGTCTGCAGCACTTCCTGCCCCGGGCCGTGGCCCTGCACTTCGGCCGACGGCGAGTACACACGCATCAGCTCGAAAGGAATTCGGAACTGCGCGCCGTCGGCAAAACCGACCTCGAGCACACGCGACTGCTGGTGTGCGGTGATGGCGGTGGGTTGCGGGGTTTGTGAGGTGAGTCCGGCCATGGTGCTTGCCCGTCGGGTTGGAGGATTGACGCTATTGTGGCGCCCGCGTCGAATCAGGTGCCGCTTACACCAGCACCCGCTCAATGCCACCCGCGTTGGCGCGCTCCACGTACTCGGGCAGCCAGTCGGGGCCGAGGATCTGCTGGGCCATTTCGACCACGATGTAGTCTGCCTCCAGCAGGCCGTTGTTCAGGTCGCCGGTGTAGCGGCTCAGGCCTTGCAGGCAGCTGGGGCACGAGGTCAGGATCTTGACCTTACCCTGGGCCGGCACGGCGCCGGTGGCGCGCAGCGCGGCCTCGTCCTTGCGCAGCTCTTCTTCCTTGCGAAAGCGGATCTGCGTGGCGATGTCGGGCCGGGTGATGCCCAAGGTGCCGCTCTCGCCGCAGCAGCGCTTGCTGTCGATCACGTTGGGGCCCATCAGCGCCTGCACGGTTTTCAGCGGCTCCTGCAATTTCATCGGGCTGTGGCAGGGGTCGTGGTACAGGTAGCCGCCGCCTTGCGCCGCCGCGCCCAGCGTGATGTTCTTCTCCAGCAGGTATTCGTGGATGTCGATGATGCGGCAGCCGGGAAAGATGTCTTCGAATTTGTAGCCCTGCAACTGGTCGTAGCAGGTGCCGCAACTGACCACCACGGTCCTGATGTCCAGGTAGTTCAGCGTGTTGGCCACGCGGTGGAACAGCACGCGGTTGTCGGTGATGATCTTTTCGGCCTTGTCGAACTGCCCCGCGCCGCGCTGCGGGTAGCCGCAGCACAGGTAGCCCGGTGGCAGCACGGTCTGCACGCCGGCATGCCACAGCATCGCCTGGGTGGCCAAACCCACCTGCGAGAACAAGCGCTCCGATCCGCAGCCCGGAAAATAAAACACCGCCTCGGTGTCGGCCGTGGTCGTCTTCGGGTTGCGGATGATGGGGACGTAGTCCTTGTCTTCGATGTCGAGCAGCGCGCGCGCGGTGCGCTTGGGCAGGTTGCCGGGCATCTTCTTGTTGATGAAGTGGATGACCTGTTCTTTCAGCGGCGGCTTGCCCACGCTGGGGCGCGGCGCGGCGGTTTGTTTGTTGGCCAGGCCACGCAGCAGATCGTTCGCAAACCGCTGGGCCCTGAAGCCGACGTCGACCATGCCGCGGCGCATCAGCCGGATGGTCTCGGGGTGGGTCGCGTTCAGGAACATCATCGCCATCCGGTTGGCCGGGCGCAGGCTCTTCTTGCCCATCTTGCGCAGCAGGTTGCGCATGTTCATCGACACGTCGCCGAAGTCGATGTTGACCGGGCACGGGCTCAGGCACTTGTGGCACACGGTGCAGTGCTCGGCCACGTCTTCGAACTCGTGCCAGTGCTTGACGCTGATGCCGCGCCGGGTCTGCTCTTCGTACAGGAACGCCTCGACCAGCAAAGAGGTGGCCAGTATCTTGTTGCGCGGGCTGTACAGCAAATTGGCGCGCGGCACGTGGGTGGCGCACACCGGTTTGCACTTGCCGCAGCGCAGGCAGTCTTTCACCGAATCGGCGATCGCGCCGATGTCGCTTTGCTGCATGATGAGCGATTCATGCCCCATCAGGCCGAACGATGGCGTATAGGCATGCGTGAGGTCTGCAAACCAAACGTCAGAGCCCGATTTCGCAGTCGCTTTATGAGAATTTTGTGCATCTAGCCGGCGTAGATCCTGCGTAGAGTGCTCTTGATTTCGTAGCAATTTGCCTTTGTTAAATCTGCCTTCAGGATCGATGCGCGCTTTGTAGTCGGCAAAAGGTTTGAGCTCAGCATCGCTTAAAAATTCTAGCTTTGTGATGCCAATGCCGTGCTCGCCCGAGATCACGCCATCCAAGCGCCGCGCCAGCGCCATGATGCGGCCTACGGCTTCATGCGCGGTTTGCAGCATCTCATAATCATCGCTGTTGACTGGAATATTCGTATGTACATTACCATCGCCCGCATGCATATGCAGCGCGATCCAAACGCGACCTTTCAAGACGCGTTTGTGAATCACTTGGCATTCATCCAAAATACCTTTGAACGCACCGCCGGCAAAAATATTGGCAAGCGGCGCACGCAGCTGAGTCTTCCAGCTCGCGCGCAAGCTGTGGTCTTGCAATTGCTCAAACTTTTCATCCACATCGCTGAGCCAGCCAGCCCACAAATGGCGCACCTCATTGACCAAGGCCAAGGCTTGCGCCACGCGATCTTCGAGCAACTCAGCCGAAGGAATATCCATCGCATCATCGCCCTTGCCCAGTGGCAAATTGCCTTTGGCAAAAAACTCTTCTAAAGCATCGCAAAGCTTCAATTTATTACGCAACGACAGTTCAATATTGATGCGCTCGATGCCATCGGTGTACTCAGCCATACGCGGCAGAGGGATCACCACATCTTCATTGATCTTGAAGGCATTGGTGTGCTTCGATATCGCCGCAGTGCGCTTACGATCCAGCCAGAATTTTTTGCGCGCCTCAACGCTGGTGGCGGTGAAGCCTTCGCCATTGCGGCTGTTGGCAATCCGCACGACTTCTGATGTCGTGCGCGCCACCACATCTGCATCATCGCCTGCGATATCACCAATGAGCACCATCTTCGGCAAGCCGCCACGCTTGGATTTAGTGGCATAGCCGACAGCTTTTAAGTAACGATCATCCAAATGCTCAAGCCCTGCCAAGAGCACACCCGTGCGCTTCTGCTCGGCAAACATGTAATCTTTGATTTCCACAATCGAGGGCACAGCATCTTTGGCATTGCCAAAAAATTCCATGCACACCGTGCGCGTGTGGAGCGGCATTTTGTGGACGATCCAGCGCGCGCTGGTGATCAGGCCATCGCAGCCTTCTTTTTGGATGCCGGGCAGGCCAGAGAGGAATTTATCCGTCACGTCTTTGCCCAAGCCTTCTTTGCGGAAGGTTTTGCCTGCGATG
>JANORB010000149.1:0-8681 GCA_031415135.1 Methylibium sp.
CGAGAAAATCCTGAAGGTCTTCATCGACCCGGCCACCGGACTGACCGACGCGCAGGGCACCGAACTCGCCAGCGGCATCGGCGTGCCGGCCGCGAGCCAGGCCCAGGCGATCGACGTCTTCAGGAAGCTTTACCAGACCTACATGGACACCGATTGTTCGCTGGCCGAGATCAACCCGTTGATCCTGGAAGGCAACGGCAACATCAAGGCGCTGGACGCCAAGTTCAACTTCGACAGCAACGCGCTGTTCCGCCACCCGGAAATCGTCGCGCTGCGCGACCTGGACGAAGAAGATCCGGCCGAGGTCGAGGCCAGCAAGTTCGACCTGGCCTACATCCAGCTCGACGGCAACATTGGCTGCCTGGTCAACGGCGCCGGCCTGGCGATGGCGACCATGGACACGATCAAGCTGTTCGGCGGCGAACCGGCCAACTTCCTCGACGTCGGCGGCGGCGCCACCGCCGAGAAGGTGACCGAGGCGTTCAAGATCATGCTCGGCAACCCCAAGGTCAAAGCCATCCTGGTCAACATCTTCGGCGGCATCATGCGCTGCGACACGATTGCGGCCGGCGTGATCGCCGCGTGCAAGGCGGTGAACCTGAACGTGCCGTTGGTGGTGCGCATGAAGGGCACCAACGAAGACCTGGGCAAACAAATGCTGCGCGACAGCGGCCTGCCCATCATCAGCGCCGACTCGATGGCCGACGCCGCACAGGCCGTGATGGCCGCCCTCAAGTAACGACCGCGGCGCGGGAGAATCACAGCATGAGCATCCTGATCAACCAAGACACCAAGGTCATCACGCAGGGCATCACCGGCAAGACCGGCCAGTTCCACACCCGCATGTGCCGCGACTACGCAAACGGCAAAAACTGCTTCGTCGCCGGCGTCAACCCGAAGAAGGCCGGCGAGGCGTTCGAAGGCATCCCGATTTTCGCCACCGTCAAGGACGCCGCCCGCCACACCGGCGCCACGGTCAGCGTGATCTACGTGCCACCGGCCGGCGCCGCCGCGGCGATCTGGGAAGCGGTCGAGGCCGAACTGGACCTGGCCATCTGCATCACCGAAGGCATTCCGGTGCGCGACATGCTGGAAGTGCGCAACCGCATGAAGGCCAGGCAAGCCCAAGGCGGCAAGAAAACGCTGCTACTCGGGCCCAATTGCCCGGGCCTGATCACACCCGACGAAATCAAGATCGGCATCATGCCCGGCCACATCCACCGCAAGGGGCGCATTGGCGTGGTCTCGCGCTCGGGCACCTTGACCTACGAGGCCGTGGCCCAGCTGACCGAAATCGGCCTGGGCCAAAGCAGCGCGGTGGGCATCGGCGGCGACCCGATCAACGGCCTCAAGCACATCGACGTGATGCAGTTGTTCAACGACGACCCCGACACCGACGCCGTGATCATGATCGGTGAAATCGGCGGGCCCGACGAGGCCGACGCGGCCCGCTGGTGCCAGGCGAACATGAAGAAGCCCATCGTCGGCTTCATCGCCGGCGTGACCGCGCCGCCCGGCAAGCGCATGGGACACGCCGGCGCGCTGATCAGCGGCGGGGCCGACACGGCAGACGCCAAGCTGGCCATCATGGAGGAATGCGGCTTCACGATCACCCGCAATCCCAGCGAAATGGGGCGGCTGCTGAAGTCGCTGCTGTAGTCGCGCCGCGCGGCAAAACGCTGTTGTTGCCACGCGCGGGCGCCCAAGCCAGCGCGCGAACGGCCCGCGCGCTTGCGTAGTTCCACGCAGGCCCGGGCGGCGGACCCACCACTACACTGACAGCCCCCAACCGCGTCGAGCCACGACCGCGAGGAATTCAAGGCATGGAAATGTTCACCACCGGCGAGTTCTGGGTCGCCGTCGGCCAGATCATCATGATCGACATCCTGCTCGGTGGCGACAACGCGGTGGTCATTGCGCTGGCCTGCCGCAAGTTGCCGCCGGAGCAGCGCACCCGGGGCATCCTGTGGGGCACCGCGGGCGCCATCGTGCTGCGCATCGTGCTGATCTTCTTCGCACTTCAGCTGCTGGCCATTCCGTTCCTGAAGCTGACCGGCGCGGTACTGCTGGTGTGGATCGGCGTCAAGCTGCTGCTGCCCGAACACGGCGACGGGCACACCGACGTCGAGGGCAGCGACCGCTTGTGGGGCGCGGTGAAAACCGTGATCGTGGCCGACCTCGTGATGAGCGTGGACAACGTCATCGCCATCGCCGGCGCGGCCGAGGCCTCCGGCACGGGCCACAGCATGACGCTGGTGATCTTCGGCGTGCTGATCAGCATCCCCATCATCGTGTGGGGCAGCCAGATGGTGATCAAGCTGATGGACCGCTACCCGATCATCATCACTGTGGGCGGCATGCTTCTGGGCTATATCGCCGGCACGATGGCGGTGTCCGACCCCGCGCTGGTCAACCCCGATGTGCTGCCTCAGGTGCCCAAGATCGTCGCCACCGACATGGTGCGCTATGCCTGCGGCGCTGCTGGGGCCTTGTTGGTATTGCTGCTGGGCCGTTGGCTGGCGGCCCGCCGGAGCGCCGCCGCCGCTGCCGCCACACCCCCCGGCGCGGTGAGTGCGCTGGCCTCGGGCGGCCCGCTGCGGCGTGTGCTGCTTCCAGTCGACGGCTCCGACGGTTCCATGCGGGCGCTGCGTCACGCGCTGGCGATGCGCCAGGACCTGCGCGACCCGGCGGCGGTCGAGGTGCACCTGCTCAACGTGCAGCGGCCGGTGTCGGGTGATGTCTCATCCTTTGTGGCCAAGTCCTCGTTGCAGGAGTATTACCAGGAACGCGGTGAAGCGGCCCTGGTACCCGCGCGCGCGGCGCTCGATGCCGAAGGCCTGGCCTACCAGGTGCACCAGCGGGTCGGCGCACCCGGTCCGACGATCGCCGACGCAGCCCAGGATCTGAAGTGCGACCTGATCGTGATGGGCGCCCGCGGCCTGGGCACGCACACGGCAGCGCTGCTCGGCTCGGTGACCCAGAGCACCATCGAGAATTCGGGCGTGCCGGTGCTGGTGGTGAAGTAAGCGCCGGTTCGGCGCGCGGGTTCGGCGGACCGCTCGTTGAAGATCGGCCGCATCGGGCGACGACCCTTCTGATGCCGCCGACCTCAGGCTGCTCGTCAGAACGGCGGCCTCCCCCTGAATCAGTGTGAGCGCGCCGGCCGGATTGGTTTCACGCGCCAATCCAAGGCACAATTCCGGGCCTTGACAAGCTTAACCATGGCCTGCGTCCCCAGCCTCTGAACCCTTGACCATGATCCTTGAGTTCTTCAGCGCGACCGACACCGGCCGGGCGCGCAACAACAATGAGGATTCAATCGCCATCGACGAAGCCGCGGCGCTGATGGTGCTGGCCGATGGCATGGGGGGCTACAACGCCGGCGAGGTGGCCAGCAGCATGGCCACCTCGTTCATCAAGACCGAACTCGGCCGCTGGTTGTCGGAAGCCGCGGGCAGCGCGTCCGACACCGACGTGCGCCGCGCGATGGACATCTGCGTCGACAACGCCAACCGCGCCATCTTCAACGCGGCCAACTCCAACCCGCAATATGCGGGCATGGGCACGACCCTCGTGATGGGCGTGTTCCGCGAAGGGCGGCTGCTGCTGGGCCATGTGGGCGATTCGCGCGGCTACCGCTTGCGCGCGGGCCGCCTCACGCAGATCACCCATGACCACTCGCTGCTGCAAGAGCAGATCGATGCCGGCCTGATCACGGCCGAACAAGCCGCCTTTTCTTCGAACAAGAATCTGGTGACCCGCGCCGTCGGGGTGGAAGACACGGTGCTGCTGGAAACCCACCTGCACGACGTGCTGCCCGGCGACATCTACCTGCTATGCTCGGACGGGTTGTCTGACATGCTTGACGATGAAAGCATCCTGCAGGTGCTGCTGGGTTGCGATTCATTGGCAGAAGGTGCCGCCGCGCTGGTCGACGCCGCCAATGACGCCGGTGGAAAGGATAATATCTCGGTGGTCTTGGCGCGCATGCGCGGGCAACCGGGCGCGACGCGGTCCTGGTGGCCGTTCCGGCGCTGAGTGCAGACTCGGGTTGCGCCACCGGCCACAAGACGACGTTCTCCTCCAGACCCGACACAAGACGAAGACAGTAGAGGGAATCAAGCATGGGCAAGTTGGTCGTATCGCTCGACGGTGTGGTGATCAAGGAAGTGCAGATCACCAAAGACAAGACCACGCTCGGCCGGCGCCCCTACAACGACATCGTGATCGACAACCTGGCCGTCAGCGGCGAGCATGCGGTGCTGCAAATGGTCGGCGCCGATGTGTTCATCGAAGACCTGAACAGCACCAACGGCACCTACATCAACGGCAAGGCCATCAAGAAGCAACTGCTGACCCACAACGACACGGTGGAGATCGGCAAGTACAAGATCAAGTACCTGGTCGAAGACGGTACCGACTACGAAAAGACCATGATCATGAAGCCGGGCAGCATGGCTTCGGGCCAGCACGCGCCGGGCTTCGGTGCCTCCGGGTTCGGGCCGATGGGCGGGTCCACGGCACCGGCCTCCATCAAGGTCCTCAACGGTGCGGCGGCGGGCCGCGAAGTGACGCTGACCAAGGTGGTCACCACCGTGGGCAAACCCGGTGTGCAGGTGGCCTCGATCACCAAGCGGCCCGGCGGCTACGTGCTGGCGCATGTCGAAGGCGCACTGCGGCCCACGGTCAACGGCAGCCCGGTGGTCAGCGAGACCGTGCACCTGAAAAACGGCGACTTGATCGAACTCGCCGGAACCCAAATGCAGTTTGTCCAGGCCTGAGAGCTGAGAGTCTGTCTCGCGCCCGGCCGGCGCCACTGATTTCCCCGCGCTGCGGCCATGAACTGGCGCCCCAAGGTGTCGCGCGGCCTGCGCGTTGCGCTGTTGCTGGGCGCGGTGCTGGCGGCCTTGGCCCACGCCGCTGGTGTGTGGCCGCTCGGCTTCATCACCCAGATCGATCTGGCGATCGCCGATGCGCGCTTGCGTGCGCACATGCCGCGCACCCTCGACCCGCGAATCGTGGTGGTCGACATCGACGAAAAAAGCCTCGCCGAGATCGGCCGCTGGCCCTGGGGGCGCGATCGCATGGCCGCCCTGGCCGCCGAATTGTTCGTGCGCCAGAAAGCCGCCGTGGTCGGCTTCGACATGCTGTTTGCCGAACCCGACGCCAGCTCCGGCCTGATCGCGCTGGAGCGGATGGCGGCCACGGATCGCTCGTTGCAGCCTCGGCTGGCCGCCCTGCGTGAATCGCTGGACCACGACGCTCGCTTCGCCCGCGCGCTGGCCGGCCGAGCGGCCGTGCTGGGTTTTTACCTGACCCGTGACCGCGACGCACATCGCAGTGGCGTGTTGCCACTGCCGGTGTTCGACGCCGCGGCGCTGCAGGGCAAGCCCATCGCGTTCACCCGCTGGGACGGCCATGCGGCCAGCCTGCCCGCCATTGCCGGCGCGGCACCGGCGGCGGGCTTCTTCAATTCCCTGCCTGACACCGATGGTGTGGTTCGATCGGTGCCATTGATCGCCGAGCACGCCGGCCGGCATTACGAATCGCTCGCGCTGGCCATGTTCCGCCGCTACACCGGGTCGCCCAGCGTGGCGCCGGGCTTTCCCGCGCAACGCTGGCTGCCGCGCGACTACAGCGGGCTCGACAACATCGTCTTGTCGCAAGGCAGCCAGCGGCTGGCCATTCCGGTCGATGCGCGAGTCGGCGTGCGGATTCCGTTTCGCGGCGCCGGCGGGCCGCACGGCGGCTCGTTCGAGTACCTCTCGGCCAGCGATTTGTTGGCGGGCCGCACCGCCGCCGGCCACCTGGCGGGCAAGCTGGTGTTGGTCGGCTCGACCGCGCCCGGGCTGTTCGACGCCCGGCCGTCGCCGGTCTCTGAAGTCTTCCCCGGTGTCGAGGTGCATGCGAATTTGCTGTCCGGTTTTCTGGACGACCGCCTGCCGGTTCAGCCCGACTGGTCACGCGGCGCCGATCTGGCCCAGATCGTCTTGACGGCGGGTGTGCTGGCGCTGGTGCTGCCGCGCTTGGGGGCGACGGCAGCACTCCTGTTCACCGCGGCCGTGGCGCTGGCGTTGGTGGGTCTCAACGCAGCGCTGTACGCCACCAGGGGGCTGGTGCTGCCGCTGGCGTCGGTGCTGATGCTCACGGCGCTGGTGAACGCCGGCACGACGGTGTGGGGCCACATATCAGAAGGCCGGACCCGCCGCTCGCTGGCCCGCCTGTTCGGCTCGTATGTGCCGCCCGAGTTGGTGACCGAGATGGCGCGCGACCCGGCCCGCTACGACATGCGCGCCGAGAACCGCGTGCTCAGCATCATGTTCTGCGACATGCGCAACTTCACCGAGGTTTCGGAAACACTGACGCCGCAAGCCCTGCGCGCGCTGGTCAACCGCTTCTTTTCCAGCATGACCGCGGCCATCCGCGACGAGCGCGGCACGCTCGACAAGTACATCGGTGACGCCATCATGGCCTTCTGGGGTGCGCCGGTAGCGGACGCCGCCCACGCCGAACATGCCGTTCGCGCGGCGCTGGCGATGGCGCAGCGCATGAAGCTGCTGAACCAGGAACTGCTCGGCCGGGGCTTGCCGCAGATCGGGCTGGGGATCGGCATCAACACCGGCCTGGTGTGCGTGGGCGACATGGGCTCGGACATTCGCCGCAGCTACACCGTGATGGGCGATGCGGTCAATCTGGCTTCGCGCATCGAGGCGCTGACGCGCCTGTACGGCGTCGACCTGCTGGTCGGCCAGGCCACCCGCGATGCGGCCGACGGCGCCCGGGCGTGGATCGAAATTGACCGCGTCAAAGTCAAGGGCAAACAGCAGGCCGTGACCCTTTTCACACCGCTCCCGCAGGCCACCCCCGACGCCCCTGCGTTGGAGGACGAAATGAGACTTTGGCAGCTTGCGCAGAGCCGCTACCGCCTTCAACATTGGGGCCCCGCGCAACTGTGCCTGTCAGAGTTGCAAACCCGCTTTGTCGAATCGCCGTTTTTGCAGTTGTACCGGCAACTTTCCGAGCGCATCGTTCACTACCGCAGAACGCCACCGCCGCCCCAATGGGACGGCACCCACACTTTCGACAGCAAATGAATCTCCACGTTCTCGGTTGCTCCGGCGCGATCGCCGCCGGGTGCAAGACCACGGCCTTCCTGCTCGATGACGACACCTTGATCGACGCCGGCACCGGCGTCGGCGACCTGGCGCTGGATGCGCTGGCGCGCATCGACCACATCCTGGTCAGCCATTCGCACCTCGACCACATCCTGTCAATCGGCCTGCTGGCCGACAGCGTGATGCGGCTGCGCCGTTCGCAAGGGCGCCCCGCCATCCAGGTGCGCGCGCTGCCCGAAACGCTGGCCGCGCTGCGCGAACACATCTTCAACGGCGTGATCTGGCCCGACTTCACTCGCCTGCCCAGCACCGAAAACCCGGTGCTCGAACTGGTGCCGATTGCCATCGGTGAAGTGTTGACGCTTGGCGGCAAGCGCATTGAAGTGCTGAGCGCATCACACACCGTGCCGGCAGTGGGCTATGCCGTCGATGGCGGCGCCGCCGGCTGGTGGGTCTACACCGGCGACACCGGCCCCAACCCGGCGCTGTGGAATCGCCTGCGCGACATGAAGGTCGCGCACCTGGTCATCGAAACCGCGTTCAGCGACGAAGAACGCCAGCTCGCCCGCATCAGCCGCCATCTGTGCCCCACCGAACTGGGCAGCGAGTTGGCGCAACTGGCGGGCAGTGTGGATGTGCACATCACGCACATCAAGCCGGGCGAACTGGAAGCGGTGATGACCGAGATCGGCCGGCTCGGGACGCCGCATCGGATTCATGCACTGGCCGCGGGGCAGGTGATTCGGCTCGGCTGAGCGCCAGGCGCGCCGAGCCGCCACCCCCGTCCACATGGCCTTGTCGCAACGCCGAGCGAATGTCGGTCTGCGCCAAATCGCCACCGTTGTACAGCAGCGCAACATCGCGCACCTTGGCCAACGCACAGCTGAAGACGTCACCGAAGTTCAGGCCAGCCGGGTGACCGCTGCCTTTTCCGATCGCCGACCGCGCGCGCGGCGCCCGTGCCACCGGAATCCTGCAAGGCGGCCCGGAGCGCGTCGGCCACCCCATCTTTGAGGCGCAGCTTGCACTGCGCAGCGCGGATTTTTGCCGCCCGCATCAGTTCATCAGGCAAGTCCAACGTTGTCTTCATGGCCCTAATCCCATAAATGTGTTTTGGATTGCAGTTTCGATGCCACCCAAGCGCACCTCACGGAGAGCCCGTCGATTGGAACCGGCGACCGCTTCTGCTCAAGCGCAGGCACGATAAAGGCAGTGACCATTCATGTCACAAGTGACCCATTCGACCGCAGCGCGAGCGTTTGGCAACGCCAGGTGTGACGGTTCTTGTCAGCTCAGCGGGAAATAGGCGCAAAAGACAGCCCATCTGCGCTGGCACGACTTCTGCGTCTTGAGTGTCGTGTCCACCCCACCCTTCCCTTCTCAGGAGTAGTTTGCATGAACCGAATTTCCAAGCGCGCCCAACAGGGCTTCACCCTGATCGAGTTGATGATCGTCGTGGCGATCATCGGCATCCTGGCGGCGGTTGCGCTGCCGGCTTACCAGGACTACACGGTGCGGGCCCGCATCACGGAGGGGCTGGGGCAGCTGAGCTCGGCCAAGGTGACC
>JANORB010000150.1:0-4566 GCA_031415135.1 Methylibium sp.
CGGGCGCCGACTCGTCTCTGTTGCTCTGATCCTCACCTCGCGGTGGACAGCCGTTGGCTGCTGCGCTGCCCTGTGCAGTCCGGACCTTCCTCCAGTGCGCCCTTTCGAGCCTTGCACCAGCGGCGGTCTGGCTTGCTTCACACGGGCGATTATCCATGCCTGGCAGAGCGTTCATTCCCGGCCCGCCGCAGCCCTGTCCCCGACAATGGCGAACCGTTCGAATCACTCCAGCCAGAGGTCGCCCATGAATGAAGCCAAAGCCGCTCCGGAGTTGCCCGACCGGTTGTCGATCGACAAGGCCAGCCCGCACCACGTTGCCGCGGTGTTCGAACACGAGATCGGGATCCGCTTCAATGGCAAGGAGCGCTTCGATGTCGAGGAATACTGCATCAGCGAGGGCTGGATCAAGGTGCCGGCCGGCCGCGCGGTGGACCGCAAGGGCAACCCCCTGATGATCACGTTGAAGGGCAGCGTGGAAGCGTTCTACCGCCCAGCCACGTGAACCCTGCGCTCAGCGCGGCATCGGCGTTTTGCCGACGATTTTCGGTGCGCGCAGGAAGTCGAAATCGACGCCCTGGTCGACCTGCGTCACCGTCCGCGGGAACAGCTTGCGGTAACCGCGTTCGGCGCTGGGCGGGGCGGCCGGGCTTGTCGCGCGCGCGCTGCGCCGGTTCGGCGTCGGAGATCAGCTGGAACGCGGGGATGTTGGCCGAGGCCGCGCCCATCAGCTGCGCCGGCACCGTCTTGCCGCGGCCTCCGATCAGCACCACCGCATCCATCGGCTGCGCGCGAATCATCTCCTCGGTGTCGATGCACGATGGGTGGAATGAAATCTACGCGCGGGCATCGAAGTGCAGCATCGCACGGGCCGCCGTGCAGACGCAATCGGTCAGCGCCCGCAGCACCGGCGCGTCCAGGCTCCAGTGCTGCCAGTACAGCGGCACGTCCAGAAAGCGCCCGGGCACGATTTCCACGAGCTCGCCGCTGGCCAGCAGCGGCGCCACCAGCACGTCGGGGTTCATGCCCCAGCCCAGCCCCTGCACGGCGGCATGGATGAAGCCGTGCGTGCCCGGCACGCGGTGCCGCGGCGGGTCGAGCCGGCGGCGCGACAGGCGGCGCATGAAGCGCGCCTGCAGCTGGTCCTTCTGGTTGAACACATTGCAGGGGGCCAGCGCCAGCGCCGCTTCACTGACACCTTGGCCGAAGTGGCGCCGCATGAACGCCGGGCTCGCCACCGCCAGGTAGCGCATGCGCCCGAGCGGGCGCACCTTGCAGCCTTGCACAGGTGACGCCTGCGCGCTCACCGCGGCGAGCACCCGGCCCTGGCGCAGCAGCGCGCTCGAATGGTCCTGGTCTTCGACGTTCAGGTCGAACTGCACTGCATGGCGCTCGCGCAGCGCCGCCAGCGCCGGCACGAACCAGGTGGCGAGCGAATCGGCATTCACCGCGATGGCCAGCGGCAGCGGCGCGGTGGGCGGCTGGCTGGCCAGCGCTCCGCCCGGCCCGCGCGCAGCAGCGCCGACGTGACTGCCGCCCAGCCCGAACGGCGCCAGCGCCTGCGCTTCGAGCAACTGCAATTGCTGCGCGTGGCGTTGCAGCGACTCGCCGGCCTCGGTGGCCACGCAGGGTGTGGCGCGGCGGATCAGCACGCGGCCGAGCCGCTCTTCCAGCGCCTTGATGCGCTGGCTCACCGCCGACGGCGTGAGGTGCAGCGCACGCGCGGCGGCGTCGAAGCTGCCTTCGCGCAGCACAGCGGCAAAGGCGGCCAACTGGCGGGAATCGATCTGCATGAATCCGGCTAATGCAAATGTAGAAAGTTTAGCTGGATCGAACTGGCCAGCGCGGCCAGACTGGCGCCGATGTACAGCGCATTCGCCAGCGGCTTTGCCACGTCGGCCGCATTGATCGTCGCCATCGGCGCGCAAAACGCCTTCGTGCTGCGCCAGGGCCTGCAACGCGCGCATGTGCTGCCGGTGGTGCTGGTGTGCGCGCTGTCGGACATGCTGTTGATCGGCCTGGGCATTGGCGGCTTCGGCGCGCTGGTGCAGGCCAGCCCGGCGCTGCTGGCGCTGGCGCGCTGGGGTGGGGCGCTGTTCCTCATCGGCCATGGGCTGCTGGCCGCTCGCCGCGCGCTGGGCGACCACGTCCTCGCGCTGCAAGGCCGGGCCACCACCGACCTGCGCAGCGCGCTGCTGGCGTGCCTGGCCTTCACCTACCTGAACCCGCACTGCTGGCTCGACACCGTGGTGCTGCTCGGGGCGGTGGCCGCACAGCAGCCCGATGGGGCGCGCACCTGGTTCGGCGCCGGTGCCGCCACGGCCAGCGCCGCCTGGTTCTTTGCGCTCGGCTACGGCGCGCGGCTGCTGGCGCCGCTGTTCGCCAGACCGTTGGCCTGGCGTGTGCTGGACGGGGTGATTGCGGGCGTCATGTGGGCCATCGCGGCGCTGCTGCTGCGTGGCGCCTGAGCGCCGCGCCTTGGCACAGGGCGCCTGAGCGCCGCGCCCCGGCCCAGGCTCACGGCGCCTGCTGCAGCCGCGCAATCCGCTCTTCCATCGGCGGGTGGGTCGAGAACAACGCCATGATGCCGCTGGGCCGCGAGCTGATGCCCATGGACTGCATGGCCTTGGGCATTTCGCCCGGGTCCAGGCCACCCAGCCGCGCCAGCGCGTTGATCATCGGCTGCTTGCGGCCGAGCAACTGGGCCGAGCCGGCGTCGGCGCGGAACTCGCGCTGGCGCGAGAACCAGGCCACGATGATGGCGGCCAGCACCCCCAGCACCAGGTCCATCACCACGGTGGTGACCATGTAGCCGATGCCCGGACGGTCACTGGTGTTGCGCAGGATGACCTTGTCGACCGCGTAGCCGATGACTCGCGACAGGAACACCACGAAGGTGTTCATCACGCCCTGGATCAAGGTCATCGTGACCATGTCGCCATTGGCCACGTGAGCGACTTCGTGGCCGATCACGGCCTCGACCTCTTCACGCGTCATCGATTGCAGCAGCCCGGTGGACACCGCCACCAGCGACGAGTTCTTGAACGCGCCGGTGGCAAACGCATTCGGCGCGCCTTCGAAGATCGCCACCTCGGGCATGCCGATGCCGGCCTTGTCGGCAAAGCGGCGCACGGTTTCGACCAGCCAGGCGTGGGTGGCGTCGCCCGAGCCGTCGATGACCTGGGCGCCGGTGGTCCACTTGGCCATGGGCTTGCTGATCAGCAGCGAGATGATCGCGCCGCCGAAGCCCATCAGCGCGGCAAAACCGAGCAGCGAGCTCAGGTTCAGCCCGTTGGCGGTCAGGAACCGGTTCAGGCCCAGCACATTCGCGGCAACGCCCAGCACCAGCATCACCGCGAGGTTGGTCATCAAAAACAAGAAGATGCGTTTCATTTCCGTCCTTGCAAGAAAAAAGAGAATCGCCCCAGCCGCCATATGGGCACGGTGCGAGAAATTCAAAGACCCTGATGCTGCAACGCGCCGCCTGCATCGGCGGCGGGCCTGAAAATCCGGGTGTCGTCGTAGAAGCCGGGCTGCTGGTTGGCGGGCCACCACTGGGGCACACCGAGCACCGGCAGCGCCAGGCAAGGCCCGCCGGCGAGCGCAGCCGGGTCCAGCGTGCGCAGCAGCAAGCCTTGCGCGTCCACGCCTTCGGGCACCGGCCACACATGCGCGGTGATGGCCTTGCGCGGCTGGGTAAGTTTTTCCAGCAGCGCGTGGCCGAACAGGGTCAGCCGGCTGTCTTGCCAGGCGGCGCGGTGGTGGATGAACAGCGCGTGCCAGTCGCGCCGCCGCAGCGCGTCGACCAGCACCGCCGGCGCCTGCCACCAGGCGCCGTTTTCATCGAACAAGGTCAGCGCATCACGCACCGCGCCCCGGGTCGGCCCGATGCCGCGCTGCGCGATCTGTTGCGCCTGCAGCGCGTTGAGGTGGCGCTTCAGCGGCGCGTACGTCAACCACACCAGGCCGTTGAACAGGTCGTGCGGGTTGTCGCGCGTGGGCACGCAGGCGGTGCGCGCGATGAAAGCTTCGTAGGCCTCGGCGCCGGGCAATTCGGATTGCGCAACGAAGCGAAGCCGCCGCTCGCCGGGCATCGGCACCGGCGCTGAGCGCAGCGCGGCATTCAGCGCCTGGTGCACCGGCATGCCGGCCAGCACATCGAGCGCCACGCCGCGGCCGCGTGCGCGGTACGGCGCCAGCCACGGCGCCGCTGTCGCGCCGGCCGCGGCGAGCCCGGCGCACGCGTCGGCCAGGGTCGTCACACCACGCGCGGGCCGACGTACTGCACCTTGTTGGGTTGCAGTTCGGGCGTCAGCGCAAAGTGGGCCGGGTATTTCTTGAACAGCCGCGTCGACGTGGCCGACTTGGCCAGCAGCTTGCCGGCACGCAACTGCTCGGCGGCGATGCCGAGTTCGAGCCTGCCGCCGCGCCACAGCTCGGGCACGGCGGCGAGGATGCGCGCCACGTCGTCGGGCAGCAGCGGCGCAGGCCGCGCTGCGGCGGGCGCGGCTTGCGCGGCGGGCGCGCGCGCGGCCACCGGCTCGCGCTCGGGCGCACGGGACCGGCTGC
>JANORB010000151.1:0-5608 GCA_031415135.1 Methylibium sp.
GGTTGCCCTCCCCACGCATATGCCACCCGTACCCGAACCAGCGTCTGATCGTCACGACCCAAGGCAGGAGCCGTATGCGGTAGTGCCGCACGTACGGATCTGTGGAGGGGGTGCTGGGTGACTGGCATTTCTACTCCGACGGTGCATCAATGCGGCGCGCAATCTACCACTGGCCATAGAAGACGCCGGCGCGCTTGTGGGCGTCGGTGCCCTGCTCGACGCGTTCGTCGCTGATCGTGGTGCGCCGCTTGCGCCGCGCCAGCCAGTCGAACAGCCGGGTGCGCAGCGTCTCGCGCACGGCCGCGTGGGAAGCCTCGCGGCCGAGGTCGACAAACTCCCGCGGGTCGGCCTGCAGGTCGAACAGTTGCTCGGGCTGGTCCAGCCAGTGCACATGGCGCCAGTGCGACGTGCGAATGCACCAGGCGCGGCACTGCTGCACGTCCATGCCCAGGCGCAGGCGTGCTTGCCTGAAGCTCCAGTCGAGTTCGCAGAACACCGCGTCGCGCCACGAGCCCGGCGTGGCGCCATGCAGCAGCCCTTGCAGCGGCCGGCCTTCGATGCGGTGGCGTGGCGCGGCGATGTCCAGCGCCGCCAGAATCGTCGGCAGCACATCGACGCTCTCGACGAAACGATGCTCCACCGTGCCGCGGGTGCCGTCGGCCGCGGGGCTCGGGTCCATCACGATCAGCGGCACGCGCTGCACGGCATCAAAGAACAGTTCCTTTTCGCCCAGCCAGTGGTCGCCCAGAAAGTCGCCATGGTCGGCGGTGAAGATGATCAGCGTGTCGTCCATGCGGCCCATCGTCGCCATCGCATCGAACAAGCGCCCCAGGTGGTCGTCGATCTGGTGGATCAGGCCCTGGTAGGCCGGCCGCACGGTGCGCACGCATTCGTCGCGCGCGAAGCTCAGGCTCTCTTCGTGCTGCCGGTAGGCGGCGACCACCGGGTGCGCGTCGTGCCGTTCGGACTCGACCCGCGCCACCGGCAGGCACTGGTCGGCGGTGTACAGCGCGTGGTACGGCGCTGGCGCCATGTAGGGCCAGTGCGGCTTCACGTAGCTCAGGTGCAACGCCCAGGGTTCGTCGCCCTCGACGCGCATGAACGACAGCGCCTGGTCGGTCATGTAGGCGGTTTCGGAATGTTCTTCCCGGACGCGCGCCGGCAGGTGCGCATGGCGCATGTGCCAGCCGCTCAATACCTCGCCGTTCGGTCCGTCGGCGGCGATCACGAAATCGGTCCACGGGTCGGCGCTGTCGTAGCCCTGCGAGCGCAGGTAGGCCGGGTAGCCGGATTCGTCGCCGGGCGGGTGGTGGCCGTCGTAGCGGTCGATCTCCTCGAAGCCGCCGCGCTCCAGCAGGTGGCCGAGTTCGCTCGCGGCGTCGATCTGCAGCCGGCGCAGGCCTTCGGTGTCGGGCATCACATGGGTCTTGCCGGCCAGCACCAGGCGCTGCCCGCTGCCGCGCAGGTACTCGCCCAGCGTCACTTCGCCGATGCCCAGCGGCACGCGGTTCCAGGTGGCGCCGTGGCTGGACGGATAGCGCCCGGTGTAGAAGCTCATGCGCGACGGCCCGCACACGTTGGAGTTGACGAACGCGTTCGAGAAGCGCACGCCGCGCTTGGCCAACGCGTCGATGCTCGGCGTCTTGAGGTAAGGGTGGCCGGCGCAGCCCAGGTGGTCGGCGCGCAACTGGTCGCACATGATGAACAGGACATTGCGGATTCGGGCCATGGCGGAATCAGACCCGAATCCGGCCCGGCTTGCCAGCCGGGAATGCATTCACCTTGCGGATGATCAGGTCGGCGCCCGGCCAAGCCGCTCTGCTAAGGTCAACCCCAATGCACACCCTGTACCTGTTGCTGCTGGCCGGCGGCCTGCTGGTGTTCACCAGCCTGCTGGCGGGTGTGATGTCGGCGCGCCTGGGGCTGCCGTTCCTGTTGGTGTTCTTGCTGGCCGGCATGTTCGTCGGGGTCGACGGCCCGCTCGGCCTGCCGTTTGACAATGCGCTGGTGTCGGCGTGGGTGGGCAATGCCGCGCTGGCGGTGATCCTGCTCGAAGGCGGCATCAGCACGCGCATGCAGACGTTTCGCATTGGCTTCAAACCGGCGCTGGTGCTGGCCACCGTCGGCGTGGTCTTGACCGCCGCGCTGGTGGGCGCGGTGGCGATGGTGGCGATGGATGTCGACTGGCGCCACGGCCTGCTGCTGGGCGCCATCGTCAGCTCCACCGATGCGGCCGCCGTGTTCTCGCTGCTGCGCCAGACCGGCGTGCGCCTGGTCGAACGTGTGTCGGCCACCTTGGAGCTGGAGTCGGGCTTGAACGACCCGATGGCGGTGTTCCTGGTGCTGGCACTGATCGCCAGCCTGAAGACCGATGCCGGCGTGGGCGAACTGGCCTGGCTGCTGGTGCGCCAACTGGGTTTTGGTGCCGCGCTGGGACTGCTCGGCGGATGGGGCGTGGGCTGGTTGTTGCGCCGCCTGCCGTTGACGGTGGAACACGGCGGCGTGCTGGCGCTGGTCATCGTGTCGGCGGGCATGGCGGTGTTCGCCGCCGCCGGCCTGGTGGAGGGCTCGGGCTTCCTCGCCATCTACCTGTTCGGCCTGCGCGTGCGCGCGCTCGCCGAGGCCGCGGCGCACGCGGCGTCGTCGGCGCTCGATGGCTTTGCCTGGGCCGCGCAGGCGACGATGTTCCTGTTGCTGGGCCTGCTGGTGTCGCCGAGCGACATGCTGCGCACCGTCGGCCCGACGCTGGTGGTCGCCGCGGCGCTGATTTTCGTGGCGCGTCCGCTGGCGGTGTGGCTGTGCCTGCTGCCGCTGCGCTTTGGCCACCGCGAGCGCTTGTTCATCGGCTGGGTCGGGCTGCGTGGCGCGGTGCCGATCGTGCTGGCGCTGTTCCCGTTGATCGAGAAAATTCCCGACAGTTATCGCTTCTTCAATGCGGCGTTCCTGGTGGTGCTCGCCTCGCTGCTGTTGCAGGGCACCACGCTGGGCTGGTTGGCCAAACGACTGGGTGTGGTGGCGCCGCCCGAGCAGCCGCCACCCGAGCGCCGCGCGGTGCTGGGCCGCCTGACGCTGGACGCCGACCTGCAGCTGGCCGACGTGTTCGAGTTCTTCCAGCTGCCGCTGCCGCAGCACCGCGGCAGCACGCTGCGCGACTGGATGACCGACAACCTGGCGCGCGACCATGTCGAAGGCGACGGCATCGACTGGCACGGCGCGCACTTTCGCGTCACCAGCCTGCACGAGGGCCGCATCGAGCGTGTCGGCCTGGCGCTGGCGCCAAGCCAGAAGGCCACACCGTGAGTGCGGTGCTCGACACGCCAAGCCAGGCGCACGTGTGGTTCGCGCGGCGCGGCTGGCAGCCGTTTGCATTCCAGCGCGAGGTGTGGGCCCACCTGGCCGCCGGCCGCAGCGGCCTGCTTCACGCCACCACCGGCAGTGGCAAGACCTATGCGGTGTGGCTGGGCGCGTTGATGCGCGGGCTGGCGCTGCCGCAACCCGCAGTTCCCGAGCCCCCCAGTCGCTGCGCTCCGGCCCCCGAGGGGCGCGGCCGGCTTGGGGCGGCCCGGCGCTCGGTTCATGCTGAGCCCCCCAGTCGCTGCGCTCCTGCCCCCGAGGGGCGCGGCCGGCTTGGGGCGGCCCGGCGCTCGGCCAGTGCCCCCCCGCTCGGCGTGCTGTGGCTCACGCCGATGCGCGCGCTCGCTGCCGACACCACCCGAGCGCTGCAATTGCCGCTGACCGAACTGGGCCTGAATTGGACCGTGGGCCAGCGCACCGGCGACACCACGTCCAGTGAACGCGCGCGCCAGGACCGGCGCTACTCCACCGCGCTGGTGACCACGCCCGAGTCGCTGAGCCTGATGCTCACGCGCGAAGCCGCGCACGCCGAACTGGCCGGGGTGCACACCGTCATCGTCGACGAATGGCATGAGCTGATGGGCAACAAGCGCGGCGTGCAGGTGCAGTTGGCGCTGGCGCGGCTGAAGCGCTGGAACCCGAGACTGGCGGTGTGGGGCTTGAGCGCCACGCTGGGCAACGTGGCCGAGGCGATGCAGGTGCTGCTCGGTTCGGGCGACGGCGTGCAGGTTCAGGGCCAGGTCGACAAGACCTTGCTGATCGACACGCTGATTCCCGCCGACCCGGGCCGCTTTTCGTGGGGCGGCCATCTGGGCGCGCAGATGCAGATGCCGGTGGTGGCCGAGATCGAACGCAGCGGCACCACGCTGGTGTTCACCAACACCCGCTCGCAGGCCGAGATCTGGTATCAGCTGCTGATCCGCGAGCGGCCCGACTGGGCCGGCGTGGTCGCGCTGCACCACGGCTCGCTCGACAAAGAGGTGCGTGAATGGGTCGAGCTGGGTTTGAAGGAAGGGCGGCTGAAGGCGGTGGTGGCCACCTCGTCGCTGGACCTGGGGGTTGATTTTTTGCCGGTCGAGCGGGTGCTGCAAATCGGCAGCGCCAAGGGCGTGGCGCGGCTGCTGCAACGTGCCGGCCGCAGCGGCCATGCGCCAGGGCGACCGAGCCGCATCACGCTGGTTCCTACCAACACGCTGGAACTGGTGGAAGGTGCCGCCGCGCGCCGCGCCGCCACTGCGGGGCGGATCGAAAAACGCGCCACACCCGAGAAGCCGCTGGACGTGCTGGTGCAGCACCTGGTGACGGTGGCGCTCGGTGGCGGGTTCGAGCGCACCGCGATGTTCGACGAAGTTCGCAGCGCGCACGCCTACCGCGATCTCACGCGCGACGAATTCCAGTGGGCGCTGGATTTTGTCGAAAAGGGTGGCGCGAGCCTGGCCGCCTACCCGGACTACCACCGCATCCAGGCCGTCGACGGTGTCTACCGCGTGCCCGACCGCGGCATCGCCAAACGCCACCGGCTGCAGGTGGGCACCATCGTCAGCGATGCGTCGATGCAGGTGAAGTACCTGAGCGGCGGCAAGATCGGCGTGATGGAAGAGAGCTTCATCGCGCGGCTGCGCAAGGGCGATTGTTTTGTCTTTGCCGGCCGGGTGCTCGAGTACCTGCGCACGCAGGACATGACGGCCTACGTCAGGCGGGCCGAGCAGGCGCGCGGCATCGTGCCGGTCTGGGGCGGAGGCAAGATGCCGCTGTCCGGCGAGATGGCCGACGCGGTGCTGGAGCTGCTGGCCGGTGCGGCGCAGGGGGACTTTTTCGAGCCCGAGATGCAGGCCGCGATGCCGATGCTGCAAACCCAGGCCAGGCTGTCGCGCCTGCCCACGCCGCAGACGCTGCTGATCGAGCGTTTTGTGTCGCGCGAGGGCCAGCACCTTTACCTGTACCCGTTTGCCGGCCGCAACGTGCACCTGGGCCTGGCCAGCCTGCTGGCGTGGCGGCTGGCGCGCGGCGCGCCCAACACCTTCAGCCTGGCCGTCAACGACTATGGGTTCGAGCTGCTCAGCGCCGAGCCGGTCGACCTGGCCGCGCTGCTGGACAAATCGCTGATGGCCAGCGACGGTTTGCTGGCCGACGTGCTGGCCAGCCTGAACTCGGGCGAGCTGGCGCAGCGCCGCTTTCGCGAGATCGCCCGCGTGGCCGGGCTGGTGTTCACCGGTTACCCCGGTGCGCCCAAGAGCACCAAGCAGCTGCAGGC
>JANORB010000152.1:0-7037 GCA_031415135.1 Methylibium sp.
AGCGACGCGGCGCTCAATGCGCAGGACTTTGACGAGTTGTTCAAGCCGTTGGTGGCGGGGTAGTCTTCACACTCAATTTGACCTGATTGGCGACCATGTTCAGCTACGCCGCGCGCCGCCCCCTCACCCCAACCCTCTCCCCCGAGTACAGGGGCGAGGGAGCCCGTGTTGGCTCCCTCGCCCGCTTGCGGGAGAGGGCTGGGGGGAGGGAGGAGCCCTGGCTGAACATGGTCGCTAATCAGGACGGTCATTGATGCAGACCAGCGCCACGGCATAGGCGCTGAGCGCGAGCCTGCGGGTGTCGAGCGGCTTCACGCCCGCCTGAAATGTCGCGGGGTCGGTGGTGGCCTGCACGAAGCTTGCCTCGTCCAGCACGATGCCGTACGCACCCGCGCCTTTGTGCGCCACGCTCACGGGCTGGTCTTGCGCGGTCATGTTGGCGAGCCACAGCAGCGTGGCGCCGCGGGCACGGTAGGCCAGGCAGCGCACGCGGGCGTCGTCCGACGACGAGGCGTCGACCCGAAGCGCACCGGCGGCGCGCGCCAGGCCGGCCACCACGTGGTAGGCGGGGTAGACCACGGCGCCAGCGCCCGCATCGTAGTAAGGCAGCTGTTCTTCACCAGCGTGATGAATGATGCCGAGTGGGCCGGTCGGCGTCCCGAGGGTGATCGCTTCCACCCCGGTGGGCGCCAGCGTGGCGACATAGCCCAGGGTCCATGCGGCGCCGAACAGCCCGCGCTGGCGCGGGTCGGACCGGACCAGGCAGATGCGCTCGTTGTTCGGGTTGGGCGTGAAGGTCTTGCCGTGCGGGTTGTCTCGGCAGCCGATCGAGCTGGGGCCGATGCGATGAGCTGTGGTGCCGATGAAACTGCGGGCCGTGGCCACCTGGTAAGGCAGGGCCTCGTGGGTTTCCATCACCGAGCGGTCGTCGGCCGCATGCACGATCGGGCAGGTGCCGTTGTGGACAAAATCAAGCCACTCCGCCGGCGGGCGCTTGCGGTTGAGTTCGGTGAAGAACGAGAACATGCCACCGCCCAGGCGCACACCAGGGAAAGCTTCGCGCGCTGCCCGGTACAGGCCTTGCAGCGGCGGCGCGGGCGGGCGCGGGCCACCGGGCAGCACCGACTTGAGATCGCCAACCGGACACACGGCCACGGCCGACAAGGCCAGCCCGGCTTCCCGCGCCAGCGCCGCCACCCCGGCCAGTTCATCGCCGAAGCCGTCGAGACTTTCGACCACCACTTCCAGCTCACACTGCGCCCCCGTGCGCTGGCACAGTTGGTGGTAGCCGCGCAGCTCGTTGAGGCCATGCTTCTCGCGCGGGTCGAACTGGCACACCAGCCAGCCAGGCGCGGCCCGCTCCAGCAGGCCCAGCGCCGCCACGCAAGCGCCCAGCTCGTGTGCCGGCATGCCCAGCCCCACGGCGGGCATCTTGTCGCGGGTCGTCTTGCCCAGCGAGACGCTGACCGCCCGGCCCTTGGCACGCTGGCCTGCCTTGGGCGCGGCGCCCACCAGCGTGATGCTGACCGACTGCCGAACAGATTCGCCGGCTTTCAGCGTGTACGGCCAGGGCAGCGCCAACGGCCGAACGTAGGTCTTGAACGATGCGTCGGTCCAGTTGCGGTGGTCCTCCATCTCGAAGGTGTCGCCCAGCATGCGCACGACGGCCTTCAAGCCGGGAGAAACCTGGTGCGTGAGCGAGCGAATGTTCAGGAACGGCTGCACCGGATCGACGAGCGCGGGAAAGGTCGAGGTCTGGACGCTGCCGTCGGTGTGCTCCACTTCGACCGGGTGGCCGGCCACGCCCTTCAGCGGGTGCAGCACGACAAAGCCGGTGCGCGCGGTCAGGAAGTCGGTGGCGGGCGTGGCGGCGCCGGTGAACTCGATGCCGCCGTCGCTCCGGCCTTCGATGCGCGCGTCGACGTTCAACGCCTGGCCGGCGCGTTGGCAATGGGCGCGGTAGCTCACGCTGAAGCCGTCGGCACGCTGTTCGACGGCCAGCCCGCTCAGGGTCGGGACGCAGGTGCCCCAGTTCTCGTCGCGCACGAGAAACGCCAGTGCCCGCAGCACCTCGACGCCCCCGACCCGCAGGTAGCGCAGGTTGCCGTTGTCCAACTCCACCGACAGCGGGCCGGCGGTCAGCACGCGGCCCGGCACATCGGGTTGTTCGGTACCGCAGCGCTTGATGGCTCGGGAGACGCTGGCGGACGTCATGGCTTCACCTTTCTCAACAGATCACCCGGTCGGTGGACGGATCGATCAGCACGGCCCGGTTCATGTCGATCGAGAGTTCGACCCGTTCACCGGGTTGCGACACATCGTGCGCCTGCAGTTCGGCAACCACCGATGCCCCGCCCAGCTTGAAGGTCGCGTAAGTGCGCGCGCCGGTGGGCAGCAGCAGATCGATCAGCGCGACGTGCGGCACCACACCCGGGCGCGCCTCGCCCGCGCGTGCGTGGCCGATGTGTTCCGGCCGCACCCCCAGCAGCACCGGTTGCTCGTGCCTTCCGGCCAGCGCCTGCGTGCGCGCGCCGGGCAGGCCGAGCGAGGTGCCGTCGCGCAAGCGCACGCCGGCGCCACGCTCGTTCAACACCAGCGCAGCCTCGACGAAGTTCATCGACGGCGAGCCGAGAAAGCCCGCAACATAGCGCGTGGCGGGCCGCTCGTACAGGTCCAGCGGCGAGCCTTGCTGCTCGATTCGCCCGTCACGCAGCAGCACGATGCGGTCGGCCATGGTCATCGCCTCGATCTGGTCGTGCGTCACGTAGATCATGGTCTTGCCCAGGTCCTGGTGCAGCCGCTTGATCTCGCCGCGCATCTCGTCGCGCAACTGGGCGTCGAGGTTGGACAAGGGCTCGTCGAACAGGTACAGGCGGGCGTTGCGCACGATCGCCCGGCCGATTGCCACGCGCTGCAACTGCCCACCGGAGAGCTGGCGCGGGTGCCGGGCCAGCAGGTGGTCGATGGCCAGCATCCTGGCGGCCCGCGCCACCTTGGCGTCGATCTCCGGGCCCGGCGTCTTGCGCGCGCGCAGGCCGAAGGCGATGTTCTCGAACACGGTGAGGTAGGGATAGAGCGCGTAGTTCTGGAACACCATGGCCACGTCGCGCAGGCGCGGCGGCTCGTCGTTCACGACCTTGCCGCCGATCTCGATGGTCCCTTCGTCAGCGTCTTCGAGGCCGGCAATCGTGCGCAACAGCGTGCTCTTGCCGCAGCCCGATTGGCCCACCAGCACGGTGAACTCGCCGGCCGGAATCTCCAGGTCGACACCACGCACGGCGTGCACGTTGCCGTAGGATTTGTGCAGGCCGGTGACACGCAGATCGGCCATGTCAGTGGCGCCCGGCCGCCAGCAGCCGCTGACCGCCCCGAGGGCCACGAAGGGGCCCCTCGTGGCCCCTGGGGGCAGGAGCAGAGCGACGTGGGGGTTGTTTCATCCTAGCCCTTCACCGCGCCCAGCGAGATGCCGCGCACGAGGTACCTCTGCATGAACGCCACGACGATGAAGATGGGCACCGTTCCCAGCACCGACATGGCCGAGATCTTGGCCCAGAAGTTCGACTGCCCGCCGAAGTAGTGCGTGACCTGGACCGTGTAGGTGGTGACCTCGGTGCGCGTGAGCACCAGCGCGAACAGGAACTCGTTCCAGGCGAACACGAAGGTGAAGATCGCCGTGGCAAAAAAGCCGGCGCGGCACATCGGGAACACGACCTTCCACAGCACTTCCCAGCGTGTGCAGCCGTCCACCAGCGCCGCCTCTTCCAGTGAAACCGGAATGTCCAGGATGTACCCGCGCATCATCCAGATCACGTAGGGCAGGTTGAACGCGGCGTAGAGCAGGATCAGCCCGAAGTGGGTGTCGACCCAGCCGAAGTACACATACAGCAGGAAGATCGGGAACACCACGGCAATGGGGGGCACCATGCGCTGCGAGATGATCCAGTTGGACAGATGTTCGCCGCCGGTGCGAAAGCGCGCCAGGCTGTAGGCGCAAATGGTGCCCAGGAACATGGCGGCCAGCGTGCTGATGCCGGCCACGACGAAGCTGTTCCAGACGGTGGTGGCGTCGCCGTCCTTGAACAGCACCGCGTAGTTGTCGAACTGGAACTGTGCCGGCCACCACTTGGGCGGGTAGGCAAACACCTCGTCGGGCGTCTTGAACGAGATCATGAACAGCCAGTAGATCGGGAACAGGAACAACAGGGTCAACGCCGTGGCCACCAAGGTGCGCAAGGCGACGTTGAACTTGCGGCGCCAACGCGACCTCATGCGCGCACCCCGGCGTGGTGGCGCGGGCCGCTCATCGCGACAGCTCCACGCGTTTGAGGGCCCAGAACACGGCGATCGACAGCAGCACGATGATCAACAGCGCCACGGCCGCGATGTAGCTGGTCTCGAACTGCTGGAAGCCTTTGACGTAGGCGAACATCGAGATGGTCTCGGTCAGGGTGCCCGGGCCGCCCTTGGTCAGCGCCCAGACAATGTCGAACAGGCGAAACAGGTCCAGCCCGCGGATCAGGATCGCCACCGCCATCACCGGCCAGATGGCGGGCAGCACGATTCTGCGAAACGTTCGCCAGTAACCGGCGCCGTCGATGGAGGCCGCTTCGAGCTGCGACTTGTCCACACCCGACAGGGCCGCCAGCAGGAGCAGGAACATGAACGGTGTCCATTGCCAGATCTCGGCGATCAGGATGGCCACGTAGACCAGGTTCGACTTGATGGTCCAAAGCATCGCGACCGGTTCTCCGGCGAACCAGCCGAGGATCTGGTTGATCGGGCCGAAGCGGTTGTCGAACATCAGCGACCAGGTCGCGCCGGCCACGATGGGCGACACCAGCACCGGCAGCACCAGCAGTGCCACGAACACCGCGCGGCCGGGAATGTGCTCGATGAACAGCTGCGCCATCGCCAAGCCCAGCAGCAGCTCGACGGGCAGTGCGATCACGATGAAGATGCCCGTGTGCAGCAGCGCTTCCCACAAGCGCCGGTCGGTGAACAGGCGCTGGTAGTTGAGCAAGCCCTGGAACGACGTATCCGCATCGGTCATCGTGATGTTCTGGAAACTCACCAGAACGAGATACACCAGCGGGAACACGCCGACGAGCAGCAGCACGAAGATCGACGGCGCAACGAGGGCGAACTGAAACCCGCGCTCGCGCGGGCGGGCGCGGCGGGTTGTCACGACGGCGCTACTTCGGATACGCGCCCGACTTCGCGGCCCAGGCCGAATACACGGCCTTCTGCTTTTCCAGGCCGACGCGTTGCGTGATCTCGTCCCACTGCTTGGCGACCTCATTCAGGATGGCCTTCGGGTCGTCGCCGGCCCACAGCTTGCTGATGCCCTGGCGCAGCGCCTCTTCGTACTTGTCGGTCTGGATCAGCGACAGGTCGAGCAAGCCGGTCTTGGCACCCGCGCCGAGCGCGGCGAGGTAGTCCTTCGCGTCGGGCCACTTCGCCAGGTACTCCTTGCTGGTGAAGTGCGAGTCGCGGAACGGGTCGCGCAGCGCGTAGGGGAGTTGCACGCGCTGCATGGAGATTTCTTCGCTGTTCAGCCACTGGATGAACAGGTAGGCCTGCTCCTTCTGCTTGCTGCTGGACGCCACCGACAGCGCGAACCCGGCCGCGAGCTGCGGGTGGCCGCCCGGCGGCAGCGCATAGCCCACCTTGCCGGAGATCTTCGACTTGGGCACCCAGGCCAGCGCCTTTTCCTCGGACAGGTAGCCTGCGGCGAAGCGCCCGTACGGCGGCCACGACACGGTCATCGCGCTCTTGCCATCCAGGAACACCGCCAGGTTCTCGACGAAGCCGAACTTCTCGACCCCCGGCGGCATGAAGCGGTTCTCGTTGCGCATCTCGGTGAACGCCTTCACGCCGATCGCGTTGTTCACCGTCGCTTTCATGGTTTGCGCGTCGAAGAACCTGCCGCCTTCGACGCGGAAGCGCTCCTGGAACATGAACATCGTGTACGGCGGCTCGCGGAAGAACGACGCACCGTACACGCCCTCGCTCTTCAGCGCTTCGGTGAGGAACGAGCCGATCTCGTCGAACTGCTTCCAGGTCTTGGGCACCGCCAGGTCGTAGTTGTATTTCGCCTTGAACGCCTTTTGCAGGTCGGCCCGCGCGAAGATGTCTTTGCGGTAGTAGAAGAGGAACACGTCGCCGTCGTCCGGGAAGCCGTAGATCTTCCCGTTCACCGTCATCTGGTTGTCGCGATACGTGGGCGCGATCGTCTTCAGCTCGGCGCGGAAGCCGTACTTGTCGACGTAGGCCTCCAGGTTTTCAAGCGCGCCGGCCTGCACCAGGTCGGGCATCCACGCCGGGATCACGTTGAGCGCGTCATAGGCGCCCGTGCCTGCCCGGTACTCCTGCATGATCTTGGTGAACATCTCGGCGGTGGGCACCTCCACCACCTTCACCTTGCAGCCGGTGAGCTGCTCCCACTTCGGGCCCGAGAAGTTGAGCGGGTCGAGCGATTGCAGCCCCGCTTCCCAGACGATGGTGATCGTCTTTCCCGTGCAGATTTTCTTGGCCGCATCGACCGCCCGCTGTGTGGCGCTTTGCGCGGAGGCTGTGCCGGCCCACAAGGCGGTGGTCATGGCCAGCGCAAGCAAAAAGGCGCGGCGCAACACAACGGCCGCCCGCAGGCCCGGTTGATCCTGGAACATGTTGTCTCCTCGTGTCGATTTGAAAAATCGCATCGTGGGCTGACAGGCTCGGCGCCGAAGGCCCGGGCCATTATGTGGAAGCCCGCACCCCGCTGACCACCCTGGGAAAACCCATGGCGCCGGCTGCGCGTCCGACCCGACCGCAGTGCTCGGGAAAGGTCAACAATGTGTGCCCCGACCTGGCCGTGTGGGTCGGTCGAGGCAAGCTCAACGGCAACCCAACCGAAGCGTCGGAGTAGAAATGCCAGTCACCCAGCACCCCCTCCACAGATCCGTACGTGCGGCACTACCGCATACGGCTCCTGCCTTGGGTCGTGACGATCAGACGCTGGTTCGGGTACGGGTGGCATATGCGTGGGGAGGGCAACC
>JANORB010000153.1:0-14512 GCA_031415135.1 Methylibium sp.
CCTACGAGGTGGCGCCTCGGGTCGGCCTGTCTCTTGGAAAAGTCCATGTCCTGGGATCTCCAGTGGGGCAGCGGCAAGGGCGCGATGCTACCAGCAGCAGCGCAACGCCGGGCAGACCGGCGGCCTTGCAAAAATGCCCGCCGGCTTGTGGCCAGCGGGCACTGTGGAACGCGAAAGCGTTTGCCGTCGGGTCAGAACTTGTAGCCTGCCGTCACGTAGACGAAGCGGCCACGCGGATCGTATTGCGAGATGTCATAACCCGCCTGGAACTGGTTGCTGACAGGCACAAAAATGGCCGGGTCCTTGTCGAACAGGTTGCGCACACCCAGCGCGAGACGCAGGTTCGGCACGCCGGTGAACGCGATGTTGGCGTCATACAGCGTCAGGTCCGGCATGAAGTGGCGCTCTCCGTCGATCTGGCGATAGCCTGCTTCATAGCCCCTGGCAAAGTTCTGGGTCAAGGTCAGTGCCCACGGTCCGTCGGACAAGGTGGCCGTCAACACATGCTTCCAGCGCAACACCACGCCGCCGTTGTCCGCACCCGAAACCGGATTGCCGACTTCGTCGACCATCGTTCCGACCTTGTGCGAGATCGCGCCGCTCGGCGTGGTTTCGTCGAACTTGATCATGTAGGTGCCGAGCAGGCCCACATTCAGGCGCGCCGTGCCGAAGCTCTCGCGCCAGCGCAGGTCGACGTCGATGCCGGAGACCTTGGATCCGCCCGTGTTCGACAGGCGCTGGTCGATCGTGTCAACGTCACCGTTCGCATCCAGGACCACCAGATTGGCGTAGGCCGGGTCCCCCGCCCGGAAGCGGGACACCAGCAACTGCGCCGACGGGTTCTGGATGTAGTCCTTGACGTTGACCTTGAACCAGTCGAAGCCAGCCGTGAAACTGGGTGACGGTGCAAACACGATGCCCACGGTCGTCTGCTTCGCCTTTTCAGGCTTCAGGTCGCTCTTGCCGCCGTTGATGGCGTTGACCTGGATGTTGGGGTTTCCGGGGTCGTTGGGGTCGGTGAACTGCTCAGAGGTGCCAATGGTCGTCGGGGTCCAGAGGTCACCCAAAGTGGGGGCACGGAAGCTCGAACCATAGGAGCCTCGCAGCAGCACTTCCTTGGTCGGAGTCCAGCGCAGGCTGCCCTTGTAGTTCACTGACTGGCCAACGCCCTGGTACTTGTCACCGCGCAGCGCGATGTTGCCTTCCAGGGTTTTCATGATCGGCATGTTGATCTCGCCGAACGCCGACGCGATCTTGCGGCTGCGGTCGACTCCGGCCGAGGCGCCGCCCAGGCCAGCGATGTCGCCCGTGCCCTGAGCCGGGCTGGGATTGATGACGAAGTCCTCGATGCGGAACGCAGCGCCCAAAGCGTACTGGCTCTTGCCCCCGGGCATGTCGAACAGATCACCAGTCACCTTGGCATCGATGCTGTTGCTGGCCGACTCGTTTTCAGTGGTCCCGCCCGTGTACTTCGCGCCCGAGGCAGCCAGCGCGGCATTGAACGCGGCCGATTGGGTGAGCGACCATGGGTTCCAGTCGCTGGTCGGGCTGCTGACGACCTTGGCATAACCCACCTGCGAGAAGTAACCATCGGGCACCGTACCCGACGTGGTTTGCTTGTTGTTCGCAAACGCCACTTCGTAGTCCTGGCCGAGGAGGGTGCCGCGGGTTCCCAGTACAAAGCGTGATTGTTCCGCCGTGTCCTTGCTGGTGCGCAGGCCGAAGTCGAACACCCGCGACGTGATGGCCAGAGGCTGATTGCCGTTGGCCATCGCAGCGGCCTGCGTGACCGCCGTGGCGTATGCCGCCTGCTGTGCCGCGGTGGCCCCGGCGGGCAACGGCGGCAAGTTGAGCAGGTAGTTTCTTGCGATGGCGTAATTCGGGTTGGTCGGCTGGAGCTTGAGTGCGGGGTCAACGCCCTGATTTGCAAACTCACCGTCCGTGGTCATGAAACTTCTGCGCAGCGGGCTGGGCTGGAACTGCTGCGTGACGATGCTCTTGGAATACAACGCATCGCCAAACAACTCAATGCTGTCGCTCAGCTTGAAGGCTCCGTTGGCGCTCAGGTTGGTCAACTCACGCTTGGGGATCAGACCGACAAATCCGTTGCTGTCGAAGGTGCAATAGGGAAGGCGCTTGCTGGTCAGCGTCGGGTTCCGAAACATGTTGATGGACGCGCAACTGTCCGTTGCCGCCAGCGGATTGCCGAACCCGGTACCCGGGCTTCCTCCGAAGCCTGCGCCGCGCGTGCCTTCAACGAACGTGGCACCCGAGCCCGTGGCCGCCGACGTGTAGCTGCCCTCGATATTGCCCTGGCCCGTGGCGCCGGCAACGATGTAGGGGAACTGGTTGCCGGTCTTGGAAAAGTCGCGGTCCTTGGCGAACAGTGCGGTCTCTTTCTCCATCGAGGCCGATACGGTCACGTTGAACCGATCCTTGCTGAGATCACCGAAGCCCGCCACGGCCGCAAAGCCGTTGTTCTTGCCACCGCCGCTTCGGGTCGGCCGGCCAGAGGTCAACGAAAGATCAATACCCTGGAAATCCTTGGTCAAGATGAAGTTCACGACGCCGGCAATGGCGTCCGATCCGTACACGCCCGAGGCGCCATCCTTCAACACTTCAATGCGATCGATCGCCGCAAGCGGAATCGAGTTGACGTTGACTGCCGCGCCGCCGTTGCCGCTGCCACCGCCTGCTCCGGCAAAGGTGGCCAGACGCCGGCCGTTGACCAGCACCAGCGTGCGCTCTTCACCCAAGCCATGCAGAGAAATCGTCGAATAGCCGTAGGTGGATGACCCCGCGCCCGTGGCGTTGCTCGTGCCGCCCGCCGACGAGGCCGCCGCGATGCTGGCCAACAGTTGCTCGGTACTGGTGAAGCCGCCGCGCGTGATTTCTTCGCGGGTGACGATCTGCACCGGCAAGGCGCCCTCGGCATCGATGCGCTTGATCGACGAGCCGGTGATTTCAACCTTGTCGAGTTGCTGTTGCGCAAAAACCGGCAAGGCACCCAGACCCAGAGTGCCACCGAACGCGAGCATCAGCCCGGTACAGACCTTCGTTTTCTTGAACATGGAGTCTCCTGTGAAATGCACTGAATGGATGATTGATGAACCCAGTCCCGCAGCAAGTCATGTGCCACACCTTGTAAGTTGGTTGTGACTAGCGCGCAAAGACGTGAAAAAGAATTGTCACTGAACGGAAATGAGGTCCCGTCTAGGGTATTCCTTGATCGCACGGAAAGGCGCGCTTCAGCGGCTCTGAGTCGACGGGCCCCAGACTTGATAAATGCCTGATTCCATGCGGGTTTACGGGGTGTTTGGGACGGCGCGAAAGCGGTCGCGGCACACCTTCGCAGAGGCAACGCTCTAGGGCGTTCGCGCACAGACGTTGGCTGCCCGCAACACGAGTGCGTCGCCGATTGGCCGCGCGGGCTTGGCGGGCGCGCCAGGTCGGGCCTGAGAAATGCACGGCGCCTCCGCTCGCCGGAAAACTGGCGCGGGCGGCGATTCAACGCGTCGCGCCGCGCGGGAACACCTCTGTGCACAATGTAGTGTCGATCACTACATCTTTGGTGCAAGCAAATGAAGACCGTCAGCGCCGCTCAGGCCAACCGCCAGTTCTCCAAGCTTCTTGCCGGCGTGCTACAGGGTGAAGTGTTCACCGTGGTCTCTCGGGGCACTCCTGTGGCAACCATGGGTCCGGTGACCGCGCCCAATTCCCTGCGTGTCGCGGCACACCAGGCATTGTTGACGCGGCTGAAAGCGCAGAAGCCGCGCAAGCTCGGCGGCGCAAAGGGCGCAGCACGGAACTGGACACGCGATGAGCTCTATTCCGACTGACGGCCATGCGTGTTGCTCTTGACACCAGTGTGCTGGCCTACGCCGAAGGGGTAGGCGACACAACGCAGCGGGACATTTCGCTGGCCCTGCTGGCAAATCTCGACCCGGCGTCGGTGCTGTTGCCGGCCCAGGCTCTGGGCGAGTTGTTTCGCGTGTTGACCGGCAAGGCCCGCCGCTCGGGGGCCCTGGCGCGGGCAGCGGTACTTGGGTGGGCCGACAGTTTCGACATCGGCGATTCAACGTGGACCGGCTTTCAGGCAGCTTTCGATTTGACGGCCGACCATGGGCTGTCGATGTGGGAGTCGCTGATTCTGTCCGTTGCTGCGGAAGGCCGCTGCCGCGTCTTGTTTAGCGAAGACTTCCAGGCCGGGTTCACCTGGCGCGGGGTGACGGTCGTGAACCCCTACGCGGACGAGAGTTCGCCCCTCTTGAAGGCCGCGCTGATGGGTGCGAGCGCTGCGCCGCGCAAGGCCAGGCGTCGCACGGCACCCTGATCGAACATCGCCGAGGCGAACTACTGCTGTTGAATCCGCGGCACCGCCGCCAGCAAGCTGCGCGTGTAGGTCGAGCGCGGGTGCCGCAGCACCGCTTCGGCCACACCCATCTCGCCGATGCGGCCGTTCTGCATTACCGCCACGTGGTCGGCGATGTACTCGACCACGCCGATGTTGTGGGTGATGAACAGGCAGGACACATCAACTGGACAGCTGGCGCCTGATCGGTGCGGGCGTACGGCGTCACAGCCGCTTCGGCACCGGTCGCCTCAGACTGCGGCCGAGGCTGGCAGGCGCTTGATCGTTGCAAATCGCTCGGGCTGCTGGCGAGCCTCCCAGAGGTCTATGGCCTCTTGCATGCGGAGCCAGCTCTCCGCACTGGCGCCGAGCAGCCTTTCCAGGCGCATCGCCATGTCAGGCGACAGCGCGCGGTGCTCGTGCAGCAACTGCGAAACGGTGAGACGGCTCACGCCCAGCAGCTCGGAGAGCTTGCCCTGGGTCACGTCAAGGCCGGGCATCACATCCTCGCGCAGGATCGCGCCCGGATGCGTAGGCCGGCGATTGGGGTTGCGTAGCGGCTTCATGGTCATGCCTCAGTGGTAGTCCTCAAGATTCACGTCGATCGCGTCCTCGCCTTCGAAGCGGAACGTCAGGCGCCAGTTGCCGGATACGCTCACTGCGTACTCACCGGTCCGCGCGCCCTTCAACGGGTGAAATCGGTATCCCGGCAGATCCATGTCGCCGGCGGCCACGCTGGCGTCGAGCCGGTCGAGCATGCGCGCTATGCGCGCCGCACTCTGGAGCGGGATCCCGCGCTGACCACCCTTGCTGAAGAACCGCTCAAGGCCCTTGTGTTTGAACGTCCGGATCATCGTCGATGATTGCTATGCGGTGAATAGCATTGTAATGTACTACATTACACTGTGCCAGGCTGACTGAGCCCTATGACGCGGAGAATGGCAAGGTGCACGGCTCTTTGCCGCGCGGGGATCGCGTCAAACGTGCCGAATCCGCGGCACCGCCGCCAGCAAGCTGCGCGTGTAGGTCGAGCGCGGGTGCCGCAGCACCGCTTCGGCCACACCCATCTCGCCGATGCGGCCGTTCTGCATCACCGCCACGTGGTCGGCGATGTACTCGACCACGCCGATGTTGTGGGTGATGAACAAGTACGAAACGCCCAGCTCGCGCTGCAACTGGCGCAGCAGGTTCAGGATTTGCGCCTGAACGGACACGTCCAGCGCAGAGGTGGGTTCGTCGCACACGATGAGCTTGGGCTCGACGGCGAGCGCTCGTGCAATGGCAATGCGCTGGCGCTGCCCGCCGGAAAATTCATGCGGGTAACGATCCAGCGCGTCACGCCGCAGCCCGACCTGGTCGACCAGCGTGTGGATGCTGGCGCGCCGCGCCGCGCCGTCCATGCCGGGGCGCAAGGCCAGCAAGCCCTCTTCCAGAATGTCGAAGACCCGCATGCGCGGGTTCAATGAGGCGAACGGGTCCTGGAAAATGATCTGCACCGAACGGCGCGCCTCGCGCAGCACGCTGCCCTCCAGCGTGAACAGGTCGTGGCCGTTGAAAAGCGCCCTGCCCTCGATCACGGCCTGGTCGCGCAGCAACTGCACGATGGCCTTTCCGGTGGTGGTCTTGCCGCAGCCGGACTCGCCCACCAGGGCCAGCGTCTGCCCGGCGCGGATGTTGAACGAGATGTTGTCCACGGCCGTGAACATGCCCTGCGTTCCCCCCAGCAGGCCCTTCCGAATGGGGAAGCGCACGCTCAGCTCCTGCACCTCGAGCAACGCGGCCTCGCCCGCGGGCTTGCGGGCCGGCTCGGCCGCCTGCGCTGGCTCGGCCGGTTCGGCAACCGCTGCCATCGGCGCAGCGCGACCGTCGACATACAGCAGGCAGCGCACGCTGCGGCCACCGATGTTCTGCAAGTCGGGAAGCGTGTTGTGGCACTGCTCCATCACGCGGTCGCAGCGCGGCGCAAAGCGGCAACCGCTGAACACCTGCCACAACGGCGGCACGGTGCCGGGAATGGCGGCCAGGCTGGCGCCGCGCTTGGAGGTGTCGGGCAAGGCGTTCATCAGCAGCCGCGCATAAGGGTGCCTGGGCGCGTTGAAGAACTCGTCGGCGCTCGCCACTTCGATGATCTGGCCGGCATACATCAGCGCCACCTGCTGCGCCATGCCCGACACCAGGGCCAGGTCGTGGGTGATCAGCAGCAGGCCCATGCCCTGCTCCTTTTGCAGCCGCTTGAGCAGGTCGAGGATCTGCGCCTGGATCGTCACGTCCAGCGCGGTGGTGGGCTCGTCGGCCACCAGGAAGTCGGGCTCGCAGGCCAGGGTCATCGCGATCATCACACGTTGCTTTTGCCCGCCCGACATGCGAAACGGATACTCGTCGATGCGCCGCTCGGGCTCGGGAATGCCGACCCGGGCGAGCCACTCGATCGCCTTGGCGCGGGCCGCCGGACCACGCAGTTCGGTGTGCGCCTCGATCGCTTCGACGATCTGGTCGCCAACCCGCATGACAGGGTTCAGGCTGGTCGCAGGCTCCTGGAAGATCATGCCGATCTTGCCGCCGCGAACCGCGCGCATTTGTGATTCGGGCAGCGCAAAAACGTCGTGCCCGTCGAGGTCGAGGCGGCCCGCGGTGACACGGCCGTTTTCGGGCAGCAGGCGCATCAGGGCCAGCGCGGTCATGCTCTTGCCGCAACCCGATTCGCCGACCAGCGCAAAGGTCTCGCCGCGGCGGATGCTCAGGCTCAGGCCGTCGATGGCCTTGACCAGGCCGGCGTCGGCGTCCAGCGCCACCTTCAGATCGGCAATGTTCAGCATGGGGTGGATTTCAACGATCAGCCCGGCTTGCGCGCGGCGGCCGGCAACACGACACGGCGTGGCCGGAAGGCGGTGGAACGCGGATCGAAAGCGTCGCGCACGCCATCGGCGAACAGATTGGCCGCCAACACCAGGCTCACCATGAAGCCGAAGGCGGCGGCGAACGACCACCACACCACGGGGTCGCGGCTCATCTCGTTGCGGGCCAGGTTGATCATGCCGCCGAAGCTGTTCATCGACGGGTCGACCCCGACGCCCACATACGACAGCACGGCTTCGTAGAGGATCAGCGACGAGAACTCCAGCACCGTGACGATCAGCATCAGGTGGGCCACGTTCGGGAAGATGTGGCGCCGCATGATGCGCGCGTGGCTGACGCCGAACGCGCTGGCGGCCTGCACGTATTCGAGTTCACGCAGCTTGAGCGTCTCGCCGCGCAGCAAGCGGCACAGGCCGGCCCAGCCGGTCAGGCCCAGCACCGCGCACAGCAAAAACAGCTTGAGGTCGGCGCGCTCGGCACCGGTCTCGAACAGCTCGGGGTGTTTGTCCAGGAACACCTGCACCATCAACACGCAGGCCGCGATCAACAAGACGTTGGGGATCGAGGACAGCACGGTGTAGAGGTACTGGATGAGCTCGTCGACCCAGCCGCGAAAGTAGCCGGCCAGGATGCCCAGGCCCACGGCCAGCGGCAAGGTCGCCACCGTGGCCAGCGTGCCGATGACAAACGCGGTGCGGATGCTCTTGAGCGCCTGGTACAGCACGTCGTTGCCGGTCAGGTCGGTGCCGAGCACGTGGTAGTGGCCCATCAGTGTGGTGGTGGGGCCGATCAGCAGGCCGGCGACCCCGAGGGTCCACAGCACCGCGCGCCAGGGAATGTCGCCTTCGCCGCGCCCGATCGCCGAAGCAACGCTGCCCCAGCGCTGGCGCCGGCTGCGCGCCACCCAGGCGATCAGCAGTGCGGCCAGGGCAGCGGCCACCGCGCTGCCCAGCAACACACCAACGCCGGCGCGCTTGAACACATCGGCAGCCCATTGATTTTCCGGGTCGCTCAGGTGCTTGCCGCCATGAACCAGGCGCGGCGCCACACGCTGAATCTGGCCCTTGGTCTCGATCGACTCTTTGGTGAAACCGACGAAGGCCAGCGGCCGCGAATAGGTGGCTTCACGCGAGTCGACCAGATCGGCCAGCAGCCAGTCCAGCGCCGATCGGGTGCGCACGTCGTAGGCCGGGCCGTTCTGGGCCCCGGCCGCGGGCGCCAGCAACGAGCGGTAGTGCACGCTGTCCAGCAGCGTCACGCCCAGGCACAGCAGCAACACCACCGACGACGAGAGCGCCGGCGCATCACGAAACACCTTGCGCCAATTGGCCGACAGCCCCGGGCTGCGCAGCACCATCACGCCATACACGACCAGGGCGACCAACAGCAGCCAGATGGCGGCGTCGGTCCAGAGCAATATGAACTTCGGCATGTGAATCCCTATCCCAGCCGCACGCGGGGGTCGGCCCAGCTGTAGGCCACGTCGATCAGGATGTAGGTCACGATGTACAGCAGCGAGCCCAGGAAAACCATGGTGCGCACGATGGCGAAGTCCTGTTTCGTGATGGCCTCGATCACATAGGCGCCCAGGCCCGGCAAACCGAAGAAGCTCTCGAACACCAGGCTGCCGAGGAACACGTAGGGCAGGTAGCTGCCGGCGCTGGTGATGATGGGAATCAGCGCGTTGCGCAACACGTGCCGGAACAGCACGGAGATCTCGGCCAGGCCCTTGGCACGCGCGGTGCGCACGTAGTCCTTGCCAAGCTCTTCGAGGAACATCGCGCGATACAGGCGCGCCTCGCCACCCAGCCGCGCCAGCAACGACAGGCCGATCGGCAGCACCAGGAACTTGAACACGTCCAGCCCGCCGGCGTAGCCCGAAATCGGCGCCAGCTTCAGCACGCGTGAAAACAGGAACTGCCCGACGATGATGTAGAACAGGCTGGAGATCGACAGCATCAGCACGCAGGCCACCACGCCCCAGAAGTCGAGCCTGCTGTTCCTGAACATCACCAGCAAGAGCGCAAATGCGGTGCTGGCGATGACCTGCAGCACGAACAGCGGCAATGCCATTTGCAGGCTGACCCACATGCGGCTGCTGACCTCATGGCCGATGTCGCCCGCGCTTTCCGAATCGGCGCGGCCAAAGTTCAGCGTGAACAGCGAGACCGAACGCTCCCAGAAGATGGTCTCGGTCAGTTGCTCGCCGCCCTGCTTTTGGTCATTGAAGTAAAGCGGCTTGTTGTAGCCACGCTCGGCCTTCCACTTGTCGATCACCTCCTGGTTCACCCGCTTGCCGCCGATGTTCAGGCGCGCCATGTCGTCGGGGGTGTTGACGGTGAAGAACAGAAAGAAGGTGATCAGGTTGACGCCCAGCAGAATCAGGGCGCCGTAACCGAGGCGTCGAAGAATGTAGGGAAACATCAGCGGGTCTTATTCGCGGCGCTCAGGCCAGGACCTCGCCGCGCGCATTCATGCGTTCGCGCCGGCGGAAGCTGCGCAAGGCCACCACCACGACCGCCGCCAGCGCCGCGCAGAGCAACAGCATGGGCCACCACACCTGGTCGTTCCATTCTTTCTGGCGCTTGACACGTTCGGCCACGTCGAGCCGCAAATAGCGGCCCTGGTCGCGCACCAGGATGGCCGACTTGGAGTTGTGCACCCACGACTGCACGGCCGCGGACGAATAGGGGAAGAAGCCGAATGTCCATGGGGCGTCTTGCTGGACTGCCTTGACCATCTGGTCGATCAGCATCTGCTTCTGCGGGCCGTCGTCGAGCAGCTTCAGCTTTGAGTACATGCGGTCGTAGTCGGGGTTGTCGTAGTTCGAGGTGTTTTCGCCGTCGAACTTGGTCTTGCCATTCGGGCCATACAACAGGAACAGGAAGTTCTCGGCATCCGGGTAGTCGGCATTCCAACCGAGCCAGAACACCTGATACTTGCCTTTGCGCACCTTGTCCTGGAACTGGTTGTTGTCGGTGGCCCGCACTTCAAGCTGGATGTCGATCTTGGCGAACTGCCGCACCACCCAGTCGATCTCGGGTTTGCGCTCGGGTGTTGCGGGGTAATAGACGTCGTAGTTCAGCACCAGGGGCTGGCCGGTCTTGGCGTCGCGCCCGTCCGGGTAGCCGGCTTCGGCCATCAACTTCTTGGCTTCGGCAATGGGCCGGCGCACGGCCTTGGCGTCCCGGACCGTGTGGGTGACCGGATTGACGCCTTCCAACGTGCCGTGGCGCGACCCATTGATGCCGTCGGGCAGCGGGCCCATCGCCGTGTCTCCCGCCTTCTTGGGGAAGACCTTTGAATACTCCTCCCAATCGATCGCAATCGAAATGGCCTGGCGCAGCTTGCGGTTCATCTGATCGCGCTGCGGCGTGCTGCCAGTGCCGATGGTCGGGTCCAGCATGTTGAAGGCAATGAAGTAGCTGTTGACGTCGGAAGACAGGCCAAGGCGAAACCCTTTCCGCAGGTATTCGCTGCGCACATCCTCCGAGTCCTGCATGTCGACCCGATAGTCCATGCCGGTGTCGGTGCGCTCGAACACTTCCACGTCGTAAAAACCCTGGCGGAACTTGCCTTTGCGCGGCACCGCCTCGCGCTCGACCGTGGAGACGAGTGTGTCGATGAACGGCATGCGCTTGCCGCAGTCGTCGAGCAGCCCGGCTTCCTTGTCGCCCGGCATGCCTTCGCACGGATACGGCTCGCCGCGGTAGTTCGGGTTGCGCTGGAGCACGTGGCGCCGATCCTTGATGAACTCGGTCATCATGTACGGGCCGGTGCCTACCGGCCAGGTGTCCAGCGTCAGGCCGACCGAGGCCATGCCGGGCTGGGCATAAAACGCGTCGGCCTCCCACGGCACCGGGGCCATGAAGGTCATCTGCATCCAGTAGCTCCACTGCGGATACTTGCCCTTGAGGCGAATGCGCAGCAGGTGCTTCTCAGGCGCGGTCGCTCCGGCCAGCGGCCAGTTGCGGAAGTCGAGGAAGGGCTTGTCCTGGCTCGCCGGGTCCGACCCGGCGCGCAGCTTGGCGTCTTCGCGCTTGACCCGCTCACCGTACTCCTTGAGCCCCAGCACGTACTCCGCAAAAACCGGAAAAATCGGCGTCGTGATGCGCGTGGTGGCATGGCGCTTGAGCGCATACACAAAGTCCTCGGCGGTCAGTTCGCGGCTGCCGCTGGCCTCGAAGTCGAGCGGCGTGCGCCGCTTGCCGAGATCTCCCGGCTTCATCGTGTGATAGCGGTGTTTGCCCTGCTCGTCTTTGGCAAACGCCGGGTGCGGCTGGAACAGGATGCCCGGCTTGATGCGCACGTCGTAGACGCTCTCCGCGACCAGTTCACCAGGGGCATCGGCGGGCAGCGGCTTGCCGTCCTTGTCGAGGTAGGCGGGCTTGACCACCTCCTGCGCCGTCTTGGGCACCAGCACAAAAGGCCGCTTGAGGTAGTGGTAGCCGTACAGCGGTTCGTAGATCTGGTACGTGTACGGCGTGTCGTTGCTCCAGTACGAGGCCGTCGGGTCCAGGTGGCGGGGCGAGCTCTCGACCACGGCGCTGAAGGAGGTGTTCGAAGCGGCGGCGTCGTGAGGCAGCGGGTTGTTGTTGCAACCCGCCAGCAGGGCCGCGCCACCCATTGCCCACAGCAGCTGTCTGCTCCACGCCTTCACTTGACCGTGCATGCGGCACCCTCCCTTTGAGAACCAGCCCGCTGCGGGCTTGTGCAGTGGGTCAGAAAAACAACCTGCCTCCGGGGAGCGCCGGCTTTTGACCGAACTCGCCGCGAGGCAGGCGCCGATCATAAGGCCCGGCGACGGGCGCGCCCGCCGCAGCTGCGGCTCATCGCGGGAACATCTCGCGCAGCTTGAGCTTCCAGAACTTGCCGGTGGAGGTGCGCGGCACGGCCGCGATCACCTCATAACGATCGGGCAACTGCCACTTGGCCAGCCCGTGCGCCAACAAATGCGCCGCCAAGCCGGCCGGCGTGGCCGACTGGCCGGGCTTCCACACCACGCAGGCCAACGGCCGCTCGCTCCACTTGTCGTCCGGAATGGCGATCACGGCTGCTTCAGCCACCGCAGGGTGGGCCATCAACGCATTTTCCAGATCGACCGAGCTGATCCATTCGCCGCCGGACTTGATGAGGTCTTTGGTGCGGTCGGTGATGCGCAGGAAACCCAGGCCATCCATGGTCGCCACATCACCGGTGCGCAGCCAGCCGTCGTCGGTGAACTTGTCGGCGGCCACCGGCACCTCGTGGTACGAGCCGGTGATGAACGGCCCGCGCACCTGCACTTCGCCCATGGTCTTGCCGTCCCACGGCGCGTCGGCCACGGCGTCGTCCGGGCGAATGCGCAAGTCCACCAACGGAACCGGAACGCCCGCCATCGCGGCGCGCCGAAATCGTTCGTCGTCCGGTGCGCCTTGCAATTCGGCGCGTGGATAGGAGACCGTGGCCAGCGGCGAGGTTTCGGTCATGCCCCAGCCCTGCATCAACCAGATGCCGTGGCGCGCGAACGCGCGGATCAGCGCTTCGGGCACCGCCGCGCCACCGACCAGCGAGCGCATGCCGGCCGGCAATTTCCAGCGGCCCGGCGTCTCGGCCTGGGCGCGCTCGAAGGCCTGGATCAGGCCGAGCCAGATCGTCGGAACCCCGAGCGACAACGTGGGCGGCTCGAGCTGCATCAGGTCGAGCAAATCATCGGGATGCAGGTGCGGGCCGGGGAAGACGAGCTTGACGCCCATCATCACCGCCGCATACGGAATGCCCCAGGCATTGGCGTGGAACATCGGTGTGACGGGCATCAGGCAATCACTGCCGCGCAGGCCCCAGTAGTCGCCCAGGCAGCCGACCAGCGTGTGCAAAATCGTCGAGCGGTGCGAATACACCACGCCCTTGGGGCGGCCGGTGGTGCCCGAGGTGTAGCACATCGACACCGGGTCGCGCTCGCCATGTTCGGCGTAGCAAAAACCGTCCGGATCGGCACCCGCCAACATCGCTTCGTAGTCGACAAAACCGTCGGGCACCGGGGCTCCCGAGAACGGGAACACGATGATCTTCTCGAACGCGTGCAGGTGGGCGAACTGCCGGTACAGCGGCAGCAGGATGTCGTCGACGATCAGAAAGCGGTCCTGCGCGTTGCCGGCGATCCAGCCGATCTCATCGGGCGCGAGGCGCAGGTTCAACGTGTGCATCACACCGCCGGCGGCCGGGATGCCGAAGTAGCACTCCAGGTGCGCGTGGTGGTTCCAGCTCAGGGTGGCCACACGCTCGCCGGGTCGCAGCCCGAGCATCCGCATGGCCGACGCCAGCGCGCGCGTGCGGCGGTGGTACTCGCCATAGGTGTGGGTCTTGAGCGACTTGTCCGGCAGCCGCGACACGATCGTGTTGCCGGCGAACAAGGTGCCGGCGCGCTCGAGCAGGCTGTTCAGCGACAGCGGCACGTCCATCATCGTGGATCGCATGGTGTCTCCTCCCTGTTGTTTCGCAGCGCGGCGTGCTCGCGGTCGAGCATGGCCATCACCACCAGCGCATCGTAGCCGTCGTCGGTCTTCACGCTCTCGCGCAGCCGGCCTTCCTCGACGAAGCCCTCGCTGAGGTACAGCGCCTGCGCGCGGGTGTTGCGCCCCTTCACGTCGAGCCAGAAGCGGTGCGCGCCCAGATCTCGAAATGCCATGTGGGCCAGCACCCGGATGCAGGCGCGGCCGACGCCCTGCCCCTGGCGCGCGGGCAACAGCACGATGCGCTTGAGCTCGATGGAGCGGTGCGGGTTGCGACAGCCCTGCAGGATGACGAACCCCGCCGACGGATAGCCGGCGCCGGCCTCGGCGATGAAGTGGCGGAAGTCCGGGAAACGCACCGCGCCTTCATGCTGGGTGCGATCCCAGGGCGTGATGAAGGGCCGGTTGGCGGGATCCTGCTCGACCGAAATCACGAAGTCGAGGTCCGACAGCATGGTCGGGCGCAGGCGAATCCTGGCCTCGCTCACACATCTCTTGCTCACACATCCCTCGCTCACACATCCACCTCGACCTCGTCGCCATGCAACTCCATCAGGTCGCGCCGCGCCTGCGCTTCGCCCTTGCCCATCAGCTTGGTCAGCGACTCCACCGTGGCGGCAAAGCCGAACGCACCGAACGCAATCGGCAGCAGGCGGCGTGTGTCCGGGTTCAACGTGGTGTCCCACAGCTGCTCGGCATTCATCTCGCCCAGGCCCTTGAAGCGGCCGATGCTCCAGCTGTTGTCGCGCGCGCCTTCCTTGCGCAGCTTGTCGAGCGTGGCGCTGAGTTCGCCTTCGTCCAGCGCGTAGATCTT
>JANORB010000154.1:0-15900 GCA_031415135.1 Methylibium sp.
CTGGCGCGCCGACGGGCAGATCGAGTTCCTCGGCCGGATCGACTTCCAGGTCAAGATTCGCGGCCAGCGCGTCGAGCTGGGCGAGATCGAGGCGGCGCTGAACGCGCAGCCCGAGGTGCAGCAGGCGGTGGTCGTGGCGCGCGACGATGCGCCCGGCGCCACTCGGCTGCTGGCCTACGTCGTCGGCGCCGGGGCCGATCCGGTGCTGTTGAAGCAGCGCCTGGCGGTCTTGCTGCCGGAATACATGCTGCCGTCGGCGTGGATTGTTGTGCCCGCGCTGCCGCTGTTGCCCAACGGCAAGATCGACCGCCGGGCGCTGCCGCCGCCACCGAGCGTGAGCAGCGCCCTGCCGGTCGCGCCGCGCACCCCCACCGAGCAGGCCACCTGGGAAATCTGGCGCGACCTGCTCGGCACCGCGGCCTTCGGCGTGCACGACAACTTCTTTGACCTGGGCGGGCAGTCGCTGCTGGCGGCCCAGGTGATGTCGCGGCTGCGCGCGGCGCTGCGGATCGGGCTGCCGCTGCAGGCGCTGTTCGACGCGCCCAGCGTGGCCGGGCTGGCGCTGCGCGCCGACCAGGCCGCGCACGACAGCGACGGACCGAGCGCGCCGATCGCCGCGCGCGGCCACGACCGGCCCGTGCCGCTGTCGTCGGTGCAGCGCAGCATGTGGTTGACCGAGCGGCTGCAGGGCCACAGCGGGGCGTATCACATGCCCACCAGCGAGCGCCTGCGCGGCCACCTCGACCGCGCCGCGCTGGAACGCGCGCTGCAGGCGCTGGTGCGGCGCCACGACAGCCTGCGCCTGGGCATCTCGCTGCACGACGGCACGCCGATGCAGCGCCTGCGCGACAGCGCCGCGCTGCCGCTGGCGTTCCACGACCTGGGCGCCGTGCCCGCCCCCGCGCGCGACCCGCGCCTGTTCGCGCTGCTGGCCGAGCATGCCGACGCCCGCTTCGACCCGGCCGAGGCGCCGCTGGCGCGCGCCGTGCTCGTCCGGATGGCGGATCAGGAGCATGTGTTCCAGCTCGTGCTGCACCACCTGGTCAGCGACGGCTGGTCGGCCCAGCTGCTGCGCGATGACCTCGCGGCGCACTACCAGGCGTTTGCCGGCGGCAGCGCGCCGCCGCCGCCGCCCAGCGGCCCCGGCTACCTCGACTACGCGGCCTGGGAGGCGGCGCGCATCGAGTCGGGCGCGCTGGCGCCGCACACCCGCTACTGGACCGAGCGCCTGCAGGGGCTCGAACCGCTGAACCTCCCCGTGGTGATGGGCGGGACGGCCGCGCCGAACGATCCCCTGCTCACGCTCAAGCTGCCCGACACGGTGGCCGCCGGCCTGGCGGCGCTGGCGCGGCGCGGCCATGCCACGCACTTCATGGTCTGTGTGGCGGCATTCAAATTGCTGTTGATGCGCTGGTGCGATCAGACCGATGTGGCGGTGGGCACGCCGATCGCACGGCGCGACCGCCCCGAGCTGGCGCAGATGGTGGGGCCGCTGCTCAACACGCTGGTGCTGCGCACCGACCTGGGTGGCGACCCGAGCTTCGAGGCCCTGCTGGCGCGCGTGCGCGACACCGCCCTGCAGGCCTATCTGCACCAGGAACAGCCGTTCGACAGCCTGGTGGCCGCGCTGAACCCTCCGCGCGTGGAGGGGCGCAATCCGCTGTTTGACGTGCTGGTCAACGCGCTGCCCGACACGGTCGCAGACACCCCGCTGGCGGGCCTGGCGAGCGAGCCGGTCGATCTCGACACCGGCGCGGCCAAGTTCGCGCTGACGCTGTACATCCGAAGCAACAGCGCGCGCACTGAATTCACGCTGCATTACCGCGGCGATCTGTTCGCCCCGGGGCAAATGGCGGCGCTGATGGCCGAGTACGGCCACCTGCTGGCGCAAGTTGCCGCGCAGCCGCAGCGCGCCATCGCGAGCTACTCGCTGATCACCGACGCGGCGCGGGCGGTGCTGCCCGACCCGCGCGCGGCGCTGCGCAACCCGGCCACGCGGGAGCCCGCGCCCACCCTCTTCGCGGCCTTCTGCGCCCAGGCCGCCGCGCGGCCCGACGGATTGGCCGTGAGCGCCGACGGTGGCGCGCTGAGCTATGGCGAACTGGAACACCTGTCGCACGGGCTGGCCGGCTGGCTGCAGGCGCGCGGCATCGGCGCCGGCGACCGGGTTGCGATTCATGCCGATCGATCGATGGCGCTGGTGGTCGGGCTGCTGGGCGTGGCCCGCGCCGGCGCGGTGTTCTGCATCCTGGACAGCGCCTACCCGGACGAGCGCAACCAGGACTGCCTGGCCCAGTTCGCGCCAAGCCTGATCCTGGTCTGCGGCGACCACGTGTGGGCCGGCCCGCCCAGCGCCATGGCGACCCAGCGCATCGCCGCGCAGCCGCACGGCCTGCTGCACGCGCTGGGCCTGGCCGACGCGGCCGTGGCGGCGGCGCGGCTGCCGGCGGTCGACCCTGGCGCGGGCGCGTATGTGTCGTTCACGTCGGGCACCACGGGCGGGCCGAAGGGAATCGTCACGGCGCATGCGCCGCTGCCGCACTTCGTGGCCTGGCATGCGGCTCAGCACGGGCTGCGGCGCGAAGACCGCTTTTCGATGCTCAGCGGCCTGTCGCACGACCCGCTGCTGCGCGACATCTTCACGCCGCTGTCGATCGGCGCCGCGCTGTGCATCCCGGCCGGCTCGACGCTGCAGCAGCCTGGCGCGCTGGTGGCGTGGCTGGGCGCGCAACGGGTCAGCGTGGCCCATCTCACGCCGGCGCTCGGCGACGTGGTCAGCACCGGCGGTGTGGATCGGCTTCGGCTCGCTTGCCTGCGGCACGTGTTCTGGGGCGGCGAGATGCTGAGCGGCCGCACCGTCGAGCGGCTGCGCACTGTCGCGCCGCAGGCGCGGCAGGTCAATTTTTACGGGGCCACCGAAACCCCCCAGGCGATGGCGCACTGGGCGGTGCCGGAAGGACGCGCCGCGCACGTGCAGCCGATCGGCCGCGGCATCGCGGGCGCCCAGCTGCTGCTGCTCAACCCGGGCGGGGCGCAGGCCGGGGTCGGCGAGCCGGCCGAAATCTGCGTTCGCACACCGTACCTGGCGCAGGGCTACCTGGCCGACGACGCGCAGACCCGCGCGCGATTTGTGCCCAACCCGTTCTCGACCGACCCGCGGGACCTGTGCTACCGCACCGGCGACCTGGGCCGCTACGACAGCGACGGCAACGTGGTTTTGCTCGGGCGCATCGACGACCAGATCAAGGTGCGCGGCGTGCGCGTCGAGCCGGCCGAGATCGAACGTGTCGCGCAGTCGGTGCCCGGGGTCGACCGGGCGATCGTCAAGGCCGTGACGGACCCGGCGCAGCCAACGGCGCTGCTGTTGTTCTACAGCTGCCATGGCGGCGCCCACGTGCCCGCCGCGGCCATCGAAGCCCGGATCCGCCACGCGCTGCCGGGCCCGATGTGGCCGCGCGCGGTGCTCGCTGTGCCCGGTTTCGAGCGCCTGCCCAACGGCAAGATCGACCTGCGCGCGCTGCCCGACGCGGTGCCGGCGGCGCCACCCCGCTCAGTGGTGATCGACGCGCCGCGCGGCGAGATCGAAAGCACGATTGCGCAGGTCTGGGAAGAACTGCTGGAAACCCGGGGCGTGGGCCGGGACGAGAACTTCTTCGACCTCGGCGGGCATTCGCTGCTGGCCCTGCGCGCGGCCTTTGCGATCGAGCAGCGCTGCGGCCTCAGGCTGGACCTGCGGCGCTTCGTGCATGAAAGCCTGGCGCAGCTCGCCACGCCGGCCGACCCACCACCGCCCGAGCAGCGCACCCCCCCGGTGGCCCGCACCGGCCTGGTCGGACGCCTGCTGGACAGCATCGGCATCGGCGGCAGCAAGGGCAGCGGCTCGCGCTGAGGCCGCGCCACGCGTGCCGGGTGTCGACGGCTGGGTGCGTCAACGCACACAGCGGGCCCGGGCGCACGAAGCCGCAGCCGCAGCCGCGCAGCCACGTCAACTATTGCACGTGCGTTTCAACCCGTTACCCGCCCGCCTGCCGGAAACGGTGCGCGGCTGGGGTAGCCTGCTTTTGGGGCGGATTCCCACCTCTGCCGCCGAGATTCCAGCGCCCGCCCTCCCACGTGACCCATGACCGATAGCCTGAGCAGTTTTTTCACGTGGCGCTGTGAGCAGGACCCGGACGCGCTGGCCTACGCGTTCGTGCGCGATACGCTGGAAGTGGCCGAGTCGATCACCTATTCGCAGCTTCAGGCCCAGGTGCAGGCGCTGGCGGCGCACATGGGCCGGCATTCCCGCCCCGGCGACCGGGTGTTGCTGGTCTATCCGGCCGGCCTGGATTTCGCGCGCGCGTTCTGGGCCTGCATGCTGGCGGGCCGGATCGCCGTGCCGGTGCCCGCACCCGATCCGGTGCGGTTCAAGAACAGCGCGCCGCGCCTGCAGGCCATCATCGACGACGCCCAGGCCACGCTGGCGATGACCACGGCCGAACTGCTCGAACCGGCCCAGGCCCTGCAGGCCGGGATCGGCGAGCACACGGTGCGATGGCTGGCGACCGACCCGGTTGTCGCCGGTGCATCGGCGGCGCCCACTGCGGCGGCCGCGCCGGACGCCCCCGCACCCCAGGCCGTGGCCTATCTTCAATACACCTCCGGCTCGACCGCGGCGCCGCGCGGCGTGGTGCTGAGCCACGCCAACGTGCTGGCGCAACTGCGCAGCGCGTGCGCCGCCGCCGGCATCGGCGCGCCGGCGAGCCGCATGCTGTGCTGGCTGCCGCATTACCACGACTACGGGCTGGTGTACTGCGTGCTCGGCCCGCTGCACGCGGGTGTGCCGGGCTACGTGATGTCGCCGCTGAGCTTTCTGCGCCGGCCGCTGCGCTGGCTGGAAGCGATCGCGCGCTTTCGCATCACCCACTCCGGCGGCCCCAACTTTGCCTATGCGGCCTGTGTCAAGGCGCTGGCGCAGCAGCCCGAATGGAGCGGCGCGCTGGCCACGCTGGTGTCGCTGTCATGCGGGGCGGAGCCGATCCACAGCAAGACGGCACTCGATTTCATTGCCGCGTTCGCGCCGCACGGGCTGCGCGACGGCGCCTTCGCACCCGCTTACGGAATGGCCGAAGCGGTGTTGACCGTCACCGCCACGCCGCCGGCGTCGCCGTTGCGGGTGATGGCGCTGGACGCCGACGCGCTGACGCTGGAGCGGGTGCGGCCGGCCAGCGGCGCGACGCCGCGCACACGCCAGGTGGTGGGGTGTGGCCAACCGATTGCGCAGATGGGGTTGCGGATCGTGGCCCCCCAGACCCGGCTGCCCTGCGCGGCCGAGCAGATCGGCGAGATCTGGGTCTGCGGAAGCAGCGTCGGGCAGGGCTACTGGCGCCAGCCCGACATCAGCGCCGACACCTTCGGCGCCCACCTGGCCAGCGGCGAAGGCCCGTTTCTGCGCACCGGCGACCTCGGCTTCGTGCACGAGGGCGAGCTGTACGTGACCGGCCGCATCAAGGACCTGATCATCGTGCGCGGGCGCAACCACGCGCCGCAGGACATCGAGTGGACCGTGCAGCGCGCCGACCCCTCGCTGCGCGCCGGCTACGGCGCCGCGTTTTCGGTCGACACCGCCGACGGTGAAGCGCTGGTCATCGTCCAGGAGCTGGAGCGGCGCGGCCACGAGGCCGACCTGACGCCGATGATCCGCGCCATTCGCAAGGCCGTGGCGACCGAGCATGAACTGCCGGTGCACGCCATCGTGCTGGTGCGCTCGGGCAGCGTGCCACGCACCTCCAGCGGCAAGATCCGGCGCCGGCGTTGCCGCCAGGACTATCTGGAAGGCGGCCTGCAAGTGCTGCAGATGGAAGCCGCGCAAACGCTGGCCGGACTCGACGACACCCCCTGGACCGCGGCCGACTTCCCGACCCACCTGCGCGCGATGCAGGGCTCGGCCGAGCGGGTCCAGGCGATCGAGCAGACGCTGGTGCAACTGGTGGCGCGCTTTGCCCGGCGCGCGCCGCAAGACATCGCGCTGGATGCGTCGGCGATCGAATGCGGGCTCGATTCGCTGACCAGCTTTCGCCTGTTGCAGGTGCTTGAAACCGCGCTGGACTGCGCGCTGCCGCCGGCCTGCGTGATGGGCGAGCCGAGCCTGCGCGCGGCGGCGCGGCGGCTGGACCAGATGCTGGACGACCCGGCGCCGCTGGCCGCGCCGGTGCGGGTGCTGGAGGCGCACGAGCGCAGCGGTTTGCTGCCGCTGTCGGCGGCCCAGCGGCGGATGTGGTTCTGGCAGGAACTGGCGCCCGGCACCGCCCTCTACAACGTGCCGCTGGCGCTGGCGCTGCAAGGCCCGCTGGACGCACGCATCCTGCAGGACTGCCTGCACGCGCTGATCCAGCGCCACGAGGTGCTGCGCACGCGCTGGGTCGAAAGCGACGGCCAGCAGCGCCAGCGCATCGAGCCACTCGACGACTGGCGCCTGCGGCATGTGGTGCTCGATGCCGCCGCCGTGCCCGATCCGCAACAGCAATACGCGGCCCTGGCCGAGCAGGAGGCTCTGCGCGCTTTCGACCTGACCACCGAACCCGCGGTGCGCGCCACGCTGGTGAGCCTGTCGGCGCTCGACCACCGGCTGCTGTGGACCTTGCACCACAGCGTGTGCGATGGCTGGTCGATGGGCGTGCTGATGGATGAGTTGTGCCTGATGTACCAGGCGCGCTCGCAGGGCCTGCCGGCCAAACTGCCCAAGCTCGGCCTGCAGTACCTGGACTGCGCGGCGGCCGCCGAGCTGTCGCTCGCCGGCGGGGCGCGCGAACGTCAACTGGCGTACTGGACGCGCCAGCTTGCCGGCGTGCCGGATTCGCTGGCCTTGCCCACCGACCACCGGCGCCCTGCGGCTCAACGCTTTCTGGGCGCGAGCGTCGAACTGCGCCTGAGCGCGCCGCAGCTCGACGGCCTGCGCGCGCTGGCCCGCCGCACCGACACCACGCTGTTCATGACGCTGCTGGCGGCGTGGCAGACGCTGCTGCACCGCTACAGCGGGCAGGCCACGGTGGTCACCGGATCGGTCATTGCCAACCGGGAGCGGCGCGAGTTCGAGGGCGTGGTGGGCTACTTCGCCAACACGCTGGCGCTGCGCAGCGACTTCACCGACGGGCTGACGGTGAACGCCTTGCTGGCCCAGGTCAAGGCCACGGCGCTGGCGGCCTACGAACACCCGCATGTGCCGTTCGAGGAGGTGGTCGACGCCCTGCGCCTGCCGCGCGATGCCGGCCGGATGCCGCTGATCCAGACCTTCGTCGTGCTGCAGCCGCCCGCTGCGACCGAATACAGCCTGGGCGAGGTGCGCGCGCACAAGGCCGAGCTGGCCAGCCCGGTCGCCAAGTTCGACCTCAGCCTGGAATTGCACGAAGGCGCCGACGGCCTGCAATGCAGCCTGGAATACGACACCGACCTGTTCGAGCGCACGACCATCGAGCGCCTGGCCGTGCACCTGCAATCGCTGGTGAATGCAATGTGTGCCGACAGCAGCCAGCCGGTGGCACGCCTGGCCTTGCTGGGCGACGCCCAACGCAAGCTGCTGCTGGTCGACTGGAACAACACCGCGCGGCCGTACGCGACGGACGTCGGCGTGCACACGCTGTTCGAGCGCCAGGCGCGGCGCACGCCGCTGGCGATCGCGGTGGCCTTTGGCGAGCAGCGCCTGAGCTACAGCGAACTCAACGCCAGCGCTAACCGGCTCGCCCACCACCTGCGCCATCTCGGCGTCGGCCCGGACGGTCTCGTGGGTCTGTGCATGGACCGCTCGGTCGAGATGGTGGTCGGCCTGCTGGCGGTGCTCAAGGCCGGCGGCGCGTTCGTGCCGCTCGACCCCGAGCTGCCGCGCGAACGCCTGGCCTACATGCTCGACGACACCGGCGCCGCGCTGGTGCTGACCCAATCGCACCTGCTGGCCCGCGTGCCGCCGCCGCCCGGCGACAGGGGCCGCCAGCTGCTGTGCCTGGACACGCTGCTGGCCGATCTGCGGTCGGCCGACGCCGGCGACCCGGCCTGCCGGACCGGGCCGGAGCAGCTGGCCTACGTCATCTACACCTCGGGCTCCACCGGCGCGCCCAAGGGCGTGATGATTCCGCACCGCGCCCTGGGCAACCATGAGCTGTGGCTGCAGGAAACGCTGGGCACGGCGCGCGGCGACCGGATCCTGCAGATGACGACCATCAGCTTCGATGCGGCGGTGTCGGACTTCTTCATGCCCTTGCTGAGTGGCGCCACCGTCGTGATGGCCGAGCCCGGCGAGCACCGCGACACGCGCTACCTGGTTCGCACCCTGCGCGAAGAGCGCATCACCACCGTGGTGATGGTGCCGTCGTTGCTGCGCCTGCTGCTCGACGAGCCCGGGCTGGAGGGCTGCGTGCACCTGCGCCATGTGATGTGCGGCGGCGAGGCCATGGGCCCGGAGCTGGCGCGCGAATTCCGGCGCCGCTTGCCGAACGCGACGCTGGGCAACTTCTACGGCCCGAGCGAAGCGACCAACGACTCGACCCACTTCGTGGTGCGGGGCGATTTTTCCGGCGCTGCCAGCGTGCCGATCGGGCGGCCGATCGCCAACACGCAGTGTTATGTGCTCGACGCCTTCATGGAGCCGGTGCCGATCGGCGTGACCGGCGAGCTCTACATTGGCGGCGCCGGCCTGGCGCGTGGCTACCTCGGCCGGGCCGAGCTCACCGCCGAGCGGTTCGTGGCGCATCCGTTTGCGCCGGGAGCGCGCTTGTACCGCACCGGCGACCTGGTGCGCTGGCTGTCGAGCGGCAACCTGGAGTACCTCGGCCGTGGCGACTTCCAGGTCAAGATCCGCGGTGTTCGGATCGAACTCGGGGAGGTCGAAGCCGCGCTGAATGCGCAGCCGGGCGTGCAGCACTGCGTCGTCACGGCGCGTGAAGACCAGCCCGGCTTGAAGCGGCTGGTCGCCTATGTGGTGGGCGCCGGCCTGGACACCGCCGACTTGAAGCGCGCGCTGCAGCGCCGGCTGGCCGAGGTGATGGTTCCGTCGGCCATCGTGGTGCTGGCGCGCCTGCCCACGCTGCCCAACGGGAAGATCGATCGCAACGCCCTGCCCGCGCCCGAACTGCCGGCGGGCGCGGCCGAGACGGTGGCGCCGCGGACGGCGGTCGAGCAGACCGCCTGGGACATCTGGCGCGACGTGTTGCAGCTCGCGCACTTCGGCGTGCACGACAACTTCTTCGAGCTGGGCGGGCACTCGCTGCTGGCGATGCAGGTGATCTCGCGCCTGCGCAACGCGCTGCGGATCGAGCTGCCGCTGCGCGCGCTGTTCGACGCCCCGACCGTGGCGCAGATCGCGGCGTGGATCAGCGCCCAGCACACGCGGCCCGAGCAGGCCGCCATCCCGAAGGCGCCCGCAGCGGGCGCGGCGCCGCTGACCGCGGCCCAGCAAGGCCTGTGGTTCATGGGCCGGCTGCAAGGCCAGGCGGCGCACTACAACATCGCCCAGGCCACACGGGTGCGCGGCCCGCTCGACGTGGCCGCCTTGCAGCGCAGCCTGCAAAGCCTGTGCGAACGCCACGACAGCCTGCACAGCCGCGTGATCGAACGCGCTGGCGCGCCGTTGCAGGAACAGTGCGCCGATGCCCGCTGGCCGCTGCAACAGCTTGAATTGACGGGCCCCGAACCGCTGCGGCGCGAGGCCGATCTGGAGCGGCTACTGATGCAGTTCGCGCACCAGACCATCGACCTGGCGCAAGCGCCGCTGGCACGCGCCGCCGTGGTGGCGCTGACCCCGGACGAGCATGTGATCGTGCTCGTGGTCCACCACATCGTGTGCGATGGCTGGTCGCTCGACATTTTGCTGGGCGAGCTTGCGGCGCTGTACAACGCGCAGCGCAATCGGAACGGCGCGCCGCTGGCGCCGTTGGCGCTGCAATGGCGCGACCTGGCGTTCTGGGAGCAAGCCCGGCTGGCCAGCGGCGGCCCGGACGCCTCGCTCGCCTACTGGCGCGAGCGCCTGCAAGGCCTGGAGCCGCTGCGCCTGCCGGTGCTGGGGCCGGCCGCCCGGATCGAGGCGGCCCCGCTGCAGACCCTGGCGCTGCCGCGCGAACTGGCGCAGGGCATCGAAACCCTGGCGCGCCACCACAACGCGACCGTGTTCATGGTGTTGCTGGCCGCATTCAAGCTGCTGTTGATGCGCCGCTTCGGCCAGCACGATGTGGCGCTGGGAACCCCGGTCGCGGGCCGCCACCGGCCCGAACTCGAACCGCTGGTGGGCCTGTTGCTGAACACGCTGGTGCTGCGCACCGACGTGGCGGGCGATCCGAGTTTCACCGAGCTGCTGCGCAGGGTGCGCACCACCACGCTGGACGCCTGGGCGCATCAAGACCTGCCTTTCGATCGGCTGGTGGCCGAACTGTCGCCGGCGCGCGACGCCGACCACCCGCCGTTCTTCGATGTGATGGTCAATGCCTTCGGCCCCTGGAGCGGCGCGCTGCCGCTGGCCGGCCTGGCCTGCGAGGCAATCGCACTGGCGCCGCCGCCGCCCCGGTTTGCGCTGAGCCTGTACATCCAGGCCGAGCCGGGCGGCATCGGCCTGGGCCTGGTGTACAAGCCCGACCGGCTGTCGGCCGCGGCCGCGGGCTGCCTGCTGGAGCAACTGGCCGGCGTGCTGCGCCAGGTGGTCGCCCGGCCCACCCTGGCCCTGAGCGACTGCTCGTTGCTGACACCGGCCACGCAGGCGCTATTGCCCGACCCGGCCGCGCCGCTCCCCGCGCCGCCGTTCACCTCGGTGGTGGCGCGCATCCTGGCGCAGGTCGAGCGCGCGCCGGCCCAGGTGGCCGTTCGCAGCGGCCAGCGCGAGCACAGCTACGCCGATCTGCTGCGCGCCTCCAGCGCGCTGGCCCGGCGCCTGCGCGACGCCGGCCTGCGCAGCGGCGACGTGGTCGCGATCTCCGGGCCGCGCAGTGTGGCCGTCGTGGCGTCGATGCTGGCCTCGCTGATGTGCGGCGCGGTGTTCGTCACGCTCGACCCGGCCCTGCCGGCGCTGCGGCGCCGGATCATGTTGCGCGAGTGCCATGCGCGCTGGTTGTGCCTGGTCGGCCGCGACGCTGCGTCCGAGCCGGCCTATGCCGGCGTGGAAGGCCTTGCCACGCTGCTGCTGCACCCCGAGTTGGACGACCTGCTCCGGCCGGGCGAACCCGCGGCGGCACCGTTCAACCGGGTCGCGTCGCGGCCCGACGATCCGGCCTACATCTTCTTCACCTCGGGCAGCACCGGCATGCCCAAGGCGGTGCTGGGGCGGCACCACGGGCTGAGCCATTTTCTAGACTGGCAGCGCAGCCGCTTCGAGGTGACGCCGGCCGACCGAGTGGCGCAATTGATCGGCCTGTCCTTCGACCCCTTGCTGCGCGACGTGTTCCTGCCGCTGACCAGCGGCGCCACCTTGTGCATCCCGCAGCAGCGCGACCTGCTCGACCCGGCCGCCTGGCTGGCCCGCGAAGCCATCAGCATCGTGCACACCACGCCCACGGTGATGCAGTCGTGGCAGCAGGGCAGCCGCGCCGTGGGCGGCTTGCCGGCACTGCGCTGGCTGTTCGTGGCCGGCGAGCCGCTGACCGGCGCCCTGGTCGGCGCGTGGCGCAGCCGCTTCGGGGCGCACGGGCGCATCGTCAACCTGTACGGCCCGACCGAAACCACGATGGCGCGCTGCTTTCACGTGCTGGCCGACACCCCGGACTCGGGCATTCAGCCGGTCGGCCGGCCGCTGCCGGACAGCCAGGCGCTGGTGCTCAACCCGCAGGGGCGGCGCTGTGGCATCGGCGAGATCGGCGAGGTGGTGCTGCGCACGCCGCTGCGCTCGCTCGGCTACGTCGGCCTGCCGGAAGAGAACCAGCGCCGGTTCCGCAAAAACCCGTGGCGCGACGACGTCAACGACCTGTTGTATTTCACCGGCGACCTGGGCCGCTACCAGGTCGACGGCACGCTGGAGATTGCCGGCCGGCTCGACGACCAGGTCAAGATCCGCGGGGTGCGGGTCGAGCCGGCCGAAGTGATGGCCGCGCTGGCGCGCCACCCCTCGGTGCGCCAGTGCGTGGTGGTGCCGATGCCCGACGAGCAGGGCCAGCCGCGGCTGGTGGCCTACGTTGCCGGCGTTGCCGCCGACCCCACCGCAGGCGGCGCGCCCAGCGCGGCCGCGCTGCGCACCCACTTGGCGACGCAGCTGCCCGAGGCTTTTGTGCCGGCCACGTTTGTCTTCATGGACAACTTGCCGGTCCAGCCCAACGGCAAGGTCGACCGCAAGCGCCTGCCGCCGCCCGACGAGCTGGCCGAGAGCCCGCTGGCGGGCGCGGCGATGGTGCTGCCGCGCAGCCCGGTCGAGCAGGCGCTGTGGGACATCTGGCGCGCGGTGTTGCGGGTCGAGGTGTTCGGTGTGTTCGAGGGGTTTTTCGAACTCGGCGGGCATTCGTTGCTGGCGACCCAGGTGGTGGCGCGCGTGCGCGAGGTGCTCGGCGTCGAGCTGCCGCTGCGGGCCGTGTTCGAAACGCCTTCGATCGCCGGCCTGGCCGTCGAGATCGAGCGCCAGTTCCATGCTGCGGCGCACAGCACGGTGGCCGCATGGCCCGCGATCTCGCGCGTGGCGCGCGGCGGCCCGCTGCCGACCTCTTTTTCGCAGCGCCGGATGTGGCTGGTTCAGCAGTTCAACCCGGCCACCACGGCCTACAACATGCCGTTTGCGGTGCGGCTGCGCGGCCCGCTGGACCGCGGCGCGCTGGTCGAATCGCTGCAGCGGCTGAGCGCCCGGCACGAGGCCTTTCGCACCACGCTGGTGACGCTGGCGGGTGAACCGATGCAGCAGATCGGGCCGATCGAGCGGGTGCCGGTCGAAACGCTGGACCTGAGCGAGCTGCCCGAGTCCGAGCGGCTGGCCGAAGCGGCCCAGGCGCTGCACCGCCGCAGCACGCTGCCTTACGACCTGGCACGCGGGCCGCTGCATCGCCTGACGCTGTTGAAACTGGGCGCGCAGGACCATGTGCTGTTCTGGTCGATCCACCATGCGATCGGCGACGGCTGGTCGGCCAGCGTCCTGCTGCGCGAAATCGCCACCCTCTACCCGGCGCTGTTGCAGGGGCGCGAGCCGTCGCTGCCGCCGATGCTGATCGACTTTGCCGACTACGCCGTCTGGCAGCGCCAGGTGCTGGGCAGCGACGCGCTGGCGCACCAGCTGGCGTTCTGGACCCGCACGCTGGCCGGCCTGCAGCCGCTGCCGCTGCCGTTCGACCGGCCGCGGCGCGCGCAACACAACGGGCGTGGCGCCAGCGTGTCGGCGCCAATCAAGGCCCCGACCCTGGCGGCGCTGAAGGCGCTGGCAGTCGAGCACGGTGTGACGCCCTACATGGCGCTGCTGGCGTGTTTCCAGCTGCTGCTGGCGCGCCACTGCGACGTGACCGACGTGGCGGTGGGCACGCCGATCGCCAACCGCACCCACGTGGCCGCCGAGCACCTGATCGGCACGCTGGTCAACACCGTGGTGATGCGCACCGATCTGGCGGGCGACCCCTCGTTCGCCGAACTGCTCAAGCGGGTGCGCGAAACCGCGCTGCAGGCCTATGCCCACCAGGACCTGCCGTTCGAAGCGCTGGTGGAAGCCCTGGCCGCACCGCGCGCCGACGGCGCCGCGCCGCTGGTGCAGGTGCTTTTCAATGTGCTGAACGCGCCGCAGGGCGGCTCGCTGATCGAGGGCATCGAGTACGAGCCGTTCGAGTTCGACACCGGCAGCAGCCAGTTCGATCTGGCGCTGAGCATCGACACCCAGATGTTCGGCCAGGCGCACCTGTCGTTCTCGACCGAGGTGTTCGAGCCGGCGACCGGCCAGCGGCTGCTGGCCCACTTCCTCGGCTTGCTGGACCAGGTGCTGGCCGATCCGCTGCGGCCCTTGTCGTCGTTCGATCTGGGCCACGCCGAGGACCAGCCCCTGCTGGAGCGCTGGAACCACACACCGCTGGCCGTGCCCGCCGGCGCCGTGGTGCACGATCAGGTGTGGCAGCAGGCCGGGCGCACGCCCGGGCGCGTGGCGCTGCGTGCCGGCGCCACCCGCACCGACTACGCCGAGCTGCGCCGGCGCGCCATGCGGCTGGCGCGCGCGCTGCGCGCCCGCGGCGTGGGGCGCGGCTGCCGGGTCGGCCTGTGCCTGTCGCGCGGCGCGGACATGGTCGTGGCGCAACTCGCCATCCTTCAAAGCGGGGCGGCCTACGTGCCGCTCGATCCGGCCTACCCGCCCGAGCGGCTGGCCTCCATGGCGGCAGACGCGGGCCTGGCCTTGCTGGTCAGCGAGTCGGCGCTGGCGCCCGCGCTCGCGTGGCCGGACGAAACGAGTCTGCTGCTCGACCGCGACGCGGGATCGATCGCCGCGCAGTCCTCCTCCGCGCCGGTCCCCGATGCGGCGCTCGACGCCACCGCCGACGACCCGGCCTACGTGATCTACACCTCGGGCTCGACCGGCCGGCCGAAGGGCGTGATGGTGCCGCACCGGGCGGTGGTCAACTTCCTCGCCAGCATGGCGCACGAACCCGGCTTGCACGCCGGCGACGTGCTGGTGGCCGTGACGACGCTGAGCTTCGACATCGCGGTGCTGGAGTTGCTGCTGCCGCTCAGTGTGGGCGCCCAGGTGGTGCTGGCCGGCCGCGATGAAGTGATCGACGGGCGGGCGCTGCGCGGCTTGCTGGAATCGACCGCCGCCACCGTGATGCAGGCCACGCCGTCGACCTGGCGCATGCTCGTCGATGCCGGCTGGCAGGGCGCGGACGGCTTCAAGGCCCTGATCGGCGGCGAGGGCCTGCCACCCGATCTGGCGCAGCAGTTGCTGGCACGCACCGGTGCGGCCGGCGCGGTGTGGAACCTGTACGGCCCGACCGAAACCACGGTGTGGTCGAGTTGCTGGAAAGTGGTCTCGCCCGAGCTTGGCATCCGCATCGGGCGGCCGATTGCCAACACCCAGATGCATGTGCTCGACGGCCGCGGCGCGCCGTGCCCGATCGGCGTGCCGGGCGAAATTTTCATCGGCGGCGCCGGTGTCGCGCTCGGCTACCTGGAGCGCCCGGCATTGACCGCCGAGCGTTTTGTGGCCGACCCGTTCAGCCCCCACGCCGGGGCGCGGATGTACCGCACCGGCGACCGCGGGCGCTGGTGCTTTGATGGCGTGCTGGAGCACCTGGGACGGCTGGACTTCCAGGTCAAGGTGCGCGGGCACCGCATCGAACCCGGCGAGATCGAGGCGGCGCTGGCCGGCCACCCGCAGGTGGCGCGCGCCGTGGTGATCGTGCGCGAGGACCGGCCGGGCGATGTGCGGCTGGTGGCGTATGTGGTGGCCGGGCAGGCTGCACCGGCGGCGGCCGAACTGCGCGCGCATTTGCGCGCCACGCTGCCGGACTACATGGTGCCGCAGCACTTCGTTGCGCTGCCGGCGGTGCCGCTGCTGCCCAACGGCAAGCTGGACCGCGCGGCGCTGCCACTTCCCGACAGCGCCGCCGAGCCGCGCGCGGCGCACGAGGCACCGCAGACCGCGGCCGAGAAGGTGCTGGCGCAAATCTGGCAGGAGTTGCTGGGCATCCCGCAGGTGAGCCGGTCGGACAACTTCTTCGACCTGGGCGGCCACTCGCTGCTGGCGATGCGCGTGGTCTTCGAGATGCAGCAGCGCGCCGCCATCGCGCTCGATCTGCGCCGGCTGGTGCACGAGTCGCTGGCGCAGATCGCAGCCACACCAGCGGCGCCACCCCCCGCAAGCGCCACCGAGCCGGAGCCCGTGGAAGGCCACCTGAAACGGGTGCTGCGCTCGATGCGCGAAATCATCGGCGGCTGAACCCGCGCGAAGGGCGCCGGAAGGCGATCTTCGGCTGGCGAAGGACCGGCCGCGATACCAGCGGC
>JANORB010000155.1:0-4184 GCA_031415135.1 Methylibium sp.
AACGTCCCACTCGGCCGCATCACCGCCTTGGTCTTCTCCTCATCCGGCAAGTAATACCCCCCGATGTCCACCGCCTTCCCCTGCACCGCCGCCAGCTCCGCCACGATCTTTGTTTCGTTCTCCGTCAGCGCCTTGGCCAGCGGCGCGAACTGCGCCTGCAGCGCCTTGTCGTCGGTCTGCGCCGCCAGCTCCTGAGCCCAGTACATCGCCAGGTAGAACTGGCTGCCGCGGTTGTCCAGCTCCCCCGTCTTCGGTGACGGACTCTTGTTGTTGTCCAGCAGTTTGCCGGTGGCGGCGTCGAGCGTCTTGGCGAGCAGCTTGGCCTTGGTGTTGCCGGTCTTGATGCCCAGTTCTTCCAGGCTCACGGCCAGCGCCAGGAACTCGCCGAGCGAATCCCAGCGCAGGTGGTTTTCTTCGACCAGCTGTTTCACGTGCTTGGGCGCGGAGCCGCCGGCGCCGGTTTCGTACATGCCGCCGCCGGCCATCAGCGGCACGATGGACAGCATCTTGGCGCTGGTGCCCAGCTCCATGATGGGGAACAGGTCGGTCAGGTAGTCGCGCAGGATGTTGCCGGTGACGCTGATGGTGTCGAGCCCTCGCACCACGCGCTCCAGCGTGTAGCGCATGGCGCGCACCTGGCTCATGATCTGGATGTCCAGGCCGCTGGTGTCGTGGTCCTTCAGGTAGGTGTGCACCTTCTTGATCAGCTCGTTTTCGTGCGGGCGGTATGGGTCGAGCCAGAAGAGGGTCGGCGTGCCGGAGTTGCGGGCGCGCGTGACGGCCAGCTTGACCCAATCGCGGATCGGCGCGTCCTTCACCTGGCACATGCGCCAGATGTCGCCGGCCTCCACAAGCTGGGCCAGCAGCACCTCGCCGGTGGCGAGGTCGACGATGTTGGCCACGCCGTCTTCGGCCACCTCGAAGGTCTTGTCGTGCGAGCCGTATTCCTCGGCCTGCTGGGCCATCAGGCCGACGTTGGGCACGGTGCCCATGGTCACGGGGTCGAAGTTGCCGTTGGTCTTGCAGAAGTTGATCATCTCCTGGTAGATGCGTGCAAAGGTGCTTTCGGGGATCACCGCCTTGGTGTCTTTCGGGCGGCCGTCCGGGCCCCACATCTTGCCGCCGATGCGGATCATCGCGGGCATGCTGGCATCGACGATCACGTCGTTCGGCGCGTGCAGGTTGGTGATGCCCTTGGCCGAGTCGACCATCGCCAGCTCGGGCCGGTGCTCGTGGCAGGCATGCAGGTCGCGGATGATTTCTTCGCGCTGCGTTTCGGGCAGCGTGGCGATCTTGTCGTACAGGTTGACCATGCCGTTGTTGACGTTCACGCCGAGGTCGTCGAACAGCTTGCCGTGTTTGTCGAACGCGTCCTGGTAGAAGATGCGCACCGCGTGGCCGAAGACGATCGGGTGCGACACCTTCATCATCGTCGCCTTCACGTGCAGCGAGAACATCACGCCGGTCTTGCGCGCGTCTTCCATCTCGTGTTCGTAGAAGTCGCACAGCGCGCGCCGGCTCATGAACATGCTGTCGATGATCTCGCCGGCCAGCAGCGCCACCTTGGGCTTGAGCACGATGCTTTTGCCGGCCTGGGTCACCAGCTCCATCTTCACGTCGCGCGCCCGGTCCAGCGTCATCGACTTTTCGCCGTGATAGAAGTCTCCCGTCTTCATCGTCGCCACATGGGTGCGCGAGGCCTGGCTCCATTGGCCCATGGAATGCGGGTGCTTGCGGGCGAAGTTCTTCACGGCCAGCGGCGCGCGGCGGTCGGAGTTGCCTTCGCGCAGCACCGGGTTCACGGCGCTGCCCAGGCTCTTGCTGTAGCGGGCCCGGATCGCCCTTTCTTCATCGGTCTTCGGGCTTTCCGGAAAGTCGGGGATCTTGTAGCCGTGCGCCTGCAGTTCCTTGATGGCGCCGATCAACTGGTGCACCGACGCACTGATGTTGGGCAGCTTGATGATGTTGGTGTCGGGCTCCAGGGTCAGCCGCCCGAGTTCGGCCAGGTTGTCGGGCCGCTTTTGCGCGTCGGTCAAACAGTCTGAGAATTCGCCCAGGATGCGGGCCGCCACCGAGATGTCGCTCTCGGTCACCCGGATGCCCGCCGGCGCCGTGAAGGTGCGGATGATCGGCAGGAAGGCGCAGGTCGCCAGCATCGGCGCTTCATCGGTCAGGGTGTAGATGATGGTGGGTTGCGGGGTGGTCATTGAGGGTTCTCCTTGGGTACGGGCTTGAGCGGCTGTGGCCTGTGGCGTATCCGGAGCATGCCGCAATATCCATGCGCATCCGGCGGGATGGCGGGATGGCGATTCACCGCGGCTCGATCTTCGCCGCGCGAATCACCTCGCCCCGGCGCTAACAGCGCCAGGTCGAAGGCGCCCAGCGTGGCGATGGGGGCGAAGTTTTTCACCACGTCGAAGCCGGGCTTCTTGAACAGGCTGGCGCTCACGGCATGGGCGTTGCTCATCAGCAGCAGCGTGTGGCCGTCCGGCGCGGCCTGCGCGACAGCGGCGCTGGCGCTGATGCCGCCGGCGCCGGGCCGGTTGTCGACGATCACCGGCTGCTTCAACGACGCGCCCATCGCCTGCGCGACGGCACGCGCCGTGATGTCGGCAATGCCGCCCGGCGTGAAGGGGGCGATCAGCGTGATCGGCCGTGTGGGGTAAGCGGCCTGCGCCGCGGCGAGGCCGGGCCGCGCGAGCGGCAACGTGGCCGACAGCACGAGCCAGAGGCCGGCGGTCCGGCGGTTCACGCCGGTGGGTGTGAACGGCATCGGTGGGCCCTTCTGTTCCATGTCCACATGGCGGATTTTCGCCCGCCCGCGGCCGCGCGGGTTGACAGTCCATACACGTTCGATTATTGTAGAAATACAGAAGTTGACAGGAGGACGCCGTGCCGACTCGAGCAGAAACCGAACGGACCGCACGCTATGCCGACATGTTTTCGGCGATGGGTGCCGAGCCGCGCCTGCGGATCATCCGCCTCTTGCTGAGTGCCCACCCTCACGGCCTGGTCGTCGGCGACATTGCCGGGGAGCTGGAGATCGCGAAGTCCACGCTGTCGCACCACCTGGAGAAGCTGAAGAACGAAGACCTCGTCAACGTGCGGCGCGACGGCACCTTTCTTTGGTACTCGGCCAACACGAAGGCATTCAAGGAGTTGCTGGGGTTTTTGTACGCAGAGTGCTGCACCCGCAACAAGGCGATCGAACCGCAGCAGATTTTCCGCTGCAAGTAACCCCCAGGAGATCATCATGATGAACACCGACGAAGTGAAGGACGTGTGAGGCAGAAGTACGGCGAGGCCGCAGCGCGTGTGGCGCAAGGCGCCACACGCGGTTGCTGCGGCGGCGCACCGGGCATGGGCGGCAGCGGCGGCGGCGGCGGCCGCGACCCATCACCTCCAACCTGTACGACGCGGCCCAGGCCGGCCAGGTGCCGGACAAGGCGTTGCTGGCTTCGTTGGGCTGCGGCATCCCGACAGCGCTGGCGCAACTGGCGACCGGTGAAACCGTGCTGGACCTCGGGTCCGGCGGGGGCATTGATGTGCTGCTCTCGGCCAAACGTGTCGGCCCCACGGGCAAGGCCTTCGGCCTGGACATGACCGACCCCATGCTCGCGTTGGCCGAAGAAAACAAGCGCAAGAGCGGGCTCATGAACGTGCACTTCCTCAAAGGCGAAATCGAGAGCATTCCGCTGCCGGACAACTCGGTCGACGTCGTCATTTCGAATTGCGTGATCAATCTGTCGGGCGACAAAGACCGCGTGTTGGCGGAAGCGTTTCGAGTGCTGAAGCCGGGTGGCCGGTTCGCCGTGTCCGACGTGGTCGTGCGCGGCGCCATGCCACCGGCCATCCAGAAGAGCGTGGAACTTTGGGTCGGGTGCGTGGCGGGCGCGCTGTCGGACCAGGAGTACCTGAGCAAACTCGCTGCCGCCGGCTTCGAGAACGCGAGCATCGAAGTCACGCGCGTGTACAACTTTGACGATGCGCGGGAGTTCCTGGCCGGCCAGAGCGCCGACATGAATGAGCTGGCGCGGCAGGCCGACGGCAAGTTTGTCAGCGGCTTCGTGCGCGCCGTCAAACCAGCGGCCGATCGTGCCGGGCGCGATGTGCCGGGCAGCGCCGGCAAGGCGTCTGCGTCGCCCGCGTGCTGTGCGCCGGCATGCTGCGGCGGGGGATCGTAG
>JANORB010000156.1:0-3112 GCA_031415135.1 Methylibium sp.
GGGCAGCGGCTGCAACTGCGCGTCCAGCACATAACACTGCACGTTGGCAATCGGGCGGCCGATCGGCACGCTGCCGCCGGCGTCGCCCAGGGCATCGACCAGCGTGTGCGTGGCATCGTCCGAGGCCTCGCTGGGGCCGTAAAAATTGCCCAGCGTGGCGCCCGGCAGGCGGGCCTGGAACGCGCGCGCCAGGTCCCGCTCCAGCGCCTCGCCACCCACGACCACGTAGCGCAACGCGGTGCATTCCACCAGGCCGGGCTCGTCCAGCATCGCCCGCAAGGCCGACGGCACGAACTGAGCCGTCGTGATCGCCTCGTCGCGCATCGCGCGCGCCAGCGCCTCGGGGTCGCGCTGCTCGCCGGGCCGGGCCAGCACCAGCGTGGCGCCGGCCAGCAGCGGAGCGAAGATTTCCGCCACCGCGGCGTCGAAACTGATCGTGGTCTTGTGCAGCGCGCGGTCGGCGGCCGTGAACCCCATGGCCTGCACCATCCAGAGCACATGGTTGCTCAACCCCCGGTGCAGCGACATCACCCCCTTGGGCCGGCCGGTCGAGCCCGAGGTGTAGATCACATAGGCCAGCGTCTCTGGGCCGCTCAGGCACAGCGGGTTGCGCGCGTCGCACGCGGCGAGCAGCGGGTCGGGCTGGTCCAGGCACAGCAGCCGGGGCGCGGGTGCGTCGATCGGCGGCGTCGCCACCGGATGTTCCACGAGATGGGCCACCAGATGCGACTGCGTCAGCACCACCGGCGCGGCCGTGTCGGCCAGCATGTGGGCCAGCCTCGCCGCCGGCAAATCGGGGTCCAGCGGCACGAAGGCGCCACCGGCCTTGAGCACCGCCAGCAGCGCCACCGGCAGGTGCAATGAACGCTCCATGCACACCCCCACCATCACCTCGGGCCCGACGCCCAGGGCCCGCAGGCGGTGCGCGAGCCGATTCGCCGAGGCGTTCAGTTCGGCATAGCTCAGCCGCGCCGCGCCGAACGCGACGGCGCAGGCCTGCGGCATGCGCTCGGCCTGCGCCTCGACCAACGTCTGCACGCCGAAGTGGTGCGGCAAGGGCTGCGCGGTGCGGTTCCAGTCGACCAGGATCAGGCGCCGTTCGGCCTCGCTCAGCAGGGGCAGTTGCGCGACCCGGCGGCCGGGGTCGGCACACATCGCGTCAGCCAGCGAATGCAGGTGGCCGGCCATGCGCTCGATGCTGGCGGGTTCGAACAAGGCCGTGTCGTATTCGATGCAGCCCGCCAGCGTGGCGCCGCGCGCTTGCAGTTCGAGCGACAAATCGAACTTGGCCACCGGGCTGGGCAGCGTGGCCCAGCGCGCCCGCACGTCGCCCAGGCTCAGCTCGGTGTCGGCCGCCGGCTGGAGCACGACGAAGGTCTGCACCAGCGGCATGCGGCTGCTGTCGCGCGGCAGCTTCAGCGCATCCACGACTTCGTCGAACGGCAGTTGCTGGTGGTCGAACGCGCCGACCGCCGTCGCCTTGACCTGGGCCAGCAGCTCGGCCACGCTGAGGGCGGGGGTGAAGTCGGCGCGCAACGCCAGCGTGTTGGCCAGGCAGCCGACCACGCCTTCGACTTCGCGCCAGACGCGGTTGGCGCTGACCGTGCCGGTCACCACGCTGGCCTGCCCGCTGTAGCGCTGCAACAGGGTCTGCCACAGCGCCAGCACGACCATGAACAAGGTGGTGCCGGTGCGCTGCGCCAGCGATTGGAGGGCCAGCGTCTGGCCGGCCGAAAACGCGAGCGCGACGGTCGCCCCGCGAAACTGCTGGCGCGCCGGCCGGGGGTGGTCGGTGGGCAGGTCGATCACGCCGGGCGCGTCGGCCAACCGTTGTTGCCAGTAGCCCAGGTCGCGCTGGCGCACGCCCTGGGCCAGCCACTGCGGCTCGCACGCGGCAAGCTCGGTGTATTGCAGGCCTGGCGGCGGCAGTGCCGCCGCCAGGCCACGCAGGCCCGCGTGGTACAGCGCGCACAACTCGTGGACCAGAACATTCGCCGACCAGCCGTCGCACACGCTGTGGTGCAGCGTCCACACCAGCCGATGGCGCTGCGGGCCCAGCACCAGCAGCAGCGCGCGCATCGGCGCCTCGGTGCTCAGGTCGAAGGCGCGAAACGCTTCCTGCGCCGCGGCTTCATCGGCCGCCAGCGCCCCCGCCGACACCGCACTGCCGCCGTCCAGCGCGCGTTGGCTCAGCTGCCACGGTGTGTGGTCGTCGATCTGCTGCCAGCGCTGGCCGTCGGCGTCGACCCAGCGCGTGCGCAGGATTTCGTGGCGCTGCATCAAGTGGCGCAGGCAGGCCTGCAGCAGCGCCGCATCGAGCGGGCCCTGCAAGTCCAGCACCAGCGGCAGGTTGTACAGCGCGGTGCCGGGGCTCAGGTCGTGCCAGAACGCCATCCGGCGTTGCGCGGCCGACAGCGGCAGCAGGCCACGCCGCTGCTCGGCGGTCAGGCGCGCCATCGCAGCGGGTGCGGCCCGGCTCGGCGGGTTCGCATCGGCGCGGCCCGTGTGTTGTTCGACCTGCCGCGCCAGCCCCGCCACGGTGGGTGACTCGAACAGCACCCGCAGCGGCAACTCGATCCGCAGCGCTTCGCGCAGGCGCGCCATCAAGCGGGTGGCCAGCAGCGAATGGCCGCCGAGCGCGAAGAAGTCGTCGTGCACACCGAACTGGGCTAGCGCCAGCACATCGCGCCACAGGCCCCAGACCAGTTGCTCGGTGGCTGTGCTCGGCGCGCTGTCCGGCCCGGCACCCACGGGCCGATCGGGGGCCGGCAGCGCGTGGCGGTCGAGCTTGCCGTTGGCGAGCACGGGCAGCGCGCCGAGCATGACAAACGCTGCGGGCAGCATGGCGCCGGGCAGGTGCTCAGCGAGCCGGCGCCGCAGTTCAGCGGCCAGGTCGGACGGGCCGTCGCTCGTGTCGCCGCGGTGGGGCACCACGTAGGCCACCAGCGCCAGGCCGCCGGGGCCATCGGGTCGCGCCACGACCACCGCCTGCTGCACCTCGGGCTGCGCGTTCAGCGCCGCCTCGATCTCGCCCAGCTCGACGCGCTGGCCGCGAATCTTGACCTGGAAGTCGATCCGGCCGAGGAACTCGATCTGCCCGTCGGCGCGCCAG
>JANORB010000157.1:0-12975 GCA_031415135.1 Methylibium sp.
GGTCCACAGGCCGCTGGTGAGCTTGGGCAGGTACATCGCCTGCTGTTCGGCCGAACCGTGCTGGTGCAGGCACTCGTAGGCGCCGTGCGACAGCCCCGGGTACATGGTCCAGGCCTGGTTGGCCGAATTCATCATCTCGTAGAAACACTGGTTCACCATGTGCGGCAGGCCCTGGCCGCCGAAGGCCGGGTCGCAACTCAGCGACGGCCAGCCGCCTTCGACGAACTGCGCATAAGCGGCCTTGAAACCGGTCGGGGCCTTGACTTCGTGGGTCGCCTTGTCCAGCGTGCAGCCTTCGGCGTCGCCACTCTGGTTGATCGGCGCCAGCACCTGCGAGGCGAACTTGCCGCCTTCTTCGAGCACGGCGTTGATGGTGTCGGCGTCGATGTCGGCGTGGCGCGGCAGGCGCCTGAGTTCATCGACCACGTGGAGCACTTCGTGCATCACGAACTGCATGTCGCGCAGCGGCGGTGTGTATTGGGGCATGGGTGGAACCTCCTGAAGATGAATCGGCAAACAAGTGGTCGACTAAGCCCTGCGCTTGCGCGCCGCGGGCGATGGTTCGGTGTGCGTCACGGTGCAGTGGCCCAGCACCCGTTCGAACGCGGCGCGGGCGCGCTCCAACGCGCCGGCGTTGCGCAAAAAGCGGGCGTCGTGGTGCAGCGCCAGAATGAGGCCGTGCACCTCGAACAGCACCTGCCGCGGGTCGGTGTCGGCGCGCAGGTGGCCTTCGTCGATGGCGGCGCGGATGGCCCGCTCCAGCGCGTGTTGCCAGGTCAGCACCATGGCGACCAGGGCGTCGCGCACCGGGCCGGGCCGATCGTCGAACTCCACCGCGCCACTGATGTAGATGCAGCCCGAGTCGATCTCGACCGACACGCGCCGGACCCAGCGGTCGAACAGCGCACGCAAGCGCGGCAGGCCGCGCGCTTCGCGCAGGGCCGGGAAGAACACCTCTTCCTCGAACTTGGCGTGGTATTCGCGCACGACACAAATCTGGAGTTCCTCGCGCGAGCCAAAGTGAGCGAACACACCCGACTTGCTCATCTGCGTCACCTCGGCCAGCGCCCCGATCGACAGGCCCTCCAGCCCCATTTGCGATGCCAGCCCCAGGGCCGCCTCCAGAATCGCCGCGCGGGTCTGCTGGCCTTTCAGCATCACCCGAGGGTGGGGCGCGCTGTCGCGGGAGTTTGGGGAGACGGGGGTGTCGGTCACAGTGGCCAAGGTGAAATCGAACGATCGTTCTATTTTGCACAGAACCGTTGCCCACAAGCCTTGCGGAGCGTGAATTGGCCCGGCTTTCTGTAGGCTTGTGTCTCTACAAATCCGCGCTGCCACGGCAGAGCAGCGGGTTTACCCGGAGTCATTTTCAATCCCACCGCGCCCCTTACCATTCGCACCGGAACGGCGGCAGCAAGGCAACGGAGCGGGGCATGAAGATCGCGGTGGTCGGGGTGGGTGCCGTCGGTGGCTTGATCGCAGCCCGCCTGGCGCTGGCCGGCAACGAGGTCAGCGCGCTGGCTCGCGGCGCCACGCTGGCCGCGGTGCGCCGCGCGGGCTTGCGGTTGCGCATGGCGGGCCGGGAGAGTGTGGCCCACATCCAGGTCAGCGATCAGGCCCGGGTGCTGGGTCAGCAGGATCTGGTGGTGATTGCCGTCAAGGGCACGACGCTTGCCGACGTGGCGCAGACGCTGCAGCCGCTGCTGGGCGCGCACACCGTCGTGATGCCGGCGATGAACGGCGTGCCCTGGTGGTTCTTGCAGACCCCGCCCACCACGTCATGGCTGGACAGCGCCGAGCAGCGCATCACCAGCATCGACCCGGAGGGGCGCCTCCAGGCCAGCCTGCCGCTGGCGCGTGTGCTGGGTTGCGTGGTGCACCTCACCTGTTCGAGCCCCGAGCCGGGGCTGGTGCAACACGGGTTCGGCGATCGGCTGATCGTCGGCGAACCGGGCGGCGGGCTGTCGACGCGGGTCGACCAGGTCTGCGCGGTGCTCAGCGCAGCCGGTTTCAAGACCGAGCCGAGCGCCGACATCCGCACCGACGTCTGGTACAAGCTGTGGGGCAACATGACGATGAACCCGGTGTCGGCGCTGACCGGCGCCAGCACCGCGGCCATGCTCGACGATCCGCTGGTGCGCGGCTTCATCCTGCGCACCATGGCCGAGGCGGCCGAGGTGGGCGCCCAGCTCGGCTGCCCGATTGCCCAAACCGGCGAAGAACGTTTGGCGCTGACACGCCAGCTCGGCGCTTTCAAGACCTCGATGCTGCAAGACAGCCTGGCCGGCCGCGCGCTCGAACTCGACGCGCTGGTGACGGCGGTGCATGAAATCGGCAGCCGCTTCGGCGTGGCCATGCCCAACATCGGCGCGCTGCTGGGCCTGACCCGGCTGATGGCGCGCGAGCGCGGGCTCTACCCTCGGTGACACACCCGATCGGTGCGCCGCCAGCCGGCTGCCACATTCCCTTCATCCGATGGAATGAACATGCGCTGATGCGATACTCTGGACGCACCATGGAAGTCCTTCAGCTCGATGTGTCCGGCCGCCCGCAGGCGTGGATCTCAGCCAAAGAGGCTGCGATCATCTACGCCAGCGAAGGCGTGGCCTGGACACTTGGCGACACCTTCTTCGTGCTGCGTGGCGGCACACAACGGCGCACCGGCCTGCAGTCGCGCATCGAGGTGCACCCGATCATCGCGGTGCGCGGCTCGGTGCCCAGCCGGGCGTGGCGCCAGACCCCGGCGCTGAGCAACTTCAAGCTGTTCGCGCGCGACCGCCAGGTGTGTGCTTATTGCGGCCACCATTTCCATTTCGACGAGTTGACGCGCGAGCACATCATCCCCACCTCGCGCGGCGGGCTGGACAGCTGGATGAACTGCATCACCGCCTGCCGCGCCTGCAATGGCCACAAGGGCAATCGCCTGCCCGAAGAGGCGCGCCTGTCCTTGATGTACCTGCCCTACATCCCCAGCCTGCACGAAGACATGATCCTGCGCGGCCGCCGCATCCTGGCCGACCAGATGGAGTTTTTGCTGGCGAGTGTGCCGCGCCACAGCCGCCTGCTCGTTTGACGGAGCCACCCGCATGAAATCAATCCTCATCCTGCTGACCGCGGCGGCCCTGGCCGGCTGCACCACGACCAACCCCGACATCGTGCAAAAGGGCGATGCGCAGCGCATGTCGCAAATCCAGGACGCCACCGTGCTGTCGGTGCGGCCGGTCATCATCGACGGCAACCAGACCGGTGTCGGCGCCGCCGCCGGCGGCGTGGTCGGCGGCATTTCCGGCGCGTCGGTCGGCGGCCGGCGCGAGGCGGCGGTGGTGGGCGTGCTGGTGGCCATCGTCGGCTCGGTGATCGGCAACGCCATCGAACGCGGCGCCACCCGCGAAGACGCGGTCGAGTACCTGCTTCAACTCAAGAATGGCGAACGGCGTGCGCTGGTGCAGGGCAAGGGCGACGAAATCATGAGCCCGGGCGACTCGGTGATCCTGGTCACCACCGGCGGCAAGACGCGGGTGACCAAGGCGCCCACCACGACCCCGGTGCCTGCGAAAGGCTGAACATTTTTCTGGCGCCAGGCGCTTCAGGCATCACCCACGGCCTTCAGCGGCAGCGCCTTGCCGGTGTTCGCTGCGGCCTTCATGCGCTCGATCATGGCCTTGTCGTTGAGCGACGCGCGCCGAGATCAAGGTGATGGTGTTGTCGTCGGCGATGTGTTCCCAGGCCCAGGCCGGCACCCTCAATCCACCGGCCAGGGCATCGACTTCGGCAGTGTCATCGGTTCGGGTTCGGGTTCTGGCGCTGCCTTGCCGCGACCGGCCGCATCGACCGCGCGCCACCACGGTGTGACGCCGTCCGCCCGCGCGGGCTCGACCGCCTCGCCCAGGCGCGGCATCAGCAACTGCGCGCCTTGCCTGGGGCCCAGCGCCAGCAGCGTCTCGGCCGGCTGGTCCCATTCGTGCAGCGCCAGGCTGAAGGTGCCCCAGTGCACCGGCAGGAACGCGCCGCCACCGAGCAGTTCGAGGGCCTTCAGCGCGTTCTCGGGGCCCAGGTGGATGTCGCCCCACGAGGGGTGGAAGGCGCCCACTTCCAGCATCACCAGGTCGAACGGGCCGAGGCGCTCGCGGATGGTCGTGTATTCGCTCGTCAGGCCGGTGTCGCCGCTGAAGAACACCGAATGGTTGGGCGAGCGGATCGCCATCGAGGACCACAGCGTCGCGTTGCGATCCTTCAACCCGCGCCCGCTGAAATGCTGCGACGGCGCCGCGGTCAGCGTCACCTCGGCGCGGCGGTCAAGGCTTTGCACCGTGTGCGACTCCCACCAGTCGAGTTCGGTGATGCGCTCATGAGGCACGCCCCAGGCTTGCAGGTGCGCGCCCACGCCCAGCGAGGTGACAAAGGGCACCTCGCGCCGCGCCAGTTCGCGGATCGTCGGGTAGTCGAGGTGGTCGTAGTGGTCGTGCGAGACCAGCACCAGGTCGATCGGCGGCAGCGCGCGCAACGCCACCGGCACCGGCTGGAAGCGCTTCGGCCCGGCAAAGCGTGACGGCGATGCCCGCGTGCCCCAGACCGGGTCGGTCAACACGCGCAGGCCGTCGATCTCGATCAGCACCGTCGAGTGGCCCAGCCAGGTGGCGCGCAGGCCGGTGTCGGCCGGTTTGGACCAGGCCTGCAGCGGGTTCACCGACGGCAGCGGCCCGCCCGGCACCCGCCGCGTGCCGCCGCGCAGAAACTCGCTCAAGGTCGGCCGCGGCGCCGACAGGTCGCGCAGGCCCGGCAGCACCGGGTGGATGTTGCGAAACACGTCGCCGACCCACATCGGTGACGCGCGCATGCGCTCCAGCCGCAGGCCCTCGGCCCGTTTGCCGAATGTCTTCATCGCAGCATTCCCATTCCCTCAGAGCCTGGCGCCGACGTGCAACGCCAGCGCGCCGTTGGCCGGCAGCGTGATCGCCGCGCTGCCCGCCGCCACGCCGATGGCCGGGCCGGTGCACGACGCCGGCACGGCGCCGGCGGCGGGCGTGTAGCGGTACAGCGCCACGTTGCAATAGTTGCCGTCGGGCAAGGTGGTTGTCGCAACAAAATTGGTCGCCCCGCTGCGGCTGAGGGCCACGAAACCCTTGCCCTCGCGCGCGAACGCGATCCGGTTGCTGTCGGCATTGATCGTCTGGAAGCCCACCAGCGCCGCGCCGGCGGTGGCCTTGCGAAAGGCGACCATGTTGGCGATCGCCTCGCGCCGGTGCTCGCAAATCCAGCTGCCCGACTGGGCGCTGCCCAGCGTGGCCGTGCAGACCGAATTGCCGGCGCCGTTGAAGCTCGACAGCGTCACGCCCGCCGCGGCCGACGGCGGCCCGGCGTCGCGCCCGGCCGCTGTCGCGCGGTCGAAGCCGTAGCTCGACATCAGGCTGGGCGCGCCCTGCGGGTGCGCCAGCATGAAGATCGCGGCCAGCTCGTACACCGGCACGGCGCCGACGGTCGACGCGTAATACAGGTTGTCGCCGCGCTGGTTGTCGTGGTTGTCGATGAAGACCACGCTCTTGTCGGCCGGCAGCAAGCCGGTGGCGAGCGTTTGCAGTGACGCCAGCGTGGCCGCGTTGCGCCCTGTGAACGCATCGGTGATGCGGTAGCCGTACTGGAAGTCGGTCACGTCGGCGTCGCCTGCCGAGCCGAAACCGACGCCGAAGTACTGTTGCGCCGTGACGGCCTCGCCGCCGTTGTTGATGAGCTCCAGAAAGTAGTACGGCCGGGCCCGGGCCGCTGCGCTGGCCGCCGCATTGACACGCGCGACGATCGCATCGATGTCGCGCGGTTGCATGTGCTTGGCCGCGTCGACGCGAAACCCCGCCACGCCCTCGGCGTGGAGCGCGATCAGGTAGTCGGCAATCCGCTGTCGCACCGAGTCGGCCTCGGTCCTCAGGTCGGCCAGGCCGACCAGTTCACACAGTTGCACATTGGCGGCGTCGTTGTAGTTGCTGACGCCGCAATTCGAGTGGAAGTCGGCCGCCGTCCACGGCACCGACGGATAGCTGAGCTTGCTGTACGGGCTGCCGGCACTGCCGACGCCGGCGCCGGCGGTCATGTGGTTGATCACCACGTCGGCGTAGATCTTCACGCCCACCGCGCCGCAACGCCCCACCATGTCGCGCAACTCGGCCAGGGTTCCCGAGCGCGAGGCATCGAGCTTGTAGCTGACCGTCTGGTAGCGTTGCCACCACGGGTAGGCCACGCCGCTGCCCACGCCGCCAGTGATCACCGCGTGTTCGCTCGGCGGCGAGATCTGCACCGCGGCAAAACCCCGGGGCCCGAGGAACTGCTCGCATTCGCGCGCGATGTCGACCCAGCGCCACTCGAACAGATGCACCAGCACGTCGCCCGCCGCGGCCTTGCCGCTGGGGCGGTAGGTCGCGTCCAGCGGCGCCAGCAAGCCGCCCGAGCCGGTGCCTCCGGCACTGCCACCACCACCGCCGCAGGCCGACAGAATCACCAGGCTCGCCAGCACCACCGCATGTGCCTTCATCATCACTCCGAGATCGTCCGTCGACCGGCCGCACTCTACCTGCATTGAGTGATCGCAAACCTTGTGCACCACAAATCAGCGACCGCCAACCTGACGGTGTCCGGTCCAGCCAGGTGACGATGGGCTTCAAGTTCGCGCTCTGAGCGCCTCTTCGGCCCGAAGTTGGCCACCAATCCACGCCGCAGCGGCCAGGGTCCGGTGGTCGTCGTTCGGCCGCCCGATCACCTGCAGCCCGAGCGGCATGCGGTGCATGCCGACACCCCCCGGGATGGCAACACAGGGACAGCCCAGCAACTGCCACGGCCGGCTGAACGCCGGGTCGCCGGTGCTCGACAGGCCGCGCGGCGCGGCGCCCGGCGCGGCCGGTGCGATCAAGACGTCGACGTTGGAGAACAGCGCCTCGAGCGTGCCGGCCGCGGCCCGGCCCGAGGCCAGGGCCGCGGCATAAGACGCCGGCTCGACGCGCAGCCCCTCGTCGAGAAAACCCGCCAACGCCGCGGACAGGCGCAGGCGATGGTTCTGGAGTTCCAGCGCCAGCGCACGCGCCGTTTCGAACAATTGCACGCTGCGCTGGGCCTCGAACAAGGCGTCGAACGAGGCCGGCCAGACAACATCGTGCACACCCGCCCCGGCCGCCGACAGGCGTTGCGCGGACGCGCTGAGCATCGCCACCATCTCGATCGACAACTGCGCCTGGCGTGATGTCAGTGTCACGCCGATGCGGGGTATGAACGCCTGCGCGCTGGCCAGTGGAAGCTCGGCGCGGCCCGTCAACACGCCGGCGAGCAGGCTGGCGTCGTCGACCGTGCGGGCGAGCACACCGACCTCGTCGAGCGAGTCGGCGTTGGCCAGCGTGCCCGAGCGCGGGATGCGCTGCGGCGAGGGCTTGTAGCCGACGATGCCGCAGAACGCCGCCGGCCGGATGACCGAGCCCGCCGTCTGCGTGCCCAGCGCCAGCGGCACCATGCCGCAGGCCACCGCGGCCGCCGAGCCGCTGGACGACCCGCCGGGCGTGTGCGCGCCATCGTGCGGGTTGCGCGTGGGCCCGGGTGTCATGTTGGCGAACTCGGTGCTGGCCGTCTTGCCCAGCACCCAGGCGCCGGCCGCGCGCGCCAGCGCCACGCAGGCGGCATCCGCAGCCGGCACATGGCCGGCATGGATCGCCGAGCCGTAGGCGGTCGGGATGCCCGCCGTGTCGATGATGTCCTTCACGCCGATGGGCAGGCCGTGCAGCACGCCGCTGGCGCTGGCGCCGTCCAGCGCGCGGGCCTGGCGCAGCGCGGCGTCGGCATCGAACCAGGCCCAGGCATGCAGTTGCGGCTCGAGCGCCGCGCAGCGTTCGATCAGCGCGGCCGCCAGCCTGGCCGCGCTCAACTCGCGCGTGGCCAGCGCCCGCGCGAGTTGCACGGCGCTCCATTGATGCAGCGGCTGGCTCATGGTCGCTCGGGTGTCATAAACGCAGGGTGGCGGTGCCGATGCCGTTGAAATCGACCCGGACCTCGTCACCCGCCAGTGCCCTCAGCAGGCCGACCCAGGTGCCGGTCGTGACCACGGTGCCGGCCGGCACGCTGGCGCCGTGGCGGGTGGCGTGGCGCAACCACTGCGGCAGCACCCACGCCGGGTCGCCCAGTGAATGGGTGCCGATGCGATGCACCGCAGGCTGCGCGCCGATGAGCGCGTCGCAGCGCTGGGCCGACCAGTCGCGGCGCGCGTACGGCACCCAGCCGCCAAGCACCAGCGCGCCGTGCGATTGCAGGTCGGCCAGGCGCAGCCACGCGGCGGCCTGCGCGCCCTCGCGCCAGCGGAAGTCGACGACTTCGATCGACACGCTCATCGCATCGACCAGCGCGTCGATGCGCTCCGCACGATCATCCGAGTGCAGGCTGGCCGCCTGCGCCGGGCTCACGCTCGCCGCCAGGCGCAACGCGATCTCGGCCTCGATCGCGCGCGTGTGCAACGGCCAGTCGCGCAGCGATGCCGGGCTGCCGCGCACCCCGGCCGGGGGCAGCGGCGCGTGCGTGAGTGGCGCGTCGCGCGACGGGCCGCCCGACTTCCAGTGCGTGGGCGGCGCGCCGCCAAACCAGCCAAGGGCCGCTGCGACCTCGTCTTGCACCGCATACGCATCGGCCGCGCTGTGCAGCGCCTGGGCCCAGTCGCCGGCCGCCAACTGAAGGTTCTGGCGCCGCGCGGCCACCAGCGCCTGCGCCAGGCCGGCGCCGTTCACTGGAGTACCTTCGTGCTGCGCACTCCGGTATTCGCACTTGGGGCGGCCCGGCGTGCTCACGAGTCGACCTTGACGTCGGCCTCTTTCACGATCTTGCCCCATTTCTCCTGCTCGGAGCGGATGAACTGGGCGAACTTCTCCGGCGTTCCGCCGCCATCCTCGGCGCCATAGGTGTCGAGCTTTTCCTGCACGTCGGGCATCGCCAGCACGCTGTTGACGTCGCGATTGATCTTCTGCGCAATCGGCGTGGGGAGTTTTCCCGGCCCGGCCAGGCCGTACCAGGTGGTGGCCTCGAAGCCGTCGAAGCCTTCTTCCTGCATCGTCGGCACGCCGGGGTGGCCCTTGGCGCGTTTCAGGCGGGTTTGCGCAATCGCCAGCACGCGGCCGCTCTTCACGTGCGGGGTGGCCGCCGTCATGGTCTCGAAGCTGTACTGGATCTGGCCGCCGATCAGGTCGGTGAGCAAGGGGCCGCTGCCCTTGTACGGGATGTGCAGCGCGTTCACCTGGGCGCGCAGCTTGAACATCTCCAGCGCCAGGTGCTGGGCCGACCCCGAACCGGCCGAGCCGAAGCTCACCGCGCCGGGCTGCGCCTTGCACAGCGCAACGATGTCTTTCACCGTCTTCGCGCTTTGGGCCGTGTTGGCAATCAGCAGATTCGGTGTCACGCCGACCAGCACGATGGGCACGAAGTCGCGCTCGATGTTGTAGCGCAGCCTGGGCTGCAGGCTGGCCGCGAGCGCGTGGCTGTTGATGTGCGCCATCAACAAGGTGCTGCCGTCGCTCGGCTGGCCGGCCACGTATTCGGCCGCCAGCACACCGGCCACGCCGGCCTTGTTTTCGACGATGACCTGCTGGTTCCACATCACACCGAGCTTTTGCCCGACGACCCGCGCCAGCGCGTCGGTGCCGCCGCCGGGCGGGAACCCGACCACGATGCGCACCGGCCCGCTGGGCCACTCCTGCGCGCGCACGGCCGGGAACGCGAGGGTCGCGGCGGCCGCGCCGCCGGCGCGAATGAACGAACGTCGTTGCATGTCGGTCTCCTTCAGGTGGCGGGGATCACGCCGCGGCCCGCAGCGCCGCGGGTTGCGGATGCGACGCAAAAAATTCCATCGCCGCCTGCACGCCGCTGCCGGCCAGCGCCACGCCGCTGAGCTTCAAGCCCATCTCGCAGCCCGCCAGCGCGGCCATCAACGTGAGGTCGTTGCAGTCGCCCAGGTGGCCGATGCGGAACATGCGGCCCTTGAGCTTGCCCAGCCCGGTGCCCAGCGACAGGTCGAAGCGCGCGTGAATGGTTTGCCGCACGCGGTCGGCGTCGATCCCGCGCGGCAGCACCACGCCGGTCAACACCGGCGAGTAGACGGCCGGGTCGGCACACTGGATCTCCAGGCCCCAGGCGCGCACGGCGGCGCGCACCCCCTCGGCCCAGCGCTGGTGGCGCGCAAAGACCTGCGGCAACCCTTCGTCGAGCAGCATGTCGAGCGACTCGCTCAAGCCGTACAGCAAGTTGGTGTTCGGCGTGTACGGCCAGTAGCCGCCGCGGTTCATCTCGATGATTTCGTCCCAGGCCCAGAACGCCTTGGGCAGCCGCGCGGTCTGGCCGGCGGCGATGGCCCTGGGCGACAGCGCGTTGAAGCTGATGCCGGGCGGCAGCATCAGGCCCTTTTGCGAGCCGCTGACGGTCACGTCGACACCCCACTCGTCGTGCCGGTAGTCGGCGCTGGCCAGGCCGGAGATGCTGTCCACCAGCAGCAGCGCGGGGTGGCCGGCGGCATCGATGGCGCGCCGCACGGCGGCGATGTCGGACGTGACGCCGGTGGAGGTTTCGTTGTGCACGACGCACACGGCGCGGATGTGGTGGCCGCTGTCGTCGCGCAAACGCTGCTCGATCAGATCGGCCTGCACCCCGCGCCGCCAGGCGTGCGGCAGCCCCGTCGAATCGGTGCCGGCCAGGCTCAGGAACTCGGGAATCAGGCCGAGCCGGATGGCCATCTTGTGCCACAGCGCCGCAAAGTGCCCGGTTTCGAACATCAACACCGCGTCACCCGGCGACAAGGTGTTGACCAGCGCCGCTTCCCACGCGCCGGTGCCCGAGGCCGGATAGACGGCCACCGGATGGCGGGTCTGGAACACCCGCTGCAAGCCGTCGATCACTTTCAGCCCGAGTGCCGCGAACTCGGGCCCGCGGTGGTCGATGGTGGGCAGGCTGATGGCGCGCAGGATGCGGTCGGGCACCGGGCTCGGCCCGGGAATCTGCAAGAAGTGGCGGCCGCGGGCGTGGTGGTTGAGTTGCATCGCGATTCCTGAAGTGCCCGAAGTTTTGCATACAAAATGCAATTGTCAAGGCGGTTCAACCTATACTGGCCTGACAATCTTGTTCCAGTTTGCATGCAAACCGAACTCTCATGGCAGAAGTCATCTCGATTCCGCGCCAGGTGCTGCACCGCGAGGTGGCGCTGCGGCTGCGCCAGCGCATCGTCGAAGGCCATCTGGCGCCCGGCGCCAAGCTCAACGAACGCGAGCTGAGCGAGTCGCTGCGCGTCTCGCGCACTCCGCTGCGCGAGGCCATCCGCATGCTGGCCGCCGAAGGGCTGGTCGAGCTGCTGCCCAACCGCGGCGCGGTGGTGGCGCAGATGTCCGAGCAGGACGTGGCCGACACTTTCGAGGTGATCGCCGGGCTGGAGGCGCAGTCGGGTGAACTCGCCGCGCAGCGCATCACCGAAGGCCAGCTGGCCGAGATTCGCGCGCTGCACTACGAGATGCTGGCCGCCTTCACAAGGCGCGACCTGCCCACCTACTACCGGTTCAACGCGCAGATCCACACCCACATCAACGCGGCTGCGGGCAACCGCGCGCTCACGCAAACCTGGGCCAACGTCAACGCACGTTTGCAGTCGCTGCGCTTTCGCTCCAACTTCGACGAGGCCAAGTGGAAGCGCGCGATGAAAGAGCACAACCGCATGATCGACCTGCTGGCGGCCCGCGATGGCGCCGGCCTGCGCGCGCTGATGAGCACCCACCTGCTGCACAAGCGCGATGCGGTGCTGGACCTGATGCGCGCCGGCGCGTTGAACGGCGGCGCCAAGGCGCGGGCATGAGCCGCTGGGCCGTTCCCAAGGCGAATACCGCAGTGCGCAGCACGGGGGTTGCCTGATGAGCCTGCCCGGCCGCCCGAAAGGCGAATTCCGGAGTGCGCAGCACGAAGGTACTCCAGTGAACGCGCGCATGCCGCTGCCACTGGCCTTGCCCACCACGGCCGAGGCCATGGACCTGGCGCGGCGCTTGTCGAACAACACCGAAGGCGAGGTGCTGTTCGACACCGCGTCGCGCGGGCGCTATGCCACCGACGCGTCGATCTACCAGATCATGCCGGTGGGGGTGTTCGTGCCGAAGACGGCGCGCGACGTTGCGCTGGCCATCGACATCGCGCGCGACCAGCGCGTGCCGGTGCTGGCGCGCGGCGCTGGCACCTCGCAGTGCGGCCAGACAACCGGCGCCGCGCTGGTCATCGACACCAGCAAGCACCTGCGCAAGGTGATCGGTTTCGACAAGGCCGCGCTGACCGTCGACGTCGAGCCCGGCATCGTGCTCGACCACCTCAACGCGTGGCTCAAACCGCACGCGCTGTGGGTGGCGGTCGACGTGTCGACCAGCGCCCAGGCCACGCTCGGCGGCATGGCCGGCAACAACTCCTGCGGCAGCCGCAGCATTGCCTACGGCAACATGGTGCACAACGTGGTGGGCCTGGACGCCTGGCTGGCCGACGGCCGGCTGCTGTCGTTCGGCCCGGTCGCCACGCTCGGCCCCGCGGAGCGCGAGATCGCCGACTTCGTGCGCGACCTGGCGCATCAGCAGCGCGCCGAGATCGAGGCCCGCTGGCCGAAGGTGATGCGCCGCGTGGGCGGCTACAACCTCGACATCTTTCACCCGCAAAGCGAGCGGCCGTACAGCGCCGACGGCGGCGTCAACCTGGCCCACCTGCTGGTCGGCTCGGAAGGCACGCTGGCCTTCACGCGCAGCCTGAAGCTGCACCTGAGCCCGCTGCCACGCGCCAAGGTGCTGGGGGTGGTGAACTTCCCCGCCTTCCGCACCGCGATGGACGCGGCGCAGCACATCGTCAAGCTGGCGCCCAGCGCGGTCGAACTGGTCGATCGCACGATGATCGACCTGGCGCGCGCCAATGATGCCTTCCGCCCGACCATCGACGCAGCGCTGATCGGCGCGCCCGAGG
>JANORB010000158.1:0-3258 GCA_031415135.1 Methylibium sp.
CGACCGTACTTGCTCCCTCGCCCCTTTGGGGAGAGGGTTGGGGTGAGGGGCTGCGCCGGGCACGATGGTGTTTTGCGAGCCCTCACCCCCACCCTCTCCCAGAGGGCGAGGGAGTCAATTCAAAAAACTCTCAGCCTCTGACACCACGCCGATGATGCGTGCCTTCGCGCCCGTGTGCGCGCGTGCCGCGGCGCAAGCGCAAATGCCCGAGCCCTGGCCGATCGGGACGAACACCACGGCGGGCGCATCGGGCTCGGCGATGGCTTCGAAGAATTCGACCCATCCAGTGGCCACGCCGCGCACCAGGTCGGGGTGGAACGACGGCACCATGTGCAGGCCGCGCTCGGCCGACAGGTGCAGCGCGTGTTCGCGCGCGGCCTGGAAATCCTCGCCGTGCTCGATCAGCTCGACGCCCAGTGCGCGCATCGCCGCGTTCTTCTCGACCGAATTGCCGTGCGGCACGACGATGGTGGCCGCCATCTCATGGCGCCGCGCGGCAAAGCCGACCGACTGGCCGTGGTTGCCGCGGGTGGCGCTGATGACGCCGCAGCAGCCCGGCTCGCGCCGGCGCAGGCCGTCGAAGTAGACCAGCCCGCCGCGCAGCTTGAACGCCCCCACCGGCGTGTGGTTCTCATGTTTGACCCACACCGTCGCGCCCAGGCGTTGCTCCAGCAGCGGCCAGCGCTGCTGCGGTGTCGGCGGCATCGCGTCACGCACCACACGCATCGCGGCATGCAGCGATTCACGGCTGTACATCGCTGTCTCCCATCTCCAGGGCGTGCAGCACGATCTCGCCCCGGGCTGTGGCCAGCGTGGCGCTGATCGGCGCGCGGGAATCGTGCGAGACCTGAACTTGCGTCGGCAACAGACCCCGCACCGCAGCCGGCAGGCCGCGCGCGCTCAGGCGCTCCAGCGTGACAGCGGAGCGAGGCATGCTGTCGGCGGGATGCACGTCGCCCCACTGGATCAGCGTGGGCAGCGCGCCCTGCAGCAGCCGCCGCCCGTCGGGGCGCACTGTGATCTGCCAGCGCAGCAGGCCGCCTGCGGTGGGGCGTTCGGCGCGCAGCACCTCGCCACGCTCGATGCCGGCGCCGCGCAGCGCCGCTGCGGTCGCGTGGATGTCGGGGCAGCGGGCGACCCAATGGATCAGCCTGGGCGCACCGGCGATGGCCTGGCGCAGCGTCGGGTGGTCGAGGTCGAACCAGCGCGTGCGCGCCGGCGGCGGCGCGTTCGGGTCGATCGCGATGATCTCGAAGTAGGCCCGCGGGAACGCCGCCGACCCGATGCCGAACAACCGGTTGTGCGTGCCCATCAGGGCATGTTCGCCGCCCGGCCCCGGGGTGATGCCCAGCGTGGCCTCGCACCAGGCCACGCCTTCGTCGAGCGTGCGGGCCGCGACCACCAGGTGGTCGAGCGCGATCACAGCGTCAACTCGCCACGGATGCAACCCACGCTGTGGCCACCGATCCAGATGTCGCCGCCGACGGCCTCGACATGCACCCGGCCGGCGCGCCGCAGCACGCTGCCCTGGCTGGCCACGTAGCGCGGCGGCGCCAGGCCGGCGCCGATCAGCCATTGCGCCAGCCCCGCGTTCAGGCTGCCGGTGACCGGGTCTTCATAACCGCCCGCGTCGGCGACAAAAGCGCGCACCTCGAATTGCGCCTCGCCGCCCGGCCATGGCGCAACGACGCCCAGCGCCAGGCCGCGCATCGCGGCGAAATCGGGTTGCAGGGCCAGCACCTTGTCACGCGATGCCAGCAGCACCGCGACCCAGCCCGGGCCGTTGTCGACCCACTGCGACGCGCGGATCGCGCCGGCATCGATGCGCAGGCAGCGCGCAATCTGCGCCAGCACCTCGGCATCGACCGCGCCGCGGCGGCGCAGCGGCGGTGCGGCGAAGGCCAGGCGATCCGCGTCGCGCCGAATCCGCACCAGGCCGACACCGCATTGCTGCACCACGGTCGCACCGCGCGGCCGCCCGCCTGCGGCCAGCCAGGCATGGCAACTGCCCAGCGTCGGGTGGCCGGCAAACGGCAGCTCGCGGCTGGGGGTGAAGATGCGCACCCGGTAATCGGCCGCCGCGTCAGTGGGTGTGAGCAGGAAGCTGGTTTCGCTCAGATGGGTCCAGCGCGCCAGCGCCTGCATCTGCGCGTCGGCCAGGCCGTCGGCCGCGTGCACCACGGCCAGCGGGTTGCCCAGCAACGGCGTGGCGGTGAACACGTCGACCTGAGAAAAGCCGTGGCTTGTCATGTCGCGTCCTTCAGGGTTTCGTTTTCAGGGCTTCGTTCAGTGTCTCGGCCAGCAATTCGACACCGCGCGCGACCTGCGCCGGCGCCACGGTCACGAACGACAGGCGCAACGTGTTGGGCCGAGGGTGGTCCGCATAAAAGGCGGCGCCCGGCACATACGCCATGCCGCGCTCCACCGCCTTGGGCAGCAGCGCCGCGGCGTCCATGCCCTCGGGCAAGGTCAGCCAGAAAAACATGCCGCCGCTCGGCACCGTCCAGTGGCAACCCGCCGGCATGTGCGCCCGCAGCGCGTCGCGCATCGCATCGCGCTGCGCCTTGTAACGCGCGCGGATGGTGGGCACGTGGTCGCGCAGGAAACCGTGGCGAATCACCTCGTGCACCACGCGCTGGTTAAAGCCGGGGGTGTGCAGGTCGGCCGCCTGCTTGGCTTGCAGCAGCTTGGGGTACAGGGCGGGCGGCGCGATCACATACCCCAGCCGCAGCCCCGGCGCCAGCACCTTGGAGAACGAGCCGAGGTAGACCGTGCCGCCAGCCCAGCGCGACGCCAGCGGCGCCGGTGGCGGCGCATCGAACCACAGGTCGCCATACGGGTTGTCCTCGACGATGGGCAGGCCCAGCGCGCGCGCGGCGTCCACCAGTTCGGCGCGGCGTGCCTCGCCCATGCAGCGCCCGCTCGGGTTCTGGAAGTTGGGCAGCGCGTACAGGAAGCGGCAGTCCTTGGCGACTCCCAGCGCCGCGGGCAGCGGGCCCTCGTCGTCGCAGGGCACCGTCACCAGTTCGGGCTCGTAGGGCGCAAAGGCCTGCAAGGCGCCGAGGTAGGTGGGCGCCTCGACGGCAACGCTGCTGCCCGCATCGATCAACAGCTTGCCGACCAGGTCCAGCCCCTGTTGCGAACCGGTGGTGATGAGCACCTGCGCCGCGCTCACAGCCATGCCGTGCGAGGCCATCTGGTCGGCCACCCATTCGCGCAGCGGGCCGTAGCCTTCGCTGGCGGCGTACTGCAGCGCTT
>JANORB010000159.1:0-9970 GCA_031415135.1 Methylibium sp.
CACCAGAAGACGCCCGCTCGTCGTTGCAAATGCTCGCCATAGCCCGAGCTATGCCTGCGCTTTGCGCCTGGATCGGCCGCCTTCTGGCGCGCTGCTCGGACACGCTCGAAAAACTCTCAGCCTCTGACAGCAAGGAGCCAACTTCAAATGAACACCCTCAAGAAACGCGATCTGCTCATCGCCCTCGGCTTCCTGGCCGCGCTGCTGGTGCTGCCGCTGGTGCTCGGCCCGTCGCGCTACCTGTTGTCGGTGCTGATGAATTGCGCCGGGCTGTCGCTGATCGCATTCGGCGTGTGGCTCACGTTCACGATCGGGCGCATCAACATCTGCCAGGCCGGCTTCGCGCTGATCGGCGGTTATGCCACCGGCATCCTGCTGTCGCGCTACGGCTTGAGCTTCTGGGTCGCGCTGCCGCTGTCGGCGCTGGTGTCGGCGGCGGTGGGCGCGCTGATCGGCAGCTTCATCCTCAAGCTGCGCGGCATCTACTTCTCGATGCTGACCATCTGCCTGACCGAGGCGATCCGCCTGGCGTTCCTGAACGGGGGTGACTTCACGCAGGGCTCCAAAGGGATCACCGGCCTGCCGCAGCCGTTCGCCGGCGACTCGGCGCTGCCGATGTACTACCTGTCGGTGGCGCTGCTGGCGTTCGGCCTGCTCGTCACCTGGCGCGTGCACTACTCGCGGCTGGGCCGCATCTTCCGGGCGATGCGCCTCAACGAAGACCTGGCCGAAAGCTTCGGCACCAACGTGTGGCGCTACCGCGTGATCGCATTCGCCATCGCCTGTGCGCTGGGCGGCCTGGGCGGCAGCTACTTCGCGGTTTTCACGCAGAGCATCTACCCGCAGAGCTTCACGGTGGAGCACAGCATCTACTACATGCTGTTCTGTTTTCTGGGCGGGCTGGAGTTCGTCAGCGGCGCGATGATCGGCGCCTTCGCGCTGACCATCCTGTTCGAGCTGCTGAGCCAGTTCCAGCAGTTCCAGACACTGGTCTACGGCATCCTGATGATCGCGGTGATCCTGCTGCTGCCCAACGGGCTGATGGCGATCCGTGCGGCATCGAAGGAGGCGCGGTCGTGAGCGTTGCGATTCTCGAAGCGCGCGGCATCACCAAACGCTTCGGCGGCCTCACCGCCAACGAGGACGTGAGCCTCACGCTGGCCGGCCCGGTGGGGCAGGTGGTGTCGGTGATCGGCCCGAACGGCGCCGGCAAGAGCACCTTCTTCAAGATGCTCGCCGGGTTCCTCAAGCCCAGCAGCGGCAGCGTGCTGCTGCACGGGCAGGACATCACCGGCATGCCGCCGCACCGCATCGCCCGGCTCGGGCTGGTGCGCACCTTCCAGGAGACGACGATCTTCCCGGACCTGACCGCGATGGAGCATGTCTCGCTCGCCCACCAATTGCACCGCGAGGCGAGCGACCTGGAGGTGGTGCTCGGCGCGCCGCGCGCGCGCGGCGACGAGGTCCGGCTGGGCACCAGCGCGCGCGAGATCCTGGAGTTGATGGAACTGTCGGCCTCGGCCGACGTGGCCGCCAGGCACCTGCCGCAGGGCCTGCTGCGCTTGCTCGGCATCGCGATGGGCCTGGCCGCGCGGCCGCAGGTGCTGCTGCTCGACGAGCCGTATGCCGGGTTGAACCCCGAGGAGACGAACCGCGCCGTGGCCATCACCCGCAAGGTGGCCGCCTCCGGCGTGTCGGTGCTGCTGGTCGAGCACGACATGAAGGCGGTGATGGCGATCTCCGACCGCATCCACGTGCTGTACTTCGGCAAGAAGATCGCCGAAGGCACGCCGGAGGAAATCCGCAACGACCCGAAGGTGATCGAAGCCTACCTGGGCCAGGAAGACGAGGAGCTGGGACTGTGAATGCCACCACCCCGCATCTCGAACTCGTCGGTGTGTCGCTGCGCTACGGCGAAGTGCGCGCGCTCGAAAAGGTGAGCCTGAACGCGCCGACCGGCCAGATCATCGCGTTGATCGGCGCCAACGGCGCGGGCAAGTCGTCGTCGCTGCGCGCCATCACCGGCCTGCGCCGGGTCGCCGAAGGCGAAGTGCGCCTGAACGGGCAGGTGATCAACTCGCCGCAGAAGCAGGAGCCCACGCATGCCCTGGTGCGCCAGGGCGTGGCGATGGTGCCCGAGGGCCGCCACGTGTTCCCGTACATGAGCATCAAGGACAACCTGCTGATGGGGGCCTACACACGCAACGACAAAGCCGCGATCGCAACCGACCTGGAGCGTGTCTGCGAGCGCTTTCCGCGCCTGAAGGAGCGCTTCACGCAGCAGGGCTCCAGCCTGTCGGGCGGCGAGCAGCAGATGGTGGCGATCGGCCGCGCGCTGATGGCCGCGCCCAAGCTGCTGCTGCTGGACGAACCGTCGCTGGGCATCGCGCCGCAGGTCATCCGGCTGATCGGGCGCAGCCTGCTGGAGATCAACCGGCGCGACGGCATCACCATCGTGCTGGTGGAGCAGAACAGCCGCATGGCGCTGGCGCTGTCGTCCTACGCCTACGTGCTCGAAACCGGCCACGTGGCGCTGCAGGGCAACTCCAAGGAGTTGATGCACAACGAGCATGTGAAGCGCCTGTACCTGGGCGGATAATTCGCCGCACTCCACCGAATGTGCGCCGACGTGTCCACCCCGCTGACCAACCTGGAAATCTACGAGCGCATCTACACCGCCATCAGCGAGCGCCGCCTGCTGCCCGGCACCAAGCTCAGCGAGGAGCGGCTGGCGCAGGCCTTCCATGCCAGCCGCACGCGGGTCCGGGAGGTGTTGAACCGCCTCAGCCAGGAACTGGTGATCGAGTTGCATGTGAACCGCGGCGCCTTTGTCGCCAGCCCGACCCCGCGCGACCTGCGCGACGTGTTCGCGGTGCGCCGCGCCCTCGAGCGCGCCATCGCAGCACAGCTGAGCGCGCAGTACGCGGGCCAGGCCATCGCCGTGCTGCGCAGCCATTTGCAGAGCGAGGAGCGTGCGCGCGCGGCCGGCGACCGCGCTTCACTGGCGCGGCTGACCGGCGAGTTCCATGTGCGGCTGGCCAAGATCACCGAGAACCGCCTGTTCAGCGACAACCTGCGCCGCCTCGTCGCGCTGACCAGCCTGGCCATCGCGCAATACGACGTGCTGGCCAGCAGCGCCTGCCCGGCGCATGAGCACGCCGACATCGTGGCGGCGATCGAGTCGGGCGACGGCCGCCGCGCCGAGAAGCTGATGCTCGATCACCTCGATCATGTCGAGCTCGGCATCCAGCCGCCGGCGGCGGAGCCGGCCGAGATCGACTTCGAACAGATCTTTCAGGTCGACCGCAAGGCGCCGCCCGCCGGGGCGCCGGGCGCCGGGCGCAAGCGCAGCCGCACGGCGACTTGAAGCGCGCCGGCCGCGTGCGCGCTCAACGCCACACCGGGCCGAGCGCCACGTCGGCGGCGGCCAGGTCCCGGGTGAAATCGTCACTGCTGAAGTAGTTCAACTCACGCACACGGGCGGCGCCGATCCGGTCGTGCGCGCCGACCGACGACACGCCGCCCGGGTGGCACAACAGCAGCCCGCCGTCGGGCGGCAGGCCGGCCAGCCAGCCCTGCATCTGCCGGCGATAGTCGGTCTGGCTGAAATCGTAGACCCCCAGCAGCGCCCGGTTGTGGGCGATCACGCGGCGCCGCAGTTCGCGCGCCAGGCCGTGCGCGCCGGTGTGTTGGATCAGCCAGCGCTTCAGCCCGGCGCCCGGGCCGAGCAGCGGCGCCGTGCTGCGCAGCGCCGGCATCGGCTGGATGTGCTCGACCGCGTCGAGGATGATGTTGCGCACCACCGGCAGATGGTGCACATGCTGGTGCCCGTCGATGAATCTCGGCGGCTTTTCGATCGCCGTCACGTAGGCGCCGAGCTGGGCATGAAACTCGGCCCGCAAGGCGGCGCGCGGCAGCAGCCCGAGGTGCGCTTGCGCCACCAGCCGCGGCAGCGAGGGCAGCGTGGGCCAGATCTGCGCCAGCCGCCGGCTCAGCGGCCGGCCGTGGGTCAGGTTGAAATGCAGCCCCAGGCTCACGCGGGCCGGCAGGTCGGCGAGCCAGGCGGCGTCGGCCGGCCAGCCCGGGCTGGTGCTGATGCACGACACCGCGTTCAGCCGCCCGGCCCGCGCCAGCCGTGCAATCGCGATCGAGATGCCCGAGTCCAGGCCAAAATCATCCGCGCACAGCATCAGCACGCGCGTCATTCACGGCCCTTCGGCAACCCGCCGATCGTGCGAGCCGATCGGCCCGAGGCTCTTGCGCAGCAGGATTTCGGATTGCCCCGCGGCGAGGAAGTCGGTCAGCTCGCCCACCGTGGCGTAGCCGAGCCGTTCGTAGAGCCGGCGCGCACCCGCATTGAAGGCCGAGACACACAGAAAAACATTCGGATGGCGGCTGAAGATACGCGTTTCGGCGAACCCCACGAGGGCGGTGCCGACACCACGGCCGCGCCAGGGCGGCGCCACAAAAACCGTCTGCAGGTAACCGACCAACACACCGCGAAAGTTCAGGATCAGCAGGCCCGCGAACGTGCCGTCCTGGAAGGCCGCGTAGCGCTCCTTGCTGTGGTCGCGCAGCACCGACAGGCAGGCCTCGGCACTGCGGGCTAGCGTCAGCCACGGGTCCGAGGCGGCCATCAGGCGTGCCAGCGCCGGCAGGTCGTGGGCCTCGGTCAGAGGCTCGATGCGCAGGGGCGGCCAGGGCGGAGCTTTGGTCACGCCGGCCACTCCAGGATGGGCGCCGGCCGCCCCCACAGCGCCGGGATCACCGCGCGCGCTTGCGCGATCGGGCCGGTGGTCCAGAAGCGCTCGGTGCCGACCCGGCCAACGCCTGCGGGAGCGTCCGCCAGGCGGCGCGCAAGTTCGCGCGCGACCGCCGGCGCCGGGTCGATCAACTCGACATTCGGGCCCGCCAGCCGGGCAATCACATCGCGCAGCAACGGGAAGTGGGTGCAACCCAGCACCAGCGTGTCGGCGCCCTGCGCCAGCAGCGGTTGAATGGCGCGCGCGACCATCGCCTCGGTGCGCTCCCCGCCGAGTTCACCGCGCTCGACCTGCTCGACCCACCCGGGGCAGGCCTGCATCAGCACGCGCACGCCGCGCCCATGCGCGTCCACCAGCCGGGCAATGCCCGGGCTGCGCAGCGTGCGCGGTGTCGCCAGCACGCCGATCACGCCCGAGCGGGTGCGCTGCGCGGCGGGTTTGATCGCCGGCTCGATCGCCACCACCGGCAGGTCGAAGCGGGCGCGCAAGCTGTGCGCGGCCACCGCGCTGGCGGTGTTGCAGGCCACGACGATGGCCGTCACGCCGGCCTGGTGAAAGAACGTCGCGATCGTGTCGACGCGGGCCGCGATGAAGGCCGCGCTGCGCTCGCCGTACGGCGCGTGGCCCGAGTCGGCGACATACAGCAGGTCGGCCGAGGGCAGCAGGTGCCGGATCTCGCGCAGCACCGACAGGCCGCCGACCCCCGAGTCGAAGACCCCGATCGTGGCCACCGCGGCGCCCTCAGCCCTCGTGCCAGACCACCGTCTTGCGCGCCGAGGCCCAGCGTTCGAACATCGGCCCGTAGACCTCTTCGATGCGGTTGCGCTTGACCTTGAAGGTGGGCGTGATGAAGCCGTTTTCGACCGACCAGGGCGTGCTCACCACCACCAGGCAGTCGAGCTGTTCGTGCGGGTCCAGCTTGGCGTTGATGGCTTCCAGGTGCTGGTTCAGCGAGACCTCCATGTCCTTGCGCTGGCTGGCGTCGCCGGCGCGCGCGGCCGCCTCGGCGTTGAGCATCACGATGCCCAGCGGCTGGCCGAGGTTGGCGCCGGTCACGACGCAGGCTTCGACCACGCCGTTCATCACCAGCCGGTCTTCGATCGGCGCGGGCGCCACATACTTGCCCTTGCTGGTCTTGAACAGGTCTTTCACGCGGCCGGTGATGCGCAGGTTGCCTTCGGCGTCGAGCGCGCCCTTGTCGCCGGTGCGCAGCCAGCCGTCGGCGGTGAGGGCGTCCTGGCTGAGGCCGGGCTCCTTGTAGTAGCCCAGCATCAGGCCCGGGCTCTTCATCTGGATCTCGCCGCTCGCCGGGTCAATGCGGCTTTGCACGCCGTCATACGGCTTGCCCACCGTGCCGGGGCGTGCAACACCGGGCAGCGTGGCGTGCGAGACGCCGCAGTTTTCGGTCATGCCGTAGACCTCGACGATGGGCAGGCCGAGCCTGGCGTACCAGGCCAGCAGCTCGGGCGGCATGGGCGCGGCACCGCCGGCGGCGAAGCTGCACTGGTCCAGGCCCAGCGCGGTGCGGATCTTGCCCGCCACGATGCCTTTGATGATGGGCAGCTTGAGCAGGCGCGCCAGCTTGGCCGGCGGCATCTTGGCGTGCACACCCTGCTGGAACTTGACCCACAGGCGCGGCACCGAAAAGAACGCGGTCGGCCGGGCCCGTTGCAGGTCGGCGCCAAAGGTCTCCAGGCTTTCGGCAAAGAACACCCGCATGCCGGTGGCCAGTAGGCCGTGCTCGACCAGCGAGCGTTCGGCCACGTGGGCCAGCGGCAGGTAGCTGAGCATGCGGGTCTCGAGCCCGAGCGGCACCCGTTTCAGGCCCGACTGGATCGACCAGGCAAAGGTGGCAAAGCTGTGCATCACGCCCTTGGGCGCGCCGGTGGTGCCCGAGGTGTACATGAGGGTCGACATGTCGTCGCCGTCGCGCACCGGCTCGCCCGCCAGCGGCGCGGTGGCCTTGACGATGCTGTCCCAGCTGGGGTAGTTGTTGGTCGGCGACAGCGGCAGGCTGATGCACGCCAACGTGTCGGGGATGCCGGGCTTCATGGCGGCCCAGCCATCGAGCTTGCCGACGAACAACAGCTTGGCTTCGCTGTGGGTGAGGATTTGCCGGATCGTGTCGGCGGCCAGCGTGGGGTACAGCGGCACCGACACGTAGCCGGCCATCCAGATCGCAAAGTCGCACATCAGCCAGTGCGCGGTGTTCTTGGACAGCAGCGCGATGCGCGTGCCCGGCGGGTACCCCAGCCCCTTCAGGTGCGCCGCCATGCGGCGGGTCTGGTCCATCAGCTGCTTCCAGGTGGTGTCGGTCACCGCGCCGCCGCCGGTCGGCTGGGTCAGCACGACCCGGTCGGGCGCTGTTTTTTCCCAGTGGTACAGGCGCTGCAGGGCAAGTGCATCGGGGGCGACGGCTGAGGTCATGCGAGTCTCCTGGGGTTGGCTGCGGAATCGCATCCCGCCGATGGCGGGCACTGCGTCGCGGCAGGGGTCCGGACGCGAAGGGTAACGCAGTGAGGGCGCCCGACCGATCGGGATTGGCCCCAGCGCGCGCCGGTGCCAGGTTCGAGATGCCGTTCAGTGGCGACTATTTCAAACGCATGGGATTCAGTTTCATGCCGCTCCTCAGAAGAGCAGGCCCTTGAGCAGCCCCAGCGCCGCACACGCGGCAATCAGATGGATGATGCTGACCTTGAAGCGCAGCAGCGCTGCGGCTGCGGCCACGCCGATCAGCGCCGAGCCGATCTCGAAGGGGCCGTCCAGCCCCTGCGGCCACAGCACATGCAGCGCAAAAAACAGCGCCAGGTTCACGATCACACCCACCACCGCGGCGGTGATGGCCGTCAGCGGCGCGGTGAACTTCAGGTCGCCGTGGGTGGCCTCGACCACCGGGCCGCCGATCAGGATGAACAGGAACGACGGCAGGAAGGTGAAGAACGTGACCACCGTGGCGGCGGCGGCGCCGGCCAGCAACAGGCTGTCGGGCCCGAACAACTGGCGCGTCCAGCCGCCGACAAAACCGACAAAAGCCACCACCATGATCAGCGGGCCGGGCGTGGTTTCGCCCAGCGCCAGGCCGTCGATCATCTGCGGCGCGCTGAGCCAGCCGAACTCGCCCACCGCGCCCTGGTAAACGTAGGGCAGCACGGCGTAGGCGCCGCCGAAGGTCAACAGCGCGGCCTTGCTGAAGAACCAGGCCATCTGCGTCAACACACCGTCCCAGCCGAACAGCGCGGTGAGCGCGCCGAACGCGCCCAGCCACAGCGCCGCGCCGACCACGCCGTAACGAATCAGCGTGGCGCGTGAAAAGCGCGCATGCGCCGGGGTCGGCGTGTCGTCGTCGATCACCGCCGGGCCGGCGCTCGGAGCCGCCTTGCCATGCGCGCCACCGGTGCGAAACAGCTCGGGCCTGACTCGCCCGCCGACCGCGCCGATCAGCCCGGCCGCCAGCACGATGGCCGGGAACGGCCACTGCAAAAAGAAGATGGCGACGAACGCCGTCGCGGCAATCGCCCACAGCGCGCCGTTCTTCAGCGCGCGCGAGCCGATGCGCCAGGCCGCGAACAGCACGATGGCGGTGACGGCGGGCTTGATGCCCCACAGCACCCCGGCCACCAGCGGCGTCTGGCCGAACGCCATGTAGACCCACGACAGCGCGATCAGGATGAACAGCGACGGCAGCACGAACAGCGCGCCGGCCGTGATGCCGCCCTTCACGCCATGCATCAGCCAGCCGATGTAGGTGGCGAGCTGCTGCGCCTCGGGGCCCGGCAGCACCATGCAGTAGTTCAGCGCGTGCAGGTAGCGCCGCTCGGAGATCCAGCGCCGCCGCTCGACCAGCTCCTGGTGCATCAGCGCGATCTGCCCGGCCGGGCCGCCGAAGCTGACAAAGCCGAGCTGAAGCCAGAAGCGCAGCGCCTCGGCGAAGCTCGGCGGCGCGGGGCGTTCGGCAGGCGCGGTCATGTCGACTCCGGCGCGCTGGCGCAATGGGCGTACAGGCTGTCGAACACCGCCAGCGCGCTTTTCAGCAGCCGGTCATCGTCGGGCTGCGCAAGGCTGGCGCCGGCCAGCACCGCGTCGATGCCCGCGGCCTCGGCCACCGGCAACCCGCCGACGTCGAGAAAGTGAACCAGCGTGCCGATGCGCACCAGCGCTGCGTCGCCTTCCAGGTCGAAACTGGCGAGCAGGGTCTCGAAGGTCACGCCGCGCGCGCTGTGGCTGAACGCCGCGCCGTCGAAGTCGAAGCCCAGCGCATCGCGCGCGCAGTCGCTGGTCTTGCGCAGCCACACAAAACGGGCCTGCCGGTCGATGTGGCGCTTGATCAGCCAGGCCGACGCCAGCCGGTCGACCTGCGGGCGCTCGCGCGTGGCCCAGACCCGTTTGCGGTAGCGCGCCGGGTCGAGCCGCGCCACGCCGGCGGCCTGGGCGCGGGGTTCATCGGGCGACACCCGAGCGGCCACGGCCTGGCGCAGTTCGGCCATCAGCGCCTGCAATTGCGGGCGCGCCGGGCCGGCAAAGAAGTCGATGCCCGCGAGCTGGCTGAAGCGGCGGTTGAACGACTGTTCGCGCCGCAGCGCCGCCGGCGCGTCCAGCGTATCGACGTCGATGAGCATCCGGCGCAGGTCGATCGCCAGTTCGGTGTAGTCGGCGGTGCGGTCGAACAGGCGCACCAGCGCCTGCTGGTGCCCGGCGTCGCGCGCGCTCAGCGTGTGCACGTCGCCGCTGCCGCCGGCGCTGCGCGCAGCCAGCGCCACCGCTTCGAGCGCGCTGGCGTGTGGCGGCAGATCGGGCAGCAGGTACACACCGTCCCGCAGCGTGCCGCACCCCAGGCCCTTGAGTGCGCGCCAGACCCGCACCCGGTCGGCACCGCCCTGGCTGGGCAGACTGACGAACAGGGCGAGGAAGTTCATGGCGCAGGACAAGAGTTGATATAACTATACACAGTGCGTGCATTTATATCGAACACGATGGCGCTGGCATCCCGTGGTCGGGACAGGCGCCACCGCTCGCGGCGCGGCGTGTGCCGAGCTCTCGAATGGTGCTGGGCGGGGCGGCCCAGCCCGGCCGCTGGTATCGCGGCCGGTCCTTCGCCAGCCGAAGATCGCCTTCCGGCGCCCTTCGCGCGGGTTCAGCCGCCGATGATTTCGCGCATCGAGCGCAGCACCCGTTTCAGGTGGCCTTCCACGGGCTCCGGCTCGGTGGCG
>JANORB010000160.1:0-18819 GCA_031415135.1 Methylibium sp.
GCGGTGCGGCGGGTTCGGCATCCGGGTACGGATGCGCGAGTCTTTCAAAGTAGCCGAACAACGAAGCGCTCCTTGGCTGGCCCTCCCGGCCCCGCCGCGGCGGGTGTTCCCGCGACGGCCCGTGAGGTTAGCCGATGCGCCGGGCCGGCGCCGCCGGCGCCTACTGAAGCATGAAGGTTTCGTATTCGAGCCGGTGCAGCCTCGATTCGAGCATCAGCATGGCCATGAACACCGTGGCCATCATGGCCAGCGCAAAGCCGTAGCCGTAGAACGCCGCGCCGAGCTTGAGCGTGGCCGCCGTCAGCACCACGTTGAGCACCAGCAGCAGCGCCGTCAGGGCCAGCACCACGCGGCGCTGGTCGAGGTAGAAGAAGATGTTCAGCAGGCCCAGCAGCACCACCTGCAGGCTGGCCGACACCACGTCCAGGTACAGCAGCGGCAGGTACAGGTGCGAGATGCCGATCGCGTCGAGCAGCCGCGGGCCGGCCACGATCACCAGCAGCACCGTGATGCCCTGGATCTTCATGATCTCGTACAGCCCCTGGCGGATGGCGAACACCATCTCCTCGCGCATGCGGCCGATGAACTGCAGCGAGCCGCCCTCGCGCACCGCGTCGTAGAAGCGCTGGTAGTACTCGACGAAGTCGGTCTCGATGCGCACCAGAAACACCGCCATGCCCGGAATGATGGCCAGGTAGGCCATGAAGCTGGGCAGGTCGTAGATGAGCGAGGCGCGCAGCGGGCCGATCACCGGCTGGCTCACGTCGGGCCAGTACCAGAACACCAGCTTGTCGGCCCACACGCCCAGGTTGTAGAGCAGGCCGATCCAGACCAGCTCGGTGTACATCGCACCGCGCTTGAGGAATCCGAACGCGATGAGCCGCTGCGCCGGCAAGGTGCGCAGGATCATCACCAGCATGCCCACCAGCAGCACGAACTGGCCCAGCACGAACCCCAGCAGCAGGCCTTCCATGCCCAGCGGGCGCAACGCCAGCGCGGCCACCACCGTCACCGTGTAGCCCACGCCGAACAGCACCACGATGGTCTTGTACTGCTTCATGCCCGACAGGAAGATGGTGGCCAGCCAGATGCAGCTCATCACCACCAGCCCGCAGCACAAGGTCAGCCGGTACAGGTTGTTCTGGGCCGGGAACAGCAGCAGCACGCCGCCGATGCCCAGCAGCCCCGACACCACGATCACCAGCAGCAGCGCGCCGATGAAGTTGGGCGCGACGATGGCGTCCTTCTTCTCGAACAGCCGGTCGGCCACCCAGCGCGTGAAGGCCAGCTGGATCGGGCCGGTGAGCACCAGCGACAGCATGATCAGGTAGGTCACCGTGACCTGGAACTGCACGATCAGCTTGTCGGGCACGACCACCGCGGCCGAGAACACGCCGATCAGCAGGATGCCCACGATCGACAGCACCCACGGGCCGGAGCTGATGATGCCGGCGTAGGCATAGGCCTGCAGCACGCCCGCGTAACTGTCGCGCTGCAGCAGCTTGCGCAGCTCGAAACCGATGCCGGCCATGTCAGATCCTGCCTTCCTGTTGAATCGATGCGGCGCTGCGGCCGAACGGGCATCCGCCGGCCTTGGCAGGCGCGGGCGACGCGGGCGGCTCGGCCGGCGCGAGCGCACGCTCGTAGACCTCGCGGTAGCGGCCGAGCATCGTCTCCAGCGAGTAGTACGCCGCCACGCGGCGCGCGCCCGACTCGGCCGCGGCGTGCCAGGCCTGCGGGTCGGCCAGCAGTTCGCAGGCGGCGTCGGCCAGCGCCTTGGGGTCGGCAATGCCGACCACCCGGCCGGCGCGGCCCAGCGCGGCATCGTCGCCGGGCAGCCCTTCGATCAGCTGGCGGCACGAGCCCACGTCGGTGCTGACCGCCGGCACACCGGCCGCGAAGCCTTCCAGCAGCACCAGCGGCAGCGCCTCGCTGATGGACGACAACACCACCAGCCCGATTTGCGGCAGCAGCTCGGTCAGCTTCTGGAAGCCGAGGAACTTCACCTGCGCGCCCAGCCCCAGGCTGTGCACGAGCGCGTGGCATTCGGCGGCGTAGGCGGCGTCTTCGTCCTCGGGCCCGGCGATCCAGCCCTGCGCCTGCGGCAGGGTGTTGACCACGCTGCGCATGGCGCGCACGAAGTTCTTCACGTCCTTGATGGGCACCACGCGCCCGATCAGGCACAGCACCGGCGGCACGGCCGGCGGGCGTTGCTGGCGCAGCGGCCCGAAGGTCGGGATGGAAATGCCGTTGGCGATGTTGCGGGTGCGCGCGGGCTGTGCGCCGTCGGCGACCTGGCGCAGCCGGTTCGCCTCGTACAGCGCGATGATCTGGTCGCTGGCGTCGTAACACGCCCGGCCGATGCCTTCGAAGAAGCGGATCCACAGGTCGCGGAAGTAGCTCAGCTCGGTCGGGTCGCGCTGCAGCGCCGAGCGGTTGTCGGCAATCCACTGCGCGCTGAACAGGTCGATGCGCCGCTCCTTGGTGTAGATGCCGTGTTCGGACAGCAGCAGCGGGCGCTTCCAGCGCCGCTGGCACAGCGTGCCCAGCAAACCGGCATAACCGGTGGACACGGTGTGGAAGGCGCGCACCGGCAGCATGGCCGCGGCGATGCGGGCGAGCTTCCAGATCGGCGCGTGCATGGTGCGCACGGTCCAGAAGTAGTCGACGAAGGACGGGTCGCTGCAGTGGGCGAGGTACTGCTCGGTGATGAACTCCCAGGCCCGGTCGCCGCGCAGGAAGTGTTCGGCCGTCAGCAGGCTGCCCAGGTCGTCGGCCACGGCGCCGAACGCGTCAGACGCGTCCTCGCGACCCGGCCCCTGCGGCGTGCGCCAGCGCGCATGCAGGCGGCGCACCCGCTCGAACGCCTGCGCGTCGATCCCGGTGGTGCGGCGCGGCGGGGCGGCCTCGGCCTCGAACAGGTAGTGCGCCTCCAGGTGCACCACGTTGGGCGGCAGTTCGTAGCGCATGGGGCCGTAGTCCTGCGGGCGCGCGCCGATGAAGACGAGCGCGAACCGCAGGTCGGGGAAACCGTGCAGCAGGGTGTGCACCCAGCTCGAAACGCCCCCGGCCACGAACGGATACGTGCCCTCGAGCAGCAGCGCCACGTCGGCGCTGCGGGCCTGCGGATGAGTCATCGAAACGGTCCTTGGTGATGCCAGAAGCTCGCCAGTGCGGCGCTGCGGGGTGCGGCCAGCAGCGCCGCCACCGGCGCCATGGCGGCGCGCACGGCGGGCCAGTCGCGCTCGGCAAACGCCAGCTCGGCCAGCTGCGGCTGCACCCGCGCGGCCGGCAGGCCCAGCGCTGCCGCACGGGTGAAGTCGGCGCGCGCGGCGCCGGGGTCGGCCCGCGCGGCGTGGATGCGCCCGCGCAGGAACAGCAGCCCGGCGTCCGGCGGCGCCAGCGCCAGCCCGGCCTCGGCGTGCCGCAGCGCCTGCTGAAGTGCGTGGCTGCGCAGGTCGCCCTGCACCAGGCCCTGGTAGGCGAGCTCGAAGTTCAGCTCGGCCAGCGCGCGCAGGCCGGCGGCGCGGGGGGCGCCGTCGGCACGGCCGGCGTCCAGCGCCTCGGTCTGCGCGGCGATGCGCCCGCGCAGCGACTTTTCGCTGCCGTCCAGCATGCCGTAGGCGACCAGGCGCAGGTCTTCGACCGGATCGGCCAGCAGCCGGCGCAGCAGCCCGCCGCCCACCCGCAAGGGCATGGTCGACAAGGCATTGAGCGCGCGCGAACGAAGCCCGGCGGGCAGGCGCACGTCGGACAGCAGCGGGCGCAGGCTCAGCCCACGCAGGCCGCGCGCGCGCCGCAGCGTGGCCATGTGCAGCTCGGGCAGCGCCGGCTCGACCCAGGGCCCGCGGCCGTCGCCCACCGGGAACAGGCGCGCGGCCAGCAGCGCGATGAGCAAGGTCACCAGCCCCAGGAAGGGCAGGAAGAAGCTGAGCGAAAAACACAGCGCCAGCGTGGCCACGCGCGTCTCGCGCCAGCGCGCCGGCAGCACCGGGTACAGCGTGAGCGCGAACAGCGCGCTGGCGCTGGCGTGCGACCCCAGGAAGCCCAGAAAGAAGGCCGTGCTGGTGTCGCCGCGCAGGATGAAGGCGCCGGCGCCCAGCTCCAGCAGCAGCGCGGCCAGCAACTGACCCGGGTTCATGCGCCCTCCAGCTCGAGCAGGCGGCGCAGCGCCGGCCCGGTGGCGCCCCGGCCCAGCGCCAGCGAGCGCGAACGCAGGCCCGCCAGCGCCGCCGGCGCGTCACCGCCCATGGCGGCGGCGTCCGGCTGCAACTGGCGCTGCAGGCGCTGCACGTAGCCGCGCACCGACGCCTCGCCGGCCATCGGCATCAAGGTGAGCAACTGGTGGCGGCCGTCGCCGAGCGAGCGCGCCCACACCACGTCCGGGCTGCGCGCCAGCCGTTCGGCCGAGCTGCGCTGCGCCTCGCCACGCGCCTTGTCGTTGAAGGTGAGGGCCACCAGGTGGCTGGCCACCGCGTGGTCGCGGGCGATGTCGTCGAGCCGGCACAGCTCTTCGGCGAACTCGGCCGGGCAGCCGGGCAACTGCAGCAGCAGCGCCGGCATCCGCGCCCCAATGCGCGGCGACTCGCAGAACGCCGAGCACAACACCGAGAGCGTCTGCATCGCCTCTTCGTGGAAGGCCAGGAACGGCATCTGCGACACCACCAGCAGCGCGGGCTGGCGCTGCGGGCCCACCAGCAGCGGCGCGGCCGCCAGGTGGCGCGTCGGCGCGGTGCCGGCGGGCAGGCCACTTTGCACGTGTGCCAGGCGCTGCTGCTCGAGCGCGTGCAGCAGCAGCGCGTCGTCGGCGTCGACCTCGATGGGCGCGCCGATCGAGGCCAGCACCGCGCCATCGGCCCGGCCGCGCACGCCGACGGCGATGATCCGCGCGCCTTCGATCTGGCATTGCGCGGCCAGGAATTCGAGCACCTGCTGGGCTCCCGCCCCGGCGCCGCGCAGCGAGTCGCCGCGCAGTTCGAGCAGCGACTGGCGCAGCGTGGCCGGGCGCACCAGCAGCTCCTGCTCGAGCTGGTCGTGCGAGCGCTGCGCCACGAACAGGCGCTGCGTGACCCGCTCGATGCGGTCTTCGAGGTAGTTGTTGGCTTCGGCCAGGCGCTGCACGCGGGCGCGCCACAGGCCGCTGAACTCACCGCACACCATCGTCATCAGCAGCCCGCCGACGAAGTACAGCTTGGGAAAGGCGGCCGGCGCGGGCACCGCCGTCAGCAGCAGCCAGGCGGCCAGCACCAGCGTCATCGAGCCCAGGCCGGCCAGCACTCCGTAGCGCAGCGCCAGCAGCACCGGTGCGAACCAGGTCCACGGGATGGCGGCGCGCACGAACAGCGGGTCGGCGGCCGACAGCCACAGCCCCAGGCCGACCAGCGCCAGCGTGATCACCACCACCTCCACCATGACCCAGGGCACCCGCAGGCGCGATGCGGTGAGCGAGCTCAGGCCACGCCGCAGCGTGGCGTCCGGAACGAATTGCGAATTGAGCATGTGGGGCTCCTGGCTGGGCGGCGGGGCGGTGGGGCGGCGGGGCGGTGGGGCGGTGCCAAGGCGCGCGGCTCAGCGCACGGGCAGCTCGGCCAGCATGTCGCGCATCAGCTTCTGCGCCACCGCCGACAGCGCCTCGCGGCTCCAGCCCGACTTGCCGCCGGTGGCCGACCAGACCACCGCGTTGCTCTGCAGGTCGGTCACCTGCAGCACCAGACCGACCGCCGGTTCGCCGTCGACGCCGACCTTGTAGCGCCACTCGTCCACCGCGCCGCTGACGGCATAACGCACGCCCTGTTCGGCGGCCCAGCGTGTCGAGTCCTGCTGGGCCTTGCGGTCGGTGCCCTCCAGCAGCGCGTCAACCGAGCCGGTGGCCGGCGCGCGCAGCACCGTGGCCACGCCGCGCTGGCGCAGCAGCGGCTCGAGCATGGCCTCGGCGCGCTGGCCGGCCTGGGCGGTTTCGGTGTGGTTGGCCACCGGCAGGATGGCCCACTTGGCGCCGGCCTCGAGCGCGGCGCTGCGCGGCGAACGGTCGATCACGGCGCAGCCGGTGGCGCCGGCCAGGGCGGCGACGGTGGCAAGGGCGAGGGCGAGGTGCTTGTACATGGTAGGTCTCCGGGGGGTCAGGGATCGGTTGATCGGGGATCGTTGAACGGGTGAGGGGGCGGGTTCAGAGGCGGGTTCAGAGGCGGGTTCAAAAATGGGTCGAGTACTGCACCCCGAGCGATCCGGCATTGCCGCCGGACGAACCGGCCGCGCCGCCGCGCACCAGGTTGCCGCGCAGCATCAGCTGGTCGCTGCCGAGCACGCTGCCGACCAGGCCGAAGCCCAGCGACGCACCGCTGCCCTGCACGCTGTGGCGCGTCAGCGCCACGTCGGCGAACGGTCGCCAGGCACGCTGGTAGCTGTCGGGCAGCGCCGCGCCGGTGCTCAGGCCGATGCCGTGCATCGAATAACTGCGCGGGATGAAGAAGCTCGCGTCCGGCACGGTGCCGGCGGGGTTGAGGCGCGCGCTGCGCGGGTCCAGCGGCGCACTGGTCGGCGTGTAGTTGCGGTAACTGCCGAAGGCGCGCAGCGCCAGGTCGGGCGTGCCCTGCCGCAGGCTTTGCGAGACCGACCAGTCGAGCCCGCTGCCGCTGCCCAGCTTGCCGCCGCCCTGCAGCGAGAAGCGGGTGGCCTGGCCGGCCGCGCGCACCGACAGGCCGGGCGCGATGGCCCAGTCGGCCGACAGCCGGAGCTCGTCTTTCACCCCGGCCACGCGCAGCGGCGACGACTCGGTGGCGCGCTCGTGGTAACCGAATTCGACGCGCGCGGTCACGTCCGGCGTGGGCCGCAAACGCAGGCCGATGGCGCCGGTGGCGAAGCTGGCAAACGCGCGGCGCACGCCGATCGACGCGTCGACCGCGTCCTGCCCCAGCGCCAGCCGCGCGCCCAGGCCCAGCGCGGTGTCGCTGCCCGGCACGCCGGTCAGCACCGCCGGGTCTGCGCTGCGCTGCCGTGCATGGCTCAGCAGCGGGGTGAGGCGCAGCCCTTCGCCGGCCTGCGCGGACGCGCCGAGCGTGAACTGCTGGCCGCGCAGGTCGCCGGCCAGCGAGTCGATGCCCACCTGCAGCTTGCGCGCGTCGGGCCAGGCCAGGCCGGTGAAGGCCTGATGCAGGCCGTCGTCGTCTTGCCGGTCCAGCGATTCAGCGGCCAGCGTCTGCGCCACGGCGCGGTGGTCGAGCGCGGTTTCGGCTTCGACGCGCAGGGCCACCGGCAGCGCCTTGCCTTCGCGCAGCAGCACCTGCTGCACCACGGGCAGGTCGCGCCGGGCCAGGGCCAGCGACAGCTCGGCCACGCCGGGCTGCGCCAGCTTGCGGCCGTAGCGCAGCGCCAGCCAGTGGCGCGCCTGCTCGTGGCGGTCGTGGTTCAGGCCCCAGCCGAGCAGCAGTTCGCTCACCGCGGCGTCCAGCGCCTCGTTGCCGCTGGCCCCGCTGTCCTGGCGCAGCAGATGGCGCAGCACCGCCAGGCCCTGGTCGGCCGGGGCGTGCGCCACCGTCATGCGGGCGACGAACAGTTGCAGCGCCGTCGCGTCGGCGCCGGCGCCGGCGCCGACATTGGCGGCGGCGAGCCGGTCGCGGCCCAGGCGCCAGGCGCGCCGGCGCACCAGTTCGCCGTCGCGCGCCAGGCCCGCGCCCTGCAGCGCGTCGGCGTAGCTCGCGAGCCAGGGCGCGTCGGTGGCATGCCGGCTCGCCTGGCGCCGCCAGTGCAGCAGCGCGCGCGGGGCCTGGCCCAGGGTCAGCCAGCCGGCGCCCCAGGCGGCGTCGTAGGCGGGGTCGAACAGGGCCGTTTCCTGGTGCGCCGCGAGTTCGCCGGCCAGCGCATCGGTTTGGCCCAGCTCGATCAGCAGGAACACCAGCGCGCTGCGTGTCTCGGCGCTGGACGACAGGGCGCCGGCGCGGCGCATGTCGGCCACGGCCGCGTCGGGCCGGCCCCGCTCGCGCTGCCACTGGGCGCGCAGCAGCCAGAAGTACGGGTCGGTGCCGACGCGGCGCTCGTCGTCCGCGGCCAGCGAGTCGAACACCCGCTGCATCTGCGCCAGGTCACGCAGGTTCCACCACATCTCCAGCGCGCCCACCAGGTAGCCGGGCAGGTCGAGCCGGCGCCAGGCCGCTTCGGCCAACCGCGCGGCCTCGGCCGGGTGCTTCTTGCGCATCAGGGCCAACAGCCGGTCGGCGTCTTCCGCCTCGAAGACGGGGCCGCGGGCGCGGCGCTGCAAGGCCTGCAGGGCGACCGGTTCGTTCTGCAGCGTCCAGGCCAGGTCGCCGAGCATGCGCCAGTAGTCCGAATCGGCATCGGTGGCGCGCGGGGACACCGGCGCCAGCGCCGCGTAGGCCTGCGCAAAGTCGCCCATCGCCGAATGCAGCGACGCCAGCCGCAGCGCGCGCGCCGGCGTGGCGCCTTCGCGGGCGATCAGCCGGCCCAGCGTGCGCACGCTGGTGGGCACGTCGCCCAGGCGTTCGTGCAGGCCGGCCAGCGCCTCCAGCAGCGCCGGGTCGGGGCGGCTGCGGTCCAGTTGCTCGAGCCAGGCGGCGCCTTCGCGCGGCTGGCCCATGCGTTCGTGCAGCGCCACCACGAGCAGGGCTTCGGCCGTGTTGAGCCGGCGTTGGGTGGCGATCTTGCGCCAGGCCGCCAGCAGCGCGCCGTCTTCGTTCAGGCCGGGGGCCAGGCGCAGCACGGCGCGCAGCGCGTCGGCCGAATCGCTGTGCTCGGCGAGCCAGCGCCAGTGTTCCAGCGCGAGCTGCGGCCGCCCCTGCCATTCGGCCGATTGCGCGAGCCGCTCGCGCCACGCCGTGGCCTCGGGCACCTGGCGCACTGCGGAGGCCGCCACGCGGTGGGCGTCGGCCAGGTTGCGGTTGGCCAGGAAGGTGTTGTAGGCCAGCAGGTACGGCACCTCGTCGAACGGCAGCCGCGGGTCGCCGGCCTGCGGCGCGTCGTCGGCATGGGCGCTGGGCACGATGTCCAGCAGCCGCTCGAACCAGGCGCGCGGCAGCGCCAGGCTGCCCATGCGCAACAGCCGCTTGGCATACGCCTCGGCCGCCGGGGGCCGGTTGGCGGCCAGCGCCAGCCGGGTCAGGAACATCAGCAGTTCGGCGTCGCTGCCGACGGCCGCGGCGTGGGTGGTGGCCACCTGCAGCGCCTCGTCGAGCAGGTTGCCCGACTGCAGGATGCGCAGGGCCTGCAGCAGGTGCGCGCGCCGGGAGGCGGCGTCGCTGCCGTCCATCATGGCGCGCTGGTGCAGCGCGGCAGCACCCAGGTAGTCCTGCGTGCCCAGCGCATTGCGCACGGCGTCGTCGAACCAGGCCGACTCGGACGCGCCCGGCTGGCCGGGCAGGTCGAACAGGCGCAGGTAGAAGCGCCGCGCCAGGTGCGGCTCGTTCAGCCCGGCCGACTGGCGCGCGAACCGCACCAGGTCGGCCGCAGTCCAGCCGGCCTCGTCGAGCTTGTCGGCCAGCGCCTGGCGCAGTTCGGCGCGCCGCCCCAGCGCCTCGCGGCTGCCGGGCGGCCCGGCGTTGGCGTACTGCTCGAGCAGGCGCAGCGCCAGCAATTGGGCGCGGCGGCGCAGCGGCGAGGCCTCGCGCGCCTGCAGCAGCGGCGCCAGCGACACATCCGCGGCGCCGTGCTGCTTGAGCGCGAACTGGCGCTCGGCCAGCAGCAGGCGCAGCTCGGCGTTGTCGGGGTCGCTCTTGAGCAGGTTGCCGAGGTAGCTCACGCTCAGCGGGTCGTTGCGCGGTTCGTCGCGCAACTGCTCGATCAGCGTGCGCTTGGGGTACAGCAGCACCAGCACGAACAGCACCATCGCCGCCACGGCCAGCAGCCCGCCGGTGGAGACGATGCGCGCGCGCAGCCCGCTGCGCTCAGCGACAGGCAACCGAAAACGTCTCTGTTCCATCGTGCGCAATCGAATAGTGGTGAATGCCGCCCGCGGCGCGGGTGGCCGCCAGCGGCTTGCCGCCCGCGCTGACCCGGCAGTCCGGGGCGTGGTGCAGCGTCAGGCTGAGCGGCACGTGCGAATTCAGCCGCAGCTGCCAGGCCCCGGCGCTGCGCTCGGCGCGCTCGACCCGGCCATTGGCGTCGACCAGGTAGGGCGCGCTGTCGGCCGCGCCACCGAACACGAGCTCGGCCTCGTCGGCCGCCAGGTGCAGGTGGTGTTCGCCGTGGATGGCGCTGTAGCCGGCCAGGCCCTGGCTCAGCGAGGGCTGTGGCAGGCCGGCCGCCGCCGGAATGCGCAACTCGCGCAGCGCGCCGGCGTTGCGCACCCGGTAGCCGGCCGGTGCGTCGCCGCTGCCGGGCGGCACGTCCGTGGAAGCGCCGCCGGGCGTCACGTCCGTGGAAGCGCCGCCGGGCGCCACGTCCGTGGAGGCGCCGCCGGGCGCCATGTCCGTGGAGGCGCCGCCGGGCGCCATGCGGCGCGCCACCACCAGGTCGGCGAACGACTGCGCCCGCGCCACGTACTCCGACGCGAACACCGGGTGCAGCGGCATCGCCAGCACGCTGCGGTAGACCTTGTGCAGCGCCTCCAGCGACGCCCGCTTGGAGGCCGAGTAGGTGTGGTAGTAGATGTCGATCGGCTTGAGCCGGTACGGCCGCTCGGTCATCTCGAAGGTCTCGAGCACACGCTCGAAGCCGTAGAACGGGCCCGTGAACAGGTTGGTGTAGACGTTCTCGTTCTGATTCGGCGCATAGACCTGGAAGTGCGGGCCCTTGGGGATTCCCAGCGGCCCCACCTGCGTGAGCGTGGGCGCGGCGCGCGTGATGGTGGTCTCACCGCCATTCATCGTGGCGATGCCCTGCGCGGCAGCCACGTCCAGCGTGGTCTCGGTCGGGTTGGTGTCGCCGCTCCACAGGAACAGCTTGACCTTCTTGTGCGGCGGCGCCAGGCGTTGCTCGATGTAGCGGATCGAGCCGCCGATCTCGCGTTCGGGGTCGAAGCGGTAGCCCGGCAGGCCGAGCGCGTAATCCTTGCCCGTGGCGCCGCGCTCCAGCGCGCTCCAGCGGAACGGGTGCGAATAGGTGTGGCTCGCCACTTCCACATGCGGCAGCGCGAACAGCGCGCGCGCCGTGGCCTCCATCGCGGCCGCGTCTTTCGGGTACAGCCCCTGCGCCGAGGTCTCGCCCTCGATCACCGAAATCGTGGTCGGCACGCGGTACTTGCGCACCAGCTCGCGCAGCATCACATCGCCCGCCAGCGGCGTGCCGGGCAGTTCGCTGCGGTTGGCAAAACCGTCGCCGTCGACGTGCACCATCAGCATGCGGCGGCCACTTTCGGTGGTGGTGTCGGGCACCGGCATCGGCGGCAGTTGCAGGCTGCGGCGCAGAAAGGCCACCGGGTCGACCACCCAGCGCCAGGTTTCCGGCGAACCCGGCATGCGCAGCAGCCCCGAACCCGGCAGCGCGTAACCGCCCCAGGGCGTGATGGCAGCCACGTCCATCGTCGCGCCCTGGCCGTCGCGCCATTGCAGCAGCGGCTCGTGGCCGGGGCCGCCGAGCGCGCTGAACTCCGGCACGCTGGGCTGCGGCAAGGCCTCGAAGCCGGCGATCGGGTCGCGCCGGCTGATCTCCACCGGCGCCACCCCCGCGGCGCCGCGCGTCAGGCCGAAGGTGGCCTGCAGCGCCGGGCCCACGCCGGGCTGGCCCAGGCTGGCCACCTTCACGCCGTCGGCCATCGCACGCTGCAGCCAGGCGGCCAGCGCGGGCCGGGGCTTGTCGTTCTGGAACCGCGTGACGATGCCGGCGACGCGGCCGGCCAGCGGCCCGGCGGGCAGCGGCTGGCGGTCGACGTCCAGGTACTCGGGCACCAGGCCCAGGTGGTAGGCCGGCGCGGCGATGAAGCGGTGCATGTCCAGGAAGGTCAGCTCGGCGCTGGTCTTCAGCTCGGTGTCGTGCAGCATCAGCAGCTTGCGCGGCAGCACTTCCAGGCTGCCGACGCCGAGCACGTCCAGCGCCGGGTTGGCCACCCACGGCACGAAGCCGTGCGCTTCGATGCGACGCGCCGTGTCGCGCGCCAGCGCACGCTCGCCCGGGGCCACGTAGTCGATGGCCAGCACCGGGCGCTGCCATTCGCGCCGCACCTTCTGCAACTGGCCAAGCAGCCAGGCGCGGTCGTCGGCGCTCACCTCGCGGTAGCGGCCGGCCACCGGGTCCCAGCCGCGGTAGAGCGACTCGGCGGCCACCATGTCGACGTGTTCCGCCACCTGCGGCAGGATCTCGAAGCCGCGGTTGAACACCAGCCGCGCCTGCGGAAACGCGGCCTTCAGCGCCTGCACCACGCGCACCAGGCCAGCCTCGTGCGCGGCGCGTTCTTCGGCGGTCTTGGCGACCAGCTGGTACGAATCGAGCGTGTCGAGAAAGAAGCCGCGATAGCCGCGCTCCCACTGCGGGCGCGCCACACGCTCGACGAACCAGTGCGGCCAGTCGGGCTGGCGCTGGTCGATCACGACACTGCCCCAGGCCTTGTTGTGGCCGGCACGCCAGCGCTCGGGCAGCACGTCGAAATACGGCCGGCGCGGGTGCACCTCGCCGACCGACACATAGGCCAGGAAGCGGGTGCGCGGCGCCGCGGCCGCACGGCGCGCGATATCGAAGCCGTGCCCCGGCTCGAGCACGACCTGGTCGAACGCCGCCAGTTCGGTCCACGGCGGCGAGGCGCCGTAGTACAGCGCCGTGCTCGGGCCGGCCGGCGCTTGCGCCGGCTGCGCCCAGGCCGTGCCTGCGAAGGCGGCCAGCGCGGCCATCAGCGCCATGCCCGCCGCCAGCAACCTGGCCTTGGCCACCACGTTGACGAGTGCCTTCGCCTGTGCCGGCAGGCCAAGGCTTTCCCCGCGGCGCGCGAAGCGCCGCATCGAATGAACGCCGCCCATCACGCGGCCAGCAGTTCGCGCAGGCCGTCGGCGAGCCCGGCCTTGGGGGCGCCGCCGATCGCGCTGCGCAGACCCATCGCCGACCGGCCGAACTGCTCGTGGTACAGCCGCGCGCAGTGGTCGTTGGCCGCCGCATCGGGCGACTCCTGCGCCGCGCCCGCGGCACAGACCACCCGGGCCATGCCGTTGCGGCGCGCGGCGTCGAACCCGTTGCCGAAACCGCGCGTGTCCGGCGTGCGCCCCGCCGCGGCGATTGCGCCGGCCGCTGCCGCGGGCCGGGCCGCGAGGTGCGGCACGTGCGAGATGCCCTCGCAGGCTCGGCGAAGCCAGCGGCCGTGCGCGGCATCGCCTTCGACGCGCGTGAGCCGGGCGTGCGCCGCCGCCAGGTTGGCGCGCCGGCCGCTGCCGAAGTTGTCGAACACGGTCACCTTGGCGCCGCGCGCCAGCAGCGCGTCGACGCTGTGCGAGCCGATGCAGCCGGCACCGCCTGTCACGAGCACATTCATTTTCATGGTCCTTCAGAAATCGCCGCGAACCGCGCTTGCGGCCAGTGCGGTGGACTGTGCCAGCGACCGCGCGGTGCGACTGTCAGACAGTGTCAGAACACGCCGGCGCGCGGCCCCGTTGCATGCACGGCGTGCAAAATTGCCGCTGCCAACCCTGCCCCGACGGGCCGGCGCGCACGCCCACAATCCGACGATGACCCAGACCTTTCGCGCCCTCCTGGCTGCCCCGCTGTTGGCACTGGCCGCAGGCATTGCCACGGCGGCCGGCCCGCAAGCCAGCGGCGAGCTCGTCTACACCAGCGTGGCCGGAGACCATCTCAGCGGCATCGCGCGGCGCTTTCTGGAAGGCGCCGACTCGGCCGACAACGTGCGCCGCCTGCACCTGCTGAACCCGGGCCGCCACCCGGACGTGCTGCCCGTGGGCACAGCGCTGCGGCTGCCGCGCGAACGGGTTCGCTTCGAGCCCGCCAGCGCGCGCGTGGTCAGCGCCTACGGCGCGGCACACCAGGACGGCAGCCGCCTGGCCGCCGGCAGCTCGCTGGCGGTGGGCGACGCCGTGGCCACCGGCGCCTCCGGCGGCGTGCTGCTCGAACTGGCGAACGGCTCGCGCGTGGTGATCCGCGAGAACAGCCGCGTCAGCGTCGAGCAGCTGCGCGGCGTGCCGGCCCTGGGCCACAGCGAGGCCCAGCTCGGGCTGCAGCAGGGCCGCGTCGAGGTGCGGGTGCAGCCGCAGCGCGGCGGCACGCGCTTCGAGCTGCGCTCGCCGGTGGCCACGCTGGGGGTGCGCGGCACCACCTTCCGGGCCGGGGTCGAAGACGGCGGCACGTCGCGCGTGGAGGTGCTCACCGGCCTGGTGGGCGCCACCGGCACGGCCGATGCGCGCGCGGTCGACGTGGCCGCCGGCTTCGGCTCGGTGGTCGACCGCAGCGGGCGCGCCAGCGCGCCGCGGCCGCTGCTGCCCGCGCCCGACCTGGCGGGCCTGGCCGCCACGCTGGAACACCCGGTGGTGCGGCTGCGCCTGCCGGCACAGGAAGGTGCCGCGGCCTGGCGCGCCGACGTGCTGGAGCGCGGCAGCGGCCGGGTGCTGGCGTCGACCCGTTTCGACAGCCCCGCGCTGGCCTTCGCGGGGCTGCCCGACGGCGACTATGCGCTGGTGGCGCGCGCCATTGCCGCCGACGGGCTGGAGGGCGTGGAAGCACGGCGCGACTTCGCCCTGCGCGCGCGCCCCGAGCCACCGCTGCCGCTGACGCCCGCACCGGGCAGCCGCGTCTGGGGCGACGCCGCCGAGCTGGCCTGGGCCGGCGCCGCCGACGCCGTGCGCTATCGGCTGCGGTTGTGGCCGCAACCCATGGCGGTGGATGCCGCGGGTGCGGCATCGGGTGCGGCAGCGGCGGTCGTCGAACCTGCGGGCAGCGCCGCATCGGGTGCCGCCGACACCCCGTCCGACCGCACGGTGCAGGGCACCGCCTACCGCGCCGCGCTGGCGCCGGGCGACTACGCCTGGCGCGTGGCCAGCGTCGATGCCGGCGGCCGGCAAGGGCCGTTCAGTGCCGAACAGCGCTTTTCGCTGCGGCCGGCGCAAGGCCCGCTGCCGCCACCGGCGATCGACGCGCAGACGGTGCAGCTGCGCTGGAGCGGCGAACCCGGCCAGCGCTTCGACGTGCTGGTGGCGCGCGACGCCGCGTTTGCCGACCTGCTGGTCGAGCGCCGCACCGACACGCCGGAGCTGCGGTTCGCGCGCCCGTTCGAGGGCCGCTACTTCATTCGCCTGCGTGCACGCGACCCCGATGGCTTCGTCGGGCCCTGGTCGCCGACGCAGACCCTGGACGTGCCCGCGCCGCCCTGGCGCTGGCTGCCCGAGGCCGAGACGCCCAAGGCGCGGCCGCAGGTTCGCTGATGCGGCACGGCGCGGGGTCGGGCCAGACGCAAGCGGTGGCGCGCGCAGCGGGCAAGGCTGCCGGGGCGGCGGCGCCGGCGTCATCCGCATCCTCGGCATCCGCCGCCGGGTCGAACAGCGCCGGCGGTTCGGGCGCCTTCCCGCTCGCGCTGGAATGGCTGCTGGTGGCGCTGCTGCTGGGCACGCTGGTCGGCGCGGCGAGCGTGGGGCGCTGGTTCGAACGGCTCGACCGGGTGGCCTACGACGCGGCGCTGGCCGGCAACGGGCGACCGGCGCCGGCCGGCATCGTCATCGTCGCGATCGACCAGGACAGCCTCGACGCCGTGGGGCGCTGGCCGTGGTCGCGCGCCCTGCATGCGGCACTGATCGACCGCATCGCGCAGGCGCGGCCGGCGGCGCTGCTGCTGGACCTGATCCTGGTCGAGCCCGACAGCGCCGACCCGGCCAGCGACGCCGCATTGGCCGCCGCCCTGGCGCGCGCCGGCAACGTGGTGCTGCCGGTGTACGCCGACCTGCAGCCCGACGGCCACGCTCGGCTGCAGGCGCCGTTTGCGCCGTTGGCGGCACAGGCCGCGGCGCTGGGCCACATCCACCTCGAGCTCGACAGCGACAGCGTGGCGCGGCGGATCTACCTGGCCGAGACCGGCGATGGCCGGCGCTGGCCGCACCTGGCCGCGGCCACGCTGGAGGTGGCGCGGCGGGCCGGCATGCCGGCTCCGGCTCCGGCTCCGGCTCCGGCTCCGGCTCCGGCTCCGGCTCCGGCTCCGGCTCCGGCATCGGCATCGGCATCGGCATCGGCTTTGGCATCGGCGACCGGCCACGCCACCGAACCGAGGGCGTGGCGCCATGAACGCGAGTTCATCATTCCGTTCGCCGGGCCGCCCGGGCACTACCGGCGCATCTCGTATGCCGCGGTGTTGCGCGGCGAGGTGCCGCCCGACGCCTGGGCCGGGCACATCGTGCTGGTGGGCGCCACCGCCGCCGGGCTGGGCGACTCCTACCCCACGCCGGTGTCGGGCAGCGGCGTGGCCATGCCGGGCGTCGAGCTGATGGCCGGCGTGATCGACGCGCTGCAGCAAGGCCTTGAAATCCGCGAGCCCGGCCGCGCCGTGCAGGCGGCGGTGTCGGTGCTGCTCACGCTCGGGCTGCTGGCCGCGCTGGCCTGGCTCTCACCGCGCGCCGCGCTGCTGGCCAGCGCCGCGGCCGCGGCGGGTGTGCTGCTGGCGGCCTGGGCGCTGCTGCGCTTCGCTGGTGTGTGGCCGGCACCGTCGGCGGCGCTCGTGGGCATGCTGGCCGCGTACCCGCTGTGGAGCTGGCGCCGGCTCGAAGCCGCTGCCCGTTATCTGGAGGCCGAGCTGCGCCGCCACGATGAAGACGCCGACCTGGCCCACGCGCTGCTGCCGGCCGCGCCCTACCCGGCCAACCGCGGCCGTGCGCGCCTGCAGGATGTTTTTGCGCGGCGCATCGGGCTGGCCCACTCGGCGGTGGCGGCGTTGCGCCGCACCCGCGCCGTGTTTGCACAGAGCCTGGCCGGGCTGCCGGTGGCCGTGCTGGTGTGCGACCCGAACCAGCGCATCTTCCTGGCCAACCACCCGGCCCGCGCACAGCTGCGCCTGCGCGGCAACGGCGAGCGTGTCGGCGAACGCCTAGGCGCCCTGCAGGCCGCGCCACGCACCGACTGGCACGCCGCGATCGCGCGCACGCTGGCCGACGGTTCGACCACCACGCTGCCGCTGGTCGACCGCGACCGCGACCGGGGCGGCGCTGGCGCGGGGGCCGGGCACGCCTGGCAGGTGAGCATCGCGCCATATGCGCGCGTGGGCGGCGAGACGGTGGGCGCCATCGTCACGCTGATGGACGTGACCGAACTTCAGCGGCTGCAGCGCGAGGAGCGCGAATTCCTGCAGTTCCTGTCGCACGACCTGCGCGCGCCGCAGAACGCGGTGCTGTCGCTGGTGGACCTGGCGCGCCAGCAGCCGGCCGGCGCCACCGTGCAGCCGCTGCTGGAGCGCATCGAGCGGCATGCCGAACGTGCGCTGGCGCTGATCGACGCGCTGCTGCTGCAGTTGCGCGCCAACCGGCTCGTGCGCGCCGAGCTGCGCCCGCACGACCTGGCGCAGGCGCTGCACGAGGCCGCCGACCAGCTCTGGCCGCAGGCGCAGGCGCGCGGCCAGCACCTCAGCGTGCGCGGCGCCGACAGCAGCGCCTGGGTGCGGGCCAACGGCGAACTGCTGCAGCGCGCCATCGGCAACCTGGCCGTCAACGCGTCCAACTACGCCGGCGCCGGCGCCACCCTCGAGCTTCTGCTGCGGCGCGACGGACCGCACTGGTGCTGCGAAGTGCGCGACAACGGCCCCGGCATCGCCCCCGAGCACCAGGCGCGGCTGTTCGAACGCCACTACCGCGTGCCGCGCGCCGAAGGCGACGCCGTGCCGGGCAGCGGCCTCGGCCTGGCCTTCGTCAAGACGGTGGCGCAACGCCACGGCGGCAGCGTCGACGTGGCCAGCCAACCGGGCCGCGGCAGCACCTTCCGGCTGCGGCTGCCGGCACTGGACGATGCCGACGAGCCCGCATGACCGCACCCTCCCCGTCGGCGCACCCGCGCCGGCCCCGACACCCCCCGACCCCCGCCCTCCCGATGAATCCCTCGACGACCGCCCCCCCGCCGCCGGCCACCGGCCTGCGCATCGCGCTGCTGGAAGACCTCCCCGAATTTGCCGAGCAGATGGTCGGCTGGCTCGAAGCCGCCGGCCACCGCTGCCACTGGAAAGCCGGCACCGTCGAGTTCATGCGCATGTTTGCGCGCGAAAGCTTCGACCTGGTGCTGCTCGACTGGCAATTGCCCGACGGCAGCGGCGACGAGGTGCTGGGCTGGATCCAGCGCACCGTCGACGCGCCGCCGCCGGTGATCTTCGTCACCTCGCGCGGCGAAGAAGCCGACGTGGCGCACATCCTGGACCTGGGCGCGCAAGACTACCTGGTCAAGCCGCTGCGCCAGCTCGAGCTGCTGGCGCGCGTGCGCGCCGTGGCCCGGCGCCGCGGCGGCGCGGCCGACGACGTGCTGCTGGAGATCGGCAACCTGCGCGTCGACACGCTGGCGCGCAGCGTCGAACGCGACGGCGAGCCGGTCGAGCTGGGCGGCAAGGAATTCGCCATCATCGTGCTGATGCTGCGCAACCTGGGCCGCGTGGTGTCGCGCGAGCAGCTCTACGAAGCCGGCTGGGGCCGCGCGCTGTCGGGCACCACGCGCACCGTGGACACGCATGTGAGCCAGGTGCGCACCCGGCTCGGCCTGACCATGGCCAGCGGCTGGCGGCTGTCGTCCATCTACCAGCGCGGCTACCGGCTGGAGCGGGCGACGGGCTGACCGAACTGGCCTCTCAGAGGCTGAGAGTTTTTTGAATTGACTCCCTCTCCCTCTGGGAGAGGGTGGGGGTGAGGGCTCGCGAAACACCATCGTGCCGGGCGCAGCCCCAACCCTCTCCCCAAAGGGGCGAGGGAGCAAGTACGGTCGCGGCAG
>JANORB010000161.1:0-33421 GCA_031415135.1 Methylibium sp.
CTGGTGCCGCCGCGGCGGCGGGCGCGGGCGGGGCGGGTGGGGCGGGCACGGCGCTGACCGGCGGCCCGCCCAGTGGCACGGCGGGCTTGAACAGCGAGCCCACCGACGTGCACCCGGCCGCGCCGGCGCACAGCGCCAGCAGCGCGATCCAAGACCACCGTGTCTCAGCGAATCGCATCGACCACCCCTTCGCTGCGTTCTGTCTTGCCATAGCGCAACGGGCGCAATTCGCGCAGCGCCGCAAAGCTGTTCTTGACCCATTCATCGTAAATGCCCTTGGCGGCGCGGCGCGTGTTCAGCTCGTGCAGTTCGGTCGCTTTTTCTTCAAACGGAAACGCCTGTTCTTCGAGCAGCACGTTGTACTGTTCCAGTTCGACCTTGGACAGCTTCTTCGGCCGTTGCGACGTGAGCATGGCCTTGCCGAAGTCCTGGTACAGCGACGCGGTGCGGTAGGTGGCCGCGGTGATCACGTCGGCCACGCCGTAGTCAGAAGCCACGGCATAGGCCTTGAGCACCTCTTCCATCCTGGCCTTCTTGAGCTTGAGCTGATTGGCCAGCGGCTCGACCAGCGCCACCTTGCGGTACTCGGCCAGCGCGGGCTCGGCCAATGCCAGCGCGGCGCTGGCGCCCAGGTAGCGGGTGCGGTCGGTGCGGGCGTTGCCGGCGCGCTGGTCGGCCGCGAACACTTCTTTCATCAGCGCCAGTTCGCGCGCGGCATTGCCGTCGGCCTTGGCGATGCGGGCCAGGCGGTAACGCACTTCCAGGGCACGCTCCATCGGCTCGGGGTTTTGCGCCAGGTAGCGTTCGTAGGCCTTGGTGGCGAGGGCGCGCGAGCCGGCCTTCTCGGCGGCTTTCTCAGCCGCCTTCTCGTGCAGTTCGGCGGCCTGCCACTGGGCTTCGCGTGCCAGCTTGGCATCCTTGCTGGTGGCGGCCACGCGCTCGAATTCGCCGGCGGCTTGCGCCCATTGGCCCTTTTCAAGGTAGGCCAGCGCCAGCTTGTTGCCGACCTCGCTTTGCAGCGGGTGGTTGGGGAAGCGTTGGCGGAAGTCTTCCAGCGTGCGCACGGCGCCGTCCCAATCCTTGAGCGCGATGAGCGCGGCCGCGGCATCGTATTGGGCCGTCGCGCGCACGGCCGACTGCGGCGCGACCGTGGCCACGCGCCCGAAGTGCCCGACCGCTTCAGCCGGCTTGTTCGCGGCACGCGCCTGTTCGCCCTGCTTGTAGATGGACGCCGCCTGGCGCTCGACCAGGTCGGCTCGGGCCGGGTCCTTGTCCGGCGTCAGTGCCAGCGCCTCGGCGTAACTCTTTTCGGCCTTGTCGAACTCGCCGTGCTCGAAGGCCAGGTGCGCCAGCACGGTCCACGCGACCCGGCGCTGCGCCGCGGCGGCCGGTGGGTTCAGCGCCAGCACTTGTTGCGCCACGCGGGTGGCCTGACCGGTGTCTTTCAGCGCGAACAGCCGCTCGGCGGCGTTGCTCAGCACGGCCGCGCTGCGCGGGTCGGCGCTGAAGGCCTGGGCAAAGCGCAGCGCACTGGCCACGCCGGTTTTCTGCAAGGCCGGCAGCTCGGCCGGTGCGGCGCGTTTTTCCTGCTGCGCCAGCGCCAGCAGCGCGGCGTAGCCGGCATCGGCGCTGCGGGCGTGCGCGGGGTATTGGTAGGCTGTCTTTTCGTACTCGGCGTTGGCCTCGCCGAAGCGTTGGTCCTCGAACAGCAGCTCGGCCAGCAGGAAGTTGTTCTGCGCCGCGTCGGGGTCGGCCGGGAACGAGGTGATGTAGGCGCGGTACCAGCGCACGGCTTCCTGGTAGTCGGCGCTTGCCTTGCTCTTCTGCGCGCTGGCGTGGTAGTGGCGCGCCAGTTCGGCCAGGTGCGTCTTGACCAGCGGCTGCGCGCGGTCCCAGCCCCGCGGGTTGGCGCGGCGGAACTCGCTGTCGCCGCTGTAGCGCGACACGTGGTCCTTCTTGGCTTCGAGCGCCAGGTTGGCGAACCCGGCCTTCTGATAAATCTCGATCACCCGCGCCTGCAGCAGCGGCGCCTGCGCATGCTGTGGATGCAGACGCACGAACTTGCCGAAGGTGTCGGCGGCGTCCTTGGTGCGCTCCTGCTTGATGTAGAGCTCGCCGAGCTGCTGGTAGACGCGGAACTCGTACGAGCGGCGCGCGTCGGTGGTGATGTAGGCGGCGATGGCGTCGGCCCCTTGCAGGTTGGCCAGGCTCAGGCTGGTCACGCGGAACGTGTCTTCCACCAGTTCGCGGTCGGCGCGCGTCAGGCCGACCAGGGTGTCCAGGTCACCTTCGCCGCCGCGGCCGGCGACCGTCAGGTCCAGCACGCCGAAGAATGATTTCAGCCCGTCTTCGAGCCGGCCCTGCTTGAAGAGCGACCAGCCCTGCATGTACAGCGAGCGGTCGTGATACGGGCCGTTCCGGCCGTAGCGCACAAAGGCCGCGTCGCCGCTCAGCACGGTGGCGTAGGCCTTTTCGGCGCGCACGTAGTCGCCCGCGGCAAACAGCAACTCGCCGCGGCGGAAGTAGGCTTCGTCACGAAAGGCGGTCTTGGGGAAGTCCTGCACCAGCCGGTCCAGGGTCTTGGCCGAGCCTTCCAGGTCGCCGCCCTGCTCTTGCGCGCGCGCCAGCTGGTACAGCACGCGGTCGTTGCCGGGGTCTTTGGGATAGGCCTTCAGGTAGTCCTGGTAGCGCGCGATGGCGGCGCGGTAGTCGGGGTCGGCATTGGCAGCCTGGCTGTTGGCGCTGCGCGTGTCGGCGCTGTCCATCTCCAGATCGCCCAGGCGGCGCATCGCCTCCGGCCGCTGCGGCGCCGTGGGCGCCACGTCGAGAAACTTTTTGTAGGCGTCGATGGCCCGCTGCTCGTTGGCGGGGATGCCGGGGTCGTCGGCCACCACCACCTCGCGGCCGGCGAGCGACTTCAGCGTCGGCTCGTTGTCGGGTGTTCCGCTGCCGGGTTTGCCCGCGCAGGCGCCGAGCAGGCCCGCCACGGCCACGGCGCTGGCTGTCCAGCAGGCCCGCGAGCGGCTATGGTTTGACCGCACGGTCGGCCTCCTCACGTTGTGCGCCCGGCAGGTTCAGGCGAATCGGCAGGTTGGCGCGGTCGTACAACTGCGCCACCGCGAAGCGGGCCTGCTGGGTGTAGCCCGCCAGGCGTTCTTTCTGGCGTGTCAGTTCGGCCACGGCCACGTCCTGCAGCACCTGTTGTTGCTCGCTGCCGAGCGCCAGCACACGCGGGAGCAGGGCCTTGATGCGCGGCTCCAGCGCGGCAATGCGCTTGCCGAAGGCAACGAAGCGCGCCGGCTCGTCGCGTTGCGCCTGCACCAGCGCGGCATTGCGCGCGCGGGCTTGCGCCAGTTCGGCGTCGATGGACTGCAAGCCCTTTGTGGCGTTCCATGCGCGCGGCGCATGGTCGCGCGCCAGCTCCCAGGTCAAGGCCCCGGCCACGCGCGCCGCGCGCTCGCGCGCCGGCGCCAGGTCCGGGTCCGGGTCGGCGCCGGCGCTCTTCAACAGGGCCTGCACGCGTTCCAGGCGCTGCTGCAAGCCACGCTGGCGGGCATCGGCAAAGGCGGCGCCATCGGCCTGCGCCTCGGCGCGCGCCAGTTCGGCGGCCAGCGCATCGCGGCGCTTTTGCTGGCCGTCGATTCCGATCTCGCCGGCCTTGGCGCGGATCTGCGGCAGGCGTTCGGCATACGCCTTGCCGCGGTTGTCCAGCATGTCGTCGAACACGCCCAGCTTGTCTTGCCAGTCACTCAGGTTGGCGGCCAGAAAGCGCAGGTCGCGGTAGTTCTTGAAGCCTTCCTGGAATTCATGCTGCGCCAGCACCTGCGCCAGGTGCCCGGTGTGCGGCATGTCCGGCAGTTCGCGGATGTTCCAGAACCAGCCCATCTCCTCGCCGGGGTTGCGCTCGATCAGCCCGTTGACCAGCTTGCCGGTGCGAATGGCGGCGATGGATTGATCGAGCTTCATGTTCTCGCGCTCGAAGATGTTGATCGCCTTGTTGTAGTCGGCCAGCGCCTGCCCGTAGGCGCCGATCTCGGCATAGGCATAGGGCACGGCGATGCGCGATTCGAGCACGGCGGAGTCGCTGCCGTCGCGCCGGCTCAGCTCTTCCCACGGCACCAGCGCCAGCCGCACGTCGTCCAGCGACGCGGCGGCCCAGCCAAAGCCGAGCAGCGCCTTGCTGGCCTGCAGGCTGTTCAGGCGCACCCGCTCGAGGTAGGCGCGCGCGGCCTGCGGGCGGTTGTCCTGCAGCGCGGCGTAACCCAGCGCCACGTTGGCCTTGTCGCGCAGGCTGCGCAGTTCCTCGTTCGCGGCCGGAGCCAGGCCGAGCTGGTCGAGCACGGCGCTGCCGCCGGCGCTGTCACCGCTGCGGATCAGCGCCACGCCCAGGTTGAAGCGGGCGTACCGGCCCGCGTCCTGGTTGGCCGTCATGCGATTCAGGATTTTCATTGCGCCCGCGTAGTCCGCACGCGCCATCAGCAGGTTGGCGTGCAGCAGGCCGCGCTCTTCTTCCAGGTCGGCGGGCAGGCTGTTGTCGACCCGCTTGATCGCGTCTTCGGCCTCCGCCAGAAGGCCCCGCTGGTAGCGGATCTTGGCGAGGTAGAACCAGGCCCGGTCACGCACCGGCGGTGCGGCGTTCTTGTCGAGCAGGCCGGCAAAAATCTCGCCCGCTTCTTTGTGCAAGCCGTAGGACAGCAGCATGCCGCCGCGCAGCAGTTCGGCCTCGTCGGCATGCCGGGCAACACGATTGAAGTGCTGCGACGCCATCAGCGTCGTCACCGAGCTGAAGTGGCGGTCCTGGAAAAAGTGGAACAGCGCGTCGCCGTAGTGCGGGTCCTTGACGGGTTGCGGCGCGCTGTCGGCCGACGCATCGGCCGCGGCCGCGCCGGCGCTGACCCAGGCGAACACCGCGGCCGCACCCGCCAGGCGCCGCAGGGTCTTGTGAACGAAGGTTCGCCGGCGCATGGGGCCTTACTGCCAGACCTTGACGTCGAACTCGGGCTGCAGCTTGGCCGCCGAGTCCTTGATGCGAAGCTCGATGTACTTGGCGTCGGTGCCCTTGTCGAACTTCACCGTGGCGCCGCGCTTGTAGTCGCGAAAGTGCGGCCCGCCGCCGGTGAACGTGGCCACCAGCTCGTGCGCGCCGACGCGCAGGTTGCCCAGGTAGAGCCGCTGCACGCCACCGCGGTGCAGTGCCTTCACCTCGGCCGGGGTGTACAGGTAGTTGGCCACCAGCTTGTCGTCCAGCCTGACCTGCACCGAGTCGAGTTCGAACAGCTTGCCCACGTCCATCGACACGAACAGCGCGACCTGCGTGTTGGCGGGGAACAGCAGCTCTTCTTCCAGCACCAGCAGGTCGCGGTTGAGCTTGATGACGTCGCTCTTGGCGTCCTGGATGCGCGCGTCCAGGCTGGCCGCCGCAGGTGCCGCAGCCGGTGCAACGGCCGGCAACGCGCCCTGCGCCTGCGCCGCGGGCATGGCGGCCAAGCCCATGACCAGCCACACGGCGATCACTGCAAAACATCGATTGAACATGGACCCGCCCCTAGAAAGTGGCCGACAAGAACAGCTGCAGCACGTTGCCGGTGAAGGCGTACGGGCTGCCGGAGCGAATGTCGGTGAAGTCTTTGTACTTGAATCGCACGAGTTCGTAGGATCCATTGGCCTTGATCTCGTATTGGCCCGGCACCCGCTTCCAGGTATACGCCAGCTTGGCGCCCAGGCCAACGCTGTTGAATGTGCCGAGCTGGCGGTTGCGCGACACGTAGGTCGTCTCCGACATGGCGTTGTCGCTGTAAAACACCGCGTGGCTTTGTGAATAGACGCGCACGAAGGCGTCGGCCAGCCAGGCGTCGCCGAAGTAGCGGCTGTAGCCACCTTCCACGGTGTGGGCCTGGATGGCCCAGGTGTCCCAGAAGTAGCGGTAGCCGGCATGCACGGCGTCGCGCGCGCCCAGGTCGCCGGCCAGGCGGAACTTGACCGCGCGCGAGGTGCGCGTGCGCGGGTTGCGCTCCGGCACGGCCGCGCCGAACACGCGCGCGGCGCGGTACACGTTGCCCAGGTAGCCGGCGTCGGAGATGGCTTCGAAGTTCGCGCTCATCAGCCACCGCGGCGTGAGGATCTGCGTGACGCCCAGCCGATATTGCCAGTGGGTGGCGGCGTCGAAAAAGCCGGCCGTGCCGCGTTTGCCCACCTTGTCGGCGCCGCGCGTGAAACCCAGGCTCACGGTGGTCATGCCGCCGAAGGTTTCCTGCGCCACGTCCAGGCTCACCGCATTGGCGCTGTAGTCGGGTTCGGTGCTGCTGGTGGTGGCCAGCGTGATGAGCGAATCGCGCACCGCATAGTCGGCCGAGAAGCCGTACTCGGTGCGCTTCTCCTTGAAGGGGCTGGCGGTGGTCACCACGTCGATCGACGCGTTGCTGACCGAGTCGATGTAATACGACGCCGACAAGGACACGCGGTCGGCCAGGCTCTTGCGCACCAGCAGCGCCGGCCCCGAGGCGGTGACACCGCCGCCCTGGTAGACGTGGAGCATGGCCTCGGCGCTGTCTTCGGGCAGCGCCACCGCGCGCGCCCCTCCGGCCGCCAGCACACCGCCCAGCACACCCCCGAGCGCGGCGGGCAGGTGCGGCGCCAGCGTGCGCAGCGTGCGGCCGGCCCGCTCGAGCCACGAGGTGAACCGGCTACTTGCAGCCACAACCGCCTCCTTGCACACCGGTGGCGCCGTGAGCCGCTTCGCGCACGTCACGCACGTGCTCGGAGTGCTTGTCGGCCAGCGCGTTGCGCGAGAACTTCATGATCGGGTCAGCCAGCCGCTCGCGCTCGTAGGGCTTGACCCAGGGCTCCGGCAACGCGCAGCCGGCGAACAGGGTGACTCCGGCCAGCAGTGCGGCCAGCGTGGCCGCCGGCGGCCGGCTCGACAGAGTGGCTGGCGTGTTCATTCCTTCAGCAGCCCGCGGATTTGTTCATCGTAGGTTTGTTCGTAGCCGTCGCGGTAGCCGCGGTGGATGTAGCGCACACGCCCGTCCCGGTCGATCACGACGGTGGCCGGCATCGCGCTCATGTCGTACAGGCGGCTGACCTTCTTGTCGGTGTCCAGCAGCACCGGAAACTTGACCCCCAGCCTGGCGGCCAGTTCGGTCGCCAGCCTGGCGTCTTCGTCGATGTTCACGCCCAGCAGCACAAACCCGGAGGCGCGGTACTTGTCGTACAGCTTGTTCAGGTGCGGGATTTCCTGCCGGCACGGGCCGCACCAGGTGGCCCAGAAATTCACCAGCACCACCTGCCCGCGCTGTTCGTGCAGGCGCAGGTTGGGGCCGCCCAGGGTGCGCAGCGTGAAGTCGGGCGCCGCCGCGGCAGGCGCCACGGCCGGCACCGCCAGGCCGGCGCCGGCCGCCAGTGCGATGCCCAGCAGCGCGCGCAAGGTGCCAAGCAGGGTGGTTTTCAAGGTCATGGTCATGGTTGCTGAACCTTAAGGTGCGCGGTCTGGGTGCGCTGTCAGAAGAAGTAAGTGAGGCCGCCGGTCAGCTCGAGGTTCTGCGTGCTCTGGCGCTTGCCCAGCAGGTCGAGCGAGAAGATGTGGTCGCGCATGTCCACCTGCACCGCCCAGCGGTCGGCCAGCAGCAGGCGCAGCCCCAGGCCGAAGTTCAGCGTCTGGCGCTTCTGGCCATTGAAGCTGGTGCTGCCGACGCCGCCGATCAGGTAGGCCGCCGTGGCCTTGGCGCGGTTGCCGCCGAGGAACACCTCGCCGGGCAGCACGTTGTAGCCGGCCGAGAGGTTGTAATACTTCAGCGTGTCCTTGCCGGTCGGGAAGATGCCGCCGGGCAGGATTTGCCGGAAGCTTTCGTCGCTGACCTTGGTCTGCGCGTAGGCCGCTTCGGCGAAGAAGTCTTCGGTGATGTGATAACCCAGGCGCAGCCCGCTGACCGAACTGGCGCCGAAGTTCTGGGTTGCGTAGGTGCCGGTGAACAGGCCGATCTCGAAGTCCTTGGACGGAAAGCGCGGCAGCTTCACGTCGCGCCGCTCCACCTGCGGCACGATGACCTGCTCGTTGGCCGGCTTTTCGGCCTGGGCCCGCGCGGCTGTCGGCGCGAGTGCGAAAGCCGCAACGAGCAGGGCCGTGAATGTGGCGTTCAAAAGCGGGGCGGTGGGGTTCGCGGTGTGCATGGGTCGCTCAAGAGGTGGTGGCGGAGCGCGCTGAACGGAGCGGTTTCAGCAACGCGCGTCAGAAGAAGAACGACAGCCCCGCCGTGACCGCGCGGTATTCGCTGCTGCGGCTGTCCGAGAGGAAGGCGGTGTAGATCGAATAGTCTGCGCGCAGAACGAAGCGGTCGGTCAGATAAAAACGCGCGCCAACGGTCGCATTGCCCAACTTCGAGTCGGTCGTGAAGGCGCCGACCAGGCTGGTGTTCGGCAGGTTCTTGAACTTGCCGAAGCCGATGCCGAAGAACGGCGACAGGCGCCGGTCGGACCAGGGCTCGGACTGCAGGTTCACGTGCCAGAAATCGGTGCCGGAAAACACGCCCTGCACCTGGCCTAGCGTGGCCTCCAGCGTCAAGGTGTCGGCCAGCTTGTAGCTGGTCCACACCTTGAGCATGGGCTCGGACTTGAACCGGCCCCAGGCCGCGCCGAGTTGCACCCGGCGGGTCAGGTAGTCGTCCAGCACCAGGTCGCGGAACGTCTTGCTGCCGCCGGCCTCGGTCAGCGTGGTTTCGAGCTGGCCGCGGCTGACCCAACCGACCTTGCCGCCGGCGGTGCGCACCTTGTACCAGTCGGTGTGGCGCAATTCGATCTCGACCCACTCGCTGCGCTCGGCGACGAAGAAGACCGGGAACCCGCGGCCCGGGCCGGTGCGCATTTCGAGGTACGGGTCGGTCACTTGCAGACGCTCCGGGCGCGCCTCTTCGGCTTGCGCCGGCGCGGGGCCCAGCAGGCCGGCCGCCAGGCCCAGGGCTGCAACCGAGCGCGCGAGACGGCCTGGCCGCGGGGCCGCTGCTGCGTGGAGGCGCAGCGTCATTGAGTGTTGCACGCACCGGTGTTCGGGTCGGCGGGCGTGAACATGGTGTAGGCGGTGGCGCTGAATTCGTCTTGCCCTTGAGGCACGGGGTGGCTGATCCAGTACTGGATGAGTTTCACGTTCGGGTCCTGGTCGTTTTCGAAGATCAGCCCGCCGCCATGCAACACGTTCAGCAGCCTGGGCTTGGCCAGTATGCGGCTCTGCGTCAGCGAACCGAACACGACTTCGCCCTGGGCTGAGTAAAAGTTCTTGTACATGTCGCCGGCGCGGATGACGGCCGGTGTGTTGGCGGCCGCCGTCACGTCCAGCGGCTGCGCCGCGCCGACGACGCGAAACGCGCCGCCCGTGCCGGTGCTGTTGTCATGGCAGCCCGACGCGGCACAGGTGTTGATCGACAGCACGCCGTTCACGTTGATTCGCAGCTGCGCCAACAGGATCGGGTTGATGCATTTCTGGAAATAGGCATACGACAGCGCCTGCCCCGTCGTGCCCGGCGGGTTGCTGACCTGCGGCGGGTTGCTGAGCGGGTTGCCGCCACCACAACCGGCCAACGCCAACGCCAGCGCGGCCGCAGCCGCGCCCGCCAGGCCAAGCCGCCGTGCGCGCGACAACGCTGAAGGCCCAGGAGCGTGCGATGCAAGTCTCATGGGCATCCGGTGGAGATCCAGTTCGAGATCGTGGTGTACGCGGCGCTTCCGGGCGGCAACACGGCCACTGCCTGGCCGGTCGCGCCGGCCGGATGCGGCACTGTCGAAGGCCGGCTCAACAGCGCGTTGGACGCCGCGTTGCAGGCGTTGGAGATCAGCGACAGCGTGACGCCGAAGTCGCCTTCGGCGCTGCCGGTGAGCACGAAGCGGTTCTGGCGGAACGCGCTGCCGGCCGGTGTCGTCTGGTCGCTGCCGATGGCCTGGTGGCAGCCGGACGCGCAGGTCGCGCGCAGGATCGGCTGCACCTGGGCGACAAAGCTCGCCTGGCTCAGGCCGGTGACGGCGCGCACGCCACCGCCGGCGTTGAACGGGTCGTTGTAGTACTGGCCGCCGACGTCCATCCATTCCGCCAGCAGGCGCTTTTCAGCGGCGTTCAGCAAGCCGGCGTGGTTGGGCGCGCCGGCCGGCGGGTTGGGGTGCGCGGCGGCCGCGGCGCCGCCGGCCAACAGTGTTTCGCCGTGCAGGATTTCGGTCAGCCGGCTCTTGCGCGCCTGGCCGGCGGTGTTGGCCGCGCCCGAGCTGGTTTCCACCAGCGGCGCGCCGCGCACGATCATCGGCACGCCGTCTTCGATGCGTGTCACCGGCAGGCCGGTGGCGGCGTCGATCACCGGGTCGCCGAGCAGCAACTCTTCGTAGGACACCAGCCTGCCCGTGCCGGCCACGTTGGCGCGCAGGTCGAGCCGGGCGCTGTCGGTGTGGCAATTGGTGCAGGTGTTGGCGCCGCCGGCGCCGCGGCTGCGCGTCCACAGCGGCTGGATGTGGTCGGGATAGTTGATCAGGCCGTTGACCGGCGCGGCCGTGGCCAGGTCGTCGGCCGGGTTGGTGTTGCCGCTGTAGCGCAGCGAGATCGAGGCGCGCGCGGTCACGCCGGGCCGGCTGGTGTCGGCCCACACATCGGTGAAGACCGGATTGGCGGACAGGCTCAACGCCGTGGCATCCAGGCGGGTGCGCGTGGCGGCCATCGTCTCGCCCGACTGGTGCGCACCGGCCAGCGCCGTGACCAGCGCCGCGGGCATGGTGTTGACCACCGTGCCCGAGTTCAGCGCCCCGCCGCGGCGCGGGCTGTGGCAGCCGTCGCAGGTGCGCCGTTCGCCGGGCCGCACCTGGATCCAGTTGGTGTGGGTCTGGAACGCCCGGCCCTTGCTGTCGATGATGGACAGGGCCAGCGGCACGTCGGCCGGCACTTGCAGCTTGAACGAGCCATCGGGCTCGACCGGCGCGTAGCCGAGGATCTGCTGCTGCTCGAACTCGGTTTCGCCGATCGCGCTGCGCAGGCCCATCATGCTGGCCGGCGGCGCCACCGCGCGGATCGCCCGCACAAAGCGCGCCGGTGCGCAGCCGTAGGCCGCATCGGCCGGGTTCTTCATGCGCACCAGGTCGGCCACCATGGGCCGGGTGTCGAGCGCGTCGGTGGGCGGGGTCAGCGCGATGCCGGCGGCACAACCGGCCGGGCGGTCGGCGGCGGTCAGCATCGGCTCGCCCATGCGCGCCAGGCCGTCGGTGTCGTAGACGCTGCGCACTTCAATCAGCGCCAGGTTGCGCGCCGCCAGCGCCGCGTCGACGTTGGTCGGCGCCGTTGCATTCGGCTCGGCCCGCGCCTGCAATGCGATCGGGTCGGTGTACATGAAGCCGGCCGGCGGCGCGGCCACGATCAGCCAGGTCTGCGGCTTGGGGTCGAACATGTAGATGGCATAGGCGGCGGGCGCGTTGTCTTTCAGCGCGTCGGCGGCCACCGCCGCGGCCATGCGGTCGCGGTTGCCGAGGCGGGTCTTTTCCTCGGCCGTCAGGGTGGCGCAGGCCACCACCACGCCGGCGCGCGTGACTTCACAGGGCCGGAACGCCACCAGCACGCGGTTGGTGCCGTCCCACAGCGGGAACGGCGTCGTGACACGGCCGTACTGCGACAGGCCGCGACCATCGTTGAGCGCCTGGGCCGTGACCGAGGTCTGCCCGCCGGTGGCGGGAATGGTCGAGTTGGCGGGCGTGTTGTTCTCGGAGTAGTTGGCCGCGTCGACGAACAGCAGCGCACCACCCTCCTGCGTTCCCGACAGCGACATCAGGTCGGTCGACAGGAAGCCCTTGTTGGGGCCGGCCGGGTCCATGTCGCGCGGGTGCAGGAAACTGTTGCCCGGGCTTTGCGCGCCGTACAGCACGAACATGTCGGTGCCGTCGGGCTTGGTGCGGAAGATCGCAAAACGGTTGCGGTCGGCCACATGCTCCCAGCGTGAAAACAGGATGTCGCCGTTCGGGCGCACCACCGGGTTGCGGTCGTGGCTCTGGTTGAACGAGATCTGCTTGATGTTGCCACCCTGCGCGTCCATCGTGTGCAGGTTGATCACGCGTTCGCGTTCGTATTCATCGAGCGCGTAATACTCCTGCCCGGTGGCCTGGTTCAGCTTCGACTGGGTCTGGCGGTTGGACGAAAAAACGAAGCCGCCACCGGCCGGCAGGTAGGCCGGGTCCACGTCGTCGTCTGCGGTCGAGCTGGTGACGCGGCGCAAGCTGCCGCCGGCCAACCCGCCCGCGGTTTTGTCACCACTCATGTCGTATTCCCAGATGTTCCACTTGCCGGTGCAGGCGGCAACACCACCGACCGTCGACGTGTTCGAGGTCGGGCAGCGCAGCGCGAACACGATCTTCTTCGCGTCGTACGACACCTCCGGGTCCGAGGCGTCGCCCTTGCCCTGCGTGATGGACGCGGTGATGTTGTGTTCCGGCGCGCTGGGCGACGACTTCTCGCGGATCATCAGGTCGCCGCCGTCGGCGCTCGAGGTGCCGTCGGTCGGGTTCATGCCGATCGCGGTGGATCGCTTCACATAGGCCAGCGGCACGTCGCCCGCCACCGTGACCGTGCTGCCGCCGCTGGCACTGCCGCTGCCGCAACCCACCAGGCCGATGCCCAGCAGCGCTGAAGCGCAGGCCAGTGCGCACATTCTTGTCAATCGGTTCAATCGGTTCATTTTTTGCTCCCCCAGATTCGATTCACGCTCGCCGGACACGTCGTTGATGTCATTGCCGCGTCGGCTGTTCAGCGCACAGCAGACCGGATGAAAAATGCAGGCGGCCTTGGGCGTCGACCACCACCGCGTCGACCCCCGGCTGCGACTCGATGAGTTGCATGCCTTGCTCCAGCCCCATCACGAACAGGCACTTCGACAGGCCTTCGGAGGTCAAGCCGTCGTCGGCCAGGATGGTCACGCTGCGAATGCCGGCTGGCGACTTGCCGGTCTTCGGGTCGATGACGTGATGGCAGCGCACGCCGTCGGCTTCGAAGTAGCGTTCATAGTCGCCCGAGGTCGAGACCGCCACGTCTTCCAGTGGCAGCACGGCCACCACCTCAGCGGGCCGGCGCGGGTCTCGAATCGCGATCGTCCAGGGCCGGCCGCAGCGGTCGCCCAGCACGTGGCTGTCGCCACCCGCGGTGACGATGGCGTTGTGAAACCCGAGCCGCGAAAGGATCGCCGCGCCGTGATCCACCGCGTGCCCCTTGGCAAAACCGCCCAGATCAATGCGCACCCCGTCGCGCGCAAAGCGGATGGTTCGATGGCCCCGGTCGAGAATCAGGTGTCGATAGCCGATCGCAGCGCAGGCGCGCTCAAGCGCAGCGTCGCTGGGCTTGATGTGCGCGCGGTAGTCGTACAGGTGGCCGGCGCCGGCGTAGGTGATGTCGAAAGCGCCGGCCGAGATTTCCGAGAAGTGGATCGATCGCGCGATCAGCTCGAACATCTCCGGGCAGACCGGCACTGGCCGCTGCGCGGCGTCGCGATTGACGATCGACAGTTCGGAGACCGGCTTGTACGGGCTCATCAGCTGGTCGATGCGGTGCATCTCGGCCATCACGGCGGCCATGGCCCACTCAGCCGCCGCAGCGTCTTCGCCCCACAGCTCGACGCTGACCGCCGTGCCCATGATCGCTTCTTCGCGCCGGTACCAGCGGCCTTGCGCGACCGCCCGCGCGCCAGCGGCGGCGAGGCCGGCGGGGCGAAGAGAAAGCTTGATCATGCCGAACACGATGGTGGCTCCTTGGAGAGCGCGGGACGCGGGGCGCTCAGTGTCAGAAAAAACGGGATCGATTTCACGTCCCTGGCCACATCTTCACCGTTCACCGGGCCGGAAAAACGCCAATTGTTGGCAAACCGGGAACGACTTACGTCCGGTGACACAAGAAGCTGTGACGCCGCGTTGTGGGGCGCGAGCAGATGCGTCAAATGTGAGTGAGGGCAACGGTTTGGCGCCATCGGCGCCGGATCAGCGCCACATCAGCGCCGCGTCGACAACCAGATGCCCGGCAGGATCAGCAGCGCGCCCACGCCGTGGAACCACTCGATGCGCTCGCCGAGCACCGCCCAGGCCAGCAGCGCGCTGTACAAGGGCCCGAGGTACAGCACCGTGCCCACACGCGCGACACCGAGCTTGCGCTGCATGTACGAGTACGCCGCATACGAGCCCGCGCCGGGAATCAGCGCGGCCACCAGCACCAGCGCCAGGCTGCGCCACGACAGTTCGGTCGGCAGCCACGCGAGCGCCTCCCACAGCGTGAGCGGGATCAGCACCACGATGCCGCCGCAGGCCGTCAGCGTGAGCCGCGCCACCGGGCCGAACGCCGACGGCCACGCGCGCAGCAGCAGCGAGTACGCGGCCCAGCACAACACCGCCACGGCCACCCACGCGTCGCCGGGGTTGATGCGCAACTGCGCCAAGGCATCCCATTCGCCCTTGAGCAAAATCAGCAGCACGCCGGCCAGCGCCAGCACCACGCCCAGCACCTGCGGCCCGGCCACGCGTTCGCGCAGCCACAGCGCCGAAGCCAGCGCGATCAGCACCGGCGCCACCGAATACAGCAGGCCGATGTTGACCGCCGTGGTGCTGCGCCCGCCGATGTAGACGAAGGCCCCGCAGACCCACATGCCCAGCGCGCCGAGCACGACGAACTGGCGCCACTCGGCGCGGATGAGCCCGCGCTTGGCCCACAGTTCGGAGCGGCACACGAGGCCCAGCAACAGCGCCGCAACGAACCAGCGCCCCAGCGCCAGCGCATGCGGCGCAATCACCCCCGGCGCCCAGCGCGCCACCAGGTAGTTGACGCTCCACAGCGCGGGAGTGATGAAGACGAGCGCGTGCGCCAGCCGCAGGTCGTGGGTGGGCCGCTCGGGTGCTTGCATGCGGGCATCATGCGGCATTGCGGGGCACGCCACGGCGCGCCGCCGTGGCGCTCAGCGCCGCAGCGCCGGGTGCCTGCGGTGCCAGTCGGTCTCGCGCTGATACGCCCGCGCCGCGCGCACCAGCAGCGGCTCGCCGCCATGCCGGGCCACGAGTTGCATCGCCACCGGCGTGCCTTTGGGCGTGAAGCCGGCCGGGAACGTGATCGTCGGGCTGCCGGTCGTGTTGAACGGCGCGGTGAACTTCACCAGCACTTCAAAGGCGGCCGGGTCCGAGCCCAGTGTTTCCATCTCGGCCACCGTCGGCGAAGCCATTGGCTGGGCCGGGATCAGCAGCAGGTCGATGGCCCCGAACAGCGCCTTCACGCGGCCGCCAAACTGGCGCCGGCGCAGCCAGATTTTTTGCAGGTCGAGCGCCTGGACCTCGCGCCCCATCGCGATGAAGCCGGCGAGCCCCGGGCCGTAGGCGGTGCGCCGCGACGGGAACGTGGCTTCGTGCGCCACCGCCGTCTCCACCGCGCATTGCGGGCCCCAGTCGCGGATCACGTCCAGCGGGTCGGGGAACCGCACCGTGCGCAGTTCGGCGCCGAGCCCGGTGAACACCTCTTTCGCCTGCTCGAACGCCAGGCTCATGACACTGTCCACCCCGGCCGAGGTGTAGCCAGGATCAATGCCGATGCGAACGCCGCGCAGGTCGCGGTCGGTGCCGGCCAGGCAGTCGGGCAGCGGCTGCTGAAGCGCGGTCGGGTCGCGCGGGTCGGCGCCGGCAATCACGCCCAGCATCGCACCGGCATCGGCCGCGCTGCGGCACATCGGGCCGATGTGGTCGAGCGACGCCGCCAGTTCGTACGCGCCGTTCACCGACACCCGGCCCCAGGTCGGCTTCAGGCCCGTGACGCCGTTGGCGGCGCACGGAAATCGAATCGAGCCGCCGGTGTCGGTGCCGATGGCGCCGTAACACAGGCCGGCGGCGCTGGCCACGCCGGAGCCGCTCGACGAGGCACCCGGCCAGTGGTCGGCGTGCCACGGGTTCACCGGTGGCGTGATGTCGGGGTGGTGGTCGGCGAACGCACCTTCCGTCATCTGCAGCTTGCCGAGCAGGACCGCGCCCGCATCGCGCAGGCGCGCGACGACGGTGGCGTCGAAAGCCGGGATGAAATTGCGGTGAATCGGCATGCCCGCCGCAGTGGCAATGCCTTTTGTGAAGCACAGGTCTTTCACCGCGATCGGCACACCATGCAGCGGCCCCAGGATGCGGTGCCGCATCAGCAGCCGCTCGGCATCACGCGCCTGCGCCAACGCCAGCTCGGGCGTCACGGTCGCATACGACCTCAGCTGCGGGTCGAGCCGCTCGATGCGCTGCAGCAGGCTGCGCGTCAGCTCAACCGGCGAGAGCTTGCGCGTGTGCAGCAGGCGCGTCAGCTCGCTGATTTCAAGGAAAAACAGGGACTCGTCGGTCATGCCGTTCGCCGGCCGCTCAGGCGGTCCTGGTTTCCCGCAGGCCCAGCTCGCGCACCATCGCCTCGCGCATCATGAATTTTTGCGCCTTGCCCGTCGCGGTGAGCGGAAACCCGGGCACAAAACGGATGTGGCGCGGCAGCTTGTAGTGCGCGATCTGGCCCTGGCAGAAGGCCGTGATGTCTTCGGCCCGCGCCGCCTGGCCCGCCTTCAGCACGATCCAGGCGCAGATCTCCTCACCGTAGCGCGCATCGGGCACGCCGAACACCTGCGCTTCCTGCACCGCCGGATGGCGCAACAGGAACTCCTCGATCTCGCGCGGGTAGACGTTCTCGCCGCCGCGGATCAGCATGTCCTTGACCCGGCCGACGATGTTGCAGTAGCCCTCGGCATCGAGCGTTGCCAGGTCGCCAGTGTGCATCCAGCCCGCGGCATCGATGGCCTCGCGCGTGCGCGGCTCGTCTTCCCAGTAACCGCGCATCACCGAATAGCCGCGCGTGCACAGCTCGCCCGACTGGCCGACCGGCACGATGCGGCCCTCGGCGTCGACGATCTTCACCTCCACATGCGGGTGGATGCGGCCGACCGTCGACACCCGCCGCTCGAGCGGATCGTCGACGCCGGACTGGAACGAGACCGGGCTCGTTTCGGTCATGCCGTAGGCAATCGTGACCTGCGCCATGTGCAGCTCGCTGATGACGCGGCGCATCGTCTCGATCGGGCACGGCGCGCCGGCCATGATGCCGGTGCGCAGCGTGCTCACGTCGGCCTGGGCGAGCGAGGGGTGCGCCAGCATCGCGATGAACATCGTCGGCACGCCGTGCAGCGCCGTGCAGCGGTGGCGCGCGATCGCGGCCAGCGTCTGGCCAGCGTCGAAGCCCTCGCCGGGGAACACCATCGTCGCGCCGCTGGCCACGCAGCTCAGCACGCCCAGCACCATGCCGAAGCAGTGGTACAGCGGCACCGGGATGCAAAGGCGATCGGCCGGCGTGAACGCCATCGCGTCGGCACAGTAGCGCGCGTTGTTGACGATGTTGAAGTGCGACAGCGTGGCGCCTTTGGGCGAGCCGGTCGTGCCGCTGGTGAACTGGATGTTGATCGCATCGTCCGGGTCGAGCGCGGCGGCCAGGCCGGGCAGGCGGAGCCGGTGCGCAGGCCCGGCGTGGCGGATGAAGTCGCTGAACTTCCGGGCGCGCGGAGGAACGGGGCCGTCCTGGTCGCCGTCGGCCAGCACGATCACATGCCTCAGGTGCGGCAGGCGGCGCGATTCGAGCACCGGCTCGCCGCCCGGCCGGTCCAGTTCGGGGGCCAGGCTCTTCAGAACGCCCAGGAAGTCGGTGCCCTTGAGCGAGCGCGCCATGATCAGCGCGCGGCAGCGCACCTGGTTCAGCGCGTGCTCGAGTTCGGCGCTGCGGTAGGCCGGGTTGATGTTGACCAGCACCGCGCCGATGCGCGCCGTGCCGAACTGCGCCAGCAGCCACTCGACCCGGTTGGGCGACCAGATGCCGACCCGGTTGCCGCGCCGGATGCCCAAGGCCAGCAGCGCCGCGGCCACGTCGTCGGCCCGGCGCTGCAGGTCGTACCACGACAGGGTCTGGCCGTCGGCCGCGAAGATGGCGGCGGCGCGCGAACCGTGCAACGCGACGCTGTCGTCTAGCAATTGACAGATCGTCTTGAAGCGCAACGGGTCGTCGGTGGCCCCCGACACGTACGACAGCGTGCCTGGCGGGCGCAGCCGCTCATCGGCGCCGCCGCGCACCCAGCCCGAGCTGAACGGATTGCGTGCGTCAAGGCTCATCAATACTTGCGCCAGTCGCCGGTCTGCTCGAACGCATGCGCGGCGCGGTAGATCGTCGATTCGGCGTAGTGCTTGCCGACCAGTTGCATGCCCACCGGCAGCCCGTTGCTCAAGCCGCAGGGCACGCTCATCGCCGGGTGCCCGGTCACGTCGAACGGGCAGGTGTTGGCCAGCATCTCGAAGCCGCGCTGGCACCACAGCGCCAGCGGCGCATGGGCCGGTGGAATGGGCGTGGCCTTCATCGGCTGGGTCGGCATCAGCAGCAGGTCGAAGCGCGACAGCGCATCGTCGTAGTGCTGGGTCAGCAGGCGGCCCAGGTTCTGCGCCTTGGCGTAGAAGTGGCCGCGGTAGTTGCGCATGAAGTACTCGCCGGCGAACATCGAGATCTTGAGCGTGCGCGACAGTTCGTTGGCGCGGGCGCGCCAGTTGCTGTGCGCATCGAGCAGGCTGGTGGTGTACAGGCCCTTCCAGTTGAAGCCCATGCCGTTGCCGTGCATCATCTGCGCCATCAGGCCCTCCAGCGCGATCGGCGTCCAGATGGCCGGGCCGTCGCGGTGCATGGGCACCGACACGTCCTCGACGCTGGCGCCCAATGCGCGCAGGCGGTTCGCGGCCTCGCGCACTTTCTGGTCGACGTCGGGCTCGCTGTTGTCGAAGTTGAAGCCTTCGGTCAGCACGCCGATGCGCATGCCGGCCACGCCGCGGCCGAGTGCGGCGGTGTACTTGTCGACGCGCACGTTGTACTGGCGCGGGTCCAGGCCGTCGGCCCCGGCGATCACTTCGAGCAGCAGCGCGTTGTCGGCCACGGTGGCGGTGATCGGCCCGACGTGGTCGATGGTCGCCTCGATCGGCATCACGCCGGTGTAGGGCACCAGGCCGTGCGTGGCCTTCATGCCGTAGGTGCCGCACCAGCCCGAGGGCATGCGGATCGAGCCGCCCTGGTCGCCGCCGATGGCCATTTCGATTTCGCCGGCACCCACCAGCGCGGCCGAACCCGACGACGAGCCGCCGGCCGAATAACCGTAGCGGTAAGGGTTGTGCACCGGGCCCGCCGCCGAGGTGTGGCTGCCGCCGGAGAGGCAGAAGTATTCGCAATGCGCCTTGCCGGCGATCGTGCCGCCGGCGTCCAGGATGCGCGTGACGAGCGTGGCGTCGATGTCAGGCACATAGCCTTCGAGCGACGACGCGCCGTTCATCATCGGCACCCCGGCGAGGCAGACGTTGTCTTTCAGCACGATGCGCTTGCCGGCCAGCGGGCCATGCGCCGCGCCGCGCACTTCGGCGATCACGGCCCAGGCGTTCAACGGGTTCTGCTCGGCGTTCGGCCGCCGGCCCGGCGTGCGCGGGTAGCGCACCGGCGGCAGGTTGTCGGGCAATTGCGTGAGGCGGTCGTAGGCGCTGAACGTGCCCTCCATCACGTCGAGGTACTCGGCCACTTCGCGGGTCGACATGCTCATGTGCAAGGACGACACGATCTCTTGCAGTTGTTCGACGGTGGGTCGTTTGACGGTGGACATGCTGCCCCCTGTGGATGCGGCCGGTGCGCTGGCGACGGAGCCGGCGCGGTGCGCCCCGGCGGACTCGGGTGATGAAGGGTGTGCGGCCACGGGCGCCGACGGGCGGGCGGGCCGCGCGGCGCCGGGGTGCTGCGATGGCGGCCCGGGCGATGCCGGGGTGCGCACGGGCAGCGCCGGCGATGCCGGGGCGCGCACGGGGGACGCCGGCGATGCCGGCGCGGCTGTGCCACCACCGCGTGTTGGCCCCATGCCCAGCATGTCGGCGAAGTCGCCGCCCTGCAGGCCCTCGACGCGCATCTCGCGCACGATGCGGCCGCGCTCGAGGACGACCACGCGGTCGGCCACATCGAGCACCAGGTCCAGGTTCTGTTCGACGATCAGCAGCGACAGGCCGTGCGCATTGCGCAGCGTGGCCAGCGTGGCGCCGATCTCCTGCACGATCGACGGCTGAATGCCTTCGCTCGGTTCGTCGAGCAGCAGCAGCCAGGGGTCGGGCACCAGGGCGCGCGCCAGCGCCAGGATCTGCTGCTCGCCGCCCGAGAGCGCACCACCGCGCCGGTCGAGCAAGGCCTCCAGCCGCGGGAAGGTGTCGACCACCCGCTGCACCGCCTGCGCTTCCGATTCGCCTGAATCGGCGCGCCAAGCGATGCGCAGGTTTTCGAGTGCGCTCAAGCCCGGCAGGATGCCGCGGCCCTGCGGCACGTAGCCGATGCCCATGCGGGCGCGCACATGCGCCGGGGCACGGGTCACGTCTTCGCCGTCCATCGTGATGCGCCCGCCGGTGGCGGGCAGCAGGCCGGTGAGGGTCTTGAGCAGCGTCGTCTTGCCCATGCCGTTGTGGCCGACGATGCCGATGGCCTCGCCCTCGTGGACCTGCAGCGACACACCGTGCAACACCGGCACATGGCCGTAGCCGGCGCGCAGCTCAGACACATCGAGCACCACGTCGCGGCGCGCCGGCGCGCCGGCGTCGGGCGGCGTGGCCGCCGCGCCCGGCGCCGGGGGGTGGTGTTCACGCTTCATGGGGCAAGAGCATGGGCAAGCTCATGGGCAACAGCATGGGGCATGTCATTTGGCGCGGTGGCCGATGTAGACCTCGCGCACCCGCGCGTCGCGCAGCACCGCGTCCACCGGCCCTTCCATCAGGATCGCGCCCTGGTGCAGCACGGTGACGCTGCCGCCGAGCATCTTGACGAAGTGCATGTCGTGGTCGACCACCACCACGGTGGCGGTCTGGTTGATGCGGCGGATCAGGGCCACGAGGCGTTCGGTTTCGGCGCCGGTGATGCCGGCGGCCGGCTCGTCGAGCAGCACCAGCCAGGGCTCTTGCGCCAGCACCAGGCACAGCTCGACGATCTGGCGCTGGCCGTGCGCCAGCTCGCCGACGCGGCGGCGCGCCAACGCGCCCAGGTCCATCTCTTGCAGCATGCGGTCGGTTTCGCTGCCGGCGCGCGCCCGCCCATGGATGCGGCGCGCCGCGAGCCAGACGTTTTCCCACACCGTCAGGCCGTTCATCACCGACGGCACCTGCGTCTTGATGCCCACGCCCAGGCGCGCGATCTCGTGCGGGCGCCAACCGGTCACATCCTGGCCGCGGATGAACACGCGGCCGTTGTGGTGGTTCAACGGCAGCTGCCCGGTCAGGCACTTGAACAGCGTGCTCTTGCCGGCGCCATTCGGGCCGATCAGGCAACGCAGCTCGCGGTCGCGCAGGCTCAGGTTGACGTTGTTGACCGCGAGCACACCGCCGAAGCGCATCGACAGGTCGCGTGTCTCGACCACCGGCTCGCTCATGGGGACTCGGGCGATTCGGCCTTGCGGGCGCCGCGCTGGCGGCGCCGCGTGGCGCCGCCAGCCTGGCGCGGCGTGCCGGGCCGGCCACTGCGTTCGCGCCAGGCGGCAAACGCCGGCGCCAGCCCGCGCGGCACCAGCAGCACGACGAGGATCAGGATCACGCCCAGCACCAGCGAGTTGTCGATCAGCGTCTGCGAGCCGAGCAGCAGCTTGAGCATGCCCAGCACCGCCGCACCGAGCATCGGCCCGACCAGCGTGCCCAGGCCGCCGGCCACGACCCAGATGATGACCTCGGCCGATTGCCCGAGGCTGAACACGGTGGGCGTGACGATCTCGGCCCAGTTGGCGAACAGGCAGCCCGCGAGGCCGGCCATCGCGGCGCTGACGGTGAAGATCGCCGTCTTGTAGGCCGGCGCGTTGTAGCCCAGCAGTTCGGCGCGCACCTCGTTTTCGCGGATGCCGATCAGCACCCGGCCGAACGAGCTCGACAGGATCCAGCGCGACAGCAGGTAGCAGCCGAGCAGGCAGACGATGGTCACGTAATAGAACGGCGTGCCGTGGATCGTGAGGCTGGTGTCGCCCGGCACGTTGAGGATGGGAAAGGCCGGGATGCCGTTGAAGCCACCCAGGCGCGCCGCGCCGATGCGGTAGGCGTCGCCGGCGGTCTGGTTCATGAACTTGAACAGGATCAGCGTCACGACCAGTGTGATGACACCCATGTACACATCGCTGATGCGGCCGTAGAACATCATCGCGCCCAGCACCGCGGCCACGAACGCCGGAACGATCAGCGCGAGCAGGAACGCGGCCGTGCTTTCGCCGGTGTTCATCGCCGTGATCGCGTAGGTGTAGGCGCCCAGGCCGAAATAGGCCGCGTGGCCGAAGCTCAGGATTCCGGCATAACCCCACATCAGCCCGAGCGACAGCGCAAACAGCGCCCAGATGCACAGCAGCGTGGGCGTGCCGCTTTCGGTGGCCAGCGGGGCCAGCGCCAGCACCAGCGCGAATCCGATGAACCAGCCCCAGCGCAAACGGCCGGCGGCGCCGAACTTGCCGGTCATGCGGCGTTCCGGAAGAACCGGCCGGTGATGCCCTGCGGCATCAGGCGCAGCAGCACGATGGCCAGCGCCAGCATCGCGATCTCGCCGATCACCGGCGTCGACCCGAACGACACGAGCTGATTGATGGTGCCGAAGATGACCGAGCTCGACAGCGTGCCGGCGATCACCGACGCACCGCCGGTGATGACGGTGATGAAGGCCTTGGCGATGTAGGCGCCGCCCGAAGAAGGCAGCAGCCCCGTCAGCGGCGCCAGCACACCCCCGGCCAGGCCCGACAGCGCGGCGCCGGCGGTGAAGGTCCACATGTAGACGCTCTTGGGGTTGTAGCCCAGCGACGACGCCACGTCGGCGCTTTGCATCGCGCCGCGCGCGATCAGCCCGACCCGCGTGTAGCGCAGCAGCAGCCACAGGCCCAGCACCATCAGCACCGCGACCAGGATGATGAACAGGTTGTAGCCGCCCATCTGGTAGCTGCCCAGCGCGTAGCCCGGGATCGGCGCGGGCACGCTGACCGCGGTGTTGCCGAAGATCAGCGTCACCAGGCCGATCATCAGCAGCGACAGCCCCCAGGTGGCCAGCATCGTGTCGATCATGCGGCCGTAGAGATGGCGCACCACGATGCGCTCGACGATCAAGCCGAACAAGCCCACCACCAGCGGCGCCAGCACCAGCATCGAGAAGTAGATGTTGATGCCGGCCTTGGCGCACGCGATCGTCGTGTAGCCGCCGATCATCACGAACTCGCCGTGCGCGAGGTTGATGACGCGCATCATCCCGAACACCACCGCCAGCCCCGCGCTGGTGAGCGCGAGGAAGGCGATCATGTAGAGGCTTTCGAGCGCGACGACGGAGGCGTAGTCCATGGGCCGGGGCGTGGGGACAGCGCTTTCAGGTCTTGACTTCGAACTGCTTGTTCTCGTTCGGGTTCTTGATCAGGTCGCAGAACTGCGCCGTGTCCGACGGCGGGCGGGCCTTGAACTCCTGCTTGATCGTGAGCTTCTGGCCCTTGACCTCCATCACCTTGATGTCCAGCGTGGCGTGGTGCGTCTTCGGGTCGAGCGTGACCTTGCCGCCCGGGCCCTGGATGCTGACACCCGATTCGATCGCCGCGAGCATCTTGTCGCGGTCCAGCGAGCCGGCCTTCTTGACGCAGGCGGCCCACAACATGATGCCCTGGTACTGCGACACGGCGATCTCGTGCACGACCTTGGTGTCGCCGAAACGCTTGGCCCACTTGGCCAGGAACTCCTTGTTGGCCGGCTCGGTCGATTCCTGGCTGTAGTTGCCGGCGATCAGGATGCCGTCGCCCTCGGCCGCCGACAAGGCCAGGTGCTCGTTGCCGACGCCGAAGGTGGTGGAGCACATCGGGATCTTCTTGTTCATGCCCGAGGCCGCCCACTGGCGGAAGAACGACATGTGCGCACCGCCCACCAGCGCGGCCACCAGGAAGGCGGGCTTCTCCTGCTGGATCTTGGCGATGGTGGAGCCGAAGTCGGCCACGTCGAGCGGGAAGAAATCGGTCTTGAGCACCTGGCCCTTGCCTTGCGCGATGTAATGCGCCAGCCACTTGGCGGTGATCTGGCCGTAGTTGTAATCGGCGGCCAGGATGTAGGCGGTCTTGCCCCATTGTTTGAGCGCCACTTCGACGATCGGCTCGACCGCCTGCGCCGGCGTGGTGCCGGTGCACACCACGTTGCGGTCGCACACGCCGCCTTCGTACAGCACGTTGTAGAAGTACAGCGTGTTGGCGCGCTTGAAGGTCTGGCGGATCGCCTCGCGCGACGCGCTGGTGATGCCGCCGTGCACCACGTCGACCTTGTCGTCGCGCGACAGTTGCTGCGCGAACTTGGTGTACAGCGCGATGTCGCTTTGCGAGTCGTACTGCTTGACCTCGATCTTGCGGCCGAGCAGGCCGCCGGTGGCGTTGATCTCTTCGGCCGCGAGCAGCGTGGCCATCACCATCGGCTTGCCGTAGGCGTCGAGGTTGCCCGAGTTGTCGAGCACCGAGCCGAGCTTGATCGGCGCGCCCTGCGCCAGCACGAGCTCGAACGGAATCGCGGAACCGAGCACCGTCAACCCTGCGGCTGAACCGGTGGAGGCCAAGAAGCGGCGGCGGGACGTGGTCATCGTGTCATCTCCTGAGGGGAATGGTCGGGACGGGAACGGTGGCGAACGCGGCTGCGTTCGGAAGGGGACGCGTCATCGGGTGGGCGGGTCGGCCGCGGGCCGGGGCCCCGCCACATCGACGGCCGACGAGAAGTCGACGCCGATCTGCTCGCCGATGCTTTTCAACGCGGGCAGTTGCAGCGCCATGCCCATGATGCTGTCCATCACCTGCGTCACCGGCGGCTTGGCGCCGCCCGAGGCGTCGCCGCCCGCTGAGCCGGGGCCGGCGCCGGTGCTCGAACCGAAGCCGCTGACCTGGTGGATGCGGATGCTGTCGATCTTCTCGACCGGCTTCATCATCTGCTGCAGGATGTCGGGAATGCGGTCGAGGCGGTACTTCTCCAGCTTCATCCGCATCAACGACTCGCTGAGCGAATTCTCCGACGCGATCAGCGCGCGCGAGCCTTCCGATTCGGCCAGCATGCGCAGCCGCTCGGCGTCGGCGCGGGTGCGCGTGGCTTCGCTCTCGGCGCGGGCGCGCCGCAGCAGCACCGCCGCCTCGGTGGCGGCATTCGCTTCGGCCACCTCGCCGGCTTCGCCGACCCGCTTGACCGCCATTTCGCGCGAGCGCTCGGCCACCGCGCGTTCGCGCTCGGTCTGCACCTGCTCCTGCGCGAGGATGACCTCGGTGCGCGCCAGTTCGGCCGCGGCTTGCGCGCGCGCTTCTTCCACATGTTTGCCAGCCAGCTGGATCGAACTCTCGACCTTGCGGATTTCGGAGTTCAGCTGCGACTCGATTTCGAGCTTGCGCAGCTCGCGCGACTTCTGGATTTCGCGCATCCGCGTGTCCTGCTCGCGCGAGATGCGCGCGTCGTCCGAGGCGACCATCGCCTGCTCGCGGGCGCGCGTGGTTTCGGCGTCGCTGGCGGCCTTGATCTTTTCGATCGCCATGCGCTGGTTGATCTGCGCCTGCTCCTCTTCCTGGCCGAGGATCAGGCGCTGCTTGGTGGCGTCGAGCAGCGTCTGGCGCACCGAAATGTCGGCATCGGCCTCGACCTCGGCGCGCTTCTTCTTGTTGACCGCGATGATCTCGGCCAGCCGTCGCATCCCGACCGCGTTGAACGCGTTGTTCTCGTCCAGCGACGCGAACGCCGCCTGGTCCAGCCGGGTGAGCGACACCGAGTCGAGCAGGATGCCGTTGTGCGCCAGGTTGTCGCGCAGCAGGTTGGAGACCTTGGCGACGAACTCGGCGCGCTTTTCGTGCAGCGTGTCCATCTTCTCGGCCGCGGCAATGGCCTGCACCGCATCAATGAAGCGGCCTTCGAGCATGTTGCGGATGCCGTCCGGCGTGAACGCCTTGGAGCCCAGCGCCTGCGCGGCGGTGGCCACGCCTTCGACGGTGGGCTGCACGCGCACGTAGAACTCGAGTTCGGCGTCGACGCGCATGCGGTCTTCGGTGATCAGCGATTTTTCACCGGCGCGCCGGACTTCCACCCGAATCGTGCGCATGTTGATCTCGTCGACCTTGTGCAGGAACGGCAGCGCGAGAAACCCGCCCGAGATCATCGTGCGCTGGCCGCCGAAGCCGGTGCGGATGATGGCCACGTCGCGCGTCGACTTGCGATAGAAGCGGCTGAGGAAGATCACCACCACCGTGATCACGACGACCACGACGATGATGCCGAGCAACCATGCGAGAACGAGCATTGTGATTCCTCTGCCAGCGCCAGTGCGAATCCATTGTGGGAGAGGATATTTTCCAAGTCAACCAAATTGTTTGCCTTGGAAAGCAAATGGCGGTGCCGCGGGCAGGCCTCAAAGGCGCGCGATCAGGCGAAACAGGTGTCCTTCGGCCTGGGCCAGGTAGATCGGCAAACGGCGCGTTCCGGCGCTGGTGACGCCCACGTCGCGGGCGCTCTGATGGTCCAGCGGGCGGCGCCCGAGCTGGCGCCACGGCTGGGTGTCGTCGCGCGCCGCGCCGAACACCGAAGCGAGGAAGTGAATGCCTTCGTAGGTCGACTGGCCGAAGGTGTTGAGCGTGGGCGCGCGCCGGCCGAACAGGGCGTGGTAGCGCTCCTTGAACGCCAGGTTGGCGTCGGTCTGCAGATCGGCGAAATAGCCCGCCGTGACGAACAGGTTCTCGGTGTTTTCGGCGCCGATGCCCAGCAGTTCGTTCTCGGCAATCACGCTCGAAAGCCGCAGCGCCGCCGCCGACAGGCCGGCGCGGCCGAAGGCGCGGTTGAAGTCGACTTCGTCCTGCCCGATCAGCGACAGCATCACCGCGTCGCAGCGCAGGCGGCGAATCTGGTCGAGCACTTCCGAGTAGTCGGTGGTGCCGAACGGCAGGAACTTTTCGCCCACCACCGCGCCACCGCAATCGCTCACGCAGCCGCGCGCCACCCGGTGCGCCACATGCGGCCAGACGTAGTCGTTGCCGACAAAGTACCAGCGCTTGGGGCGCTTGCGCTGGCTCAGCCAGGCGATCACCGGGCGCAGTTGCTGGGCCGTGGTTTCGCCGATCGCGAACACGCCCGGGGTGCGCTCGCCGCCCTCGTACAGCGGCGTGTAGACAAACGGCAGCCGGCCACCGACCACCCGCACGATGCGCTGGCGCACCGCGCTGGTGTGCAGGCCGACCAGGGCGTCGACTTCTCCGGACCCCACCAGGTCGAGCAGGTTCGCCTCGATCGACGTGTCGTTGTCGGCGGCGTTGACCGTGATCAGGCGGCACGCGCGCCCGGCCATGCCGCTGGCGGCATTCAGTTCGGCGACCGCGAGTTCGGCACAGGCCAGCGCCGACGGGCCCCACAGGCCCGCCGATCCGCCGAGCGGGACACACAGCGCCACGTTGAGTTCGTGTCGCGCCCAGCGCGGGCGCGGCGCGTTTGCGGCCGGCGAGCGACTGCGCCGGTCGAACCGCGGGGGCGGGGTTTCCAATTCGAGCGTCGACAAATCAGACTCCACTCGCCAGGCCGCTGGCAGGCATTTCACACAAGCTTCGCAGAGATCGGGGCCGAGCCTTCTAGGGAAAGCTCCTATCATCGAGCGTCCCCGCCGAACCACGCCCAAGCGGATTTCGTGCCATGCCCGATCAAGACCTGTCGCAGTACCTGGCCTACCTGCTGGCCTCCGCCAACCGGCGCATGCGCCTCGGTTTGGCGCAGTCGATCGCCGCCGAAGACGTGACCGAGGAGCATTGGCGCATCCTGCAAGTGCTGTCGGACGAGCAGGGCCGCTCGATGGGTGAACTGGCCGAGCGGGTGCTGCTCAACCACCCGGCCCTGACCAAGAACATCGACAAGCTGGTCAGCCGCGGCCTGGTGCAGCGCGCCGCCGACAGCGAAGACAGCCGCAAGGTCCTGGTCTACATCAGCGACCGCGGCATCGAGACGGTGGCCCGGTTGAAGAAGAGCGTGGATTCGCACCACGACGAAGTCGAGGAAGCGCTGGGGCAGCGCAAGACGCTGCGGCTCAAGCGCTTGCTGGAAGAGTTCATCGAGGAGTCGTCACGCCGGTGACGGCCCGAACCTTCAGGCCGCCGAATTCCTCGCCCGGTACAACATGTCCAGCGTGATCTGCCGCACTTCGAGCTTGCTTTGTTCGATGTGCGCGCGCAGCAGGCGCTGGGCTTCGTCGCTGCGGCGCTGGGTGATGGCGCGCAGGATCCTGGCGTGTTCCTGGTAGGTCAGGTCCACGCGGCGCGGCTTGGTGAAGTCCAGCCGCCGGATGATGCGGATGCGCTCGGTCAGCTCGCAGTGGGCCTTGTGCATCTCGCGGTTGCCGGTGGCGTGCACCAGCTCGGAATGAAAGCGCTCATCGAGCTGGCCGACGCGCCTGCCGTCCGGTTCGCGTTCACCGGCCGGCACCAGCCACACGGCGGCCAGCGCCTTCAGGCTGGGCCGCTCTTCGGCCTCGCACAAATGGCGCACCGCAAAACACTCGATCAGCACGCGAAAGTCGTACAGCTCGTCGAACTGGTCGAAGTCCAGTGGCGTCACCAGCCAGCCGCTCTTGGGGAACACCTGCATGAAGCCTTCGCGCTGCAGCCGCTGCAGCGCCTGGCGCAGCGGCGTGCGGCTGACGCGCACCTGCTGCGCCAGTTCGAGTTCGGAAAACCGGTCGCCCGGCATCAGCTCGAAGTCGAAGATGCGCTGCTTGATCAGCGCGTAGGCGCGCTCGGCCAGCGTGGTGGGGGCCAGCGGGCCGGGCACAGACAACATCGGCGGGGTCGGGTGGGCGGACAAGGTGGGTGTCAAGGCACCATGCTCACATGGGCAGCGACAATTTTCCACCCATCGTCAAATCGCACCCAGGTCTGGCTTTGCCGGCCCTTCAACGGCGTGTCGCTGCGCGTGAATTCGGTGAACGCAAACGCGGTGTGGCGACCGAAGGTGGTGATGCGCACGTTGTGCAGCGTGCGGGTGAAGTTCGGCGCCGCCGCCGCCGCGCGAAAGGCCACCAGTTCGGCATGCCCCATTTGCAGGTCGGCGATGCCGTAGCGCGTCAGTGCCGGGTCGTCCCAGAAACAGGCGTTGAGGGCTTGCACATCGTTGCGCATGAACGCCGCTTCGTAGGCCTGCAACAGCGCGCTGAGCTCGGCCAGCACCTCGGGGCGGTTGACGGCATTGGCGTCGTTCATGGCCGGGCCGCGAGTGAAGCCATGTAGGCGCGCCAGCCGCCATGCGCGCTGATGTCGGCCGCGCCTTGCAGGGCCCACGGCTCGCAGATGAAGCCCTTGACCCAGCGGCCGTCTTCCAGCTCGATCGAGCCCAGCCCCAGCGGCGGCGCAATCAGCGCCAGGAACGAGCCGAAGTGGCGTTGCGGCATGTCGTAGACCTCGACCTCGATCGCGTGGCCCCCGCCTTGCGCACCCTCGGCCAACCGCGCCAGGCCGGGCTTGGGCGGCGACTGCCCGGGCAGCGCGTGCAAGCGGTAGCGCGGCGCCGTGCGGGTGCGCTGCAGCAGCCTGGCGTCGCGCTCGACGAGTTGCGCGTGCAGCGGCATGCCGTGCAGGTGCGCGCCGACGACGGCGACGGCCAGCGTCGGCTCGGCGCGCGGCGTGCGCGCCGGCGCCTTCGCCGCGCCCGCCGCTGGTACGGGGAACGGGCCGAGCCGGCAGCCCAGCGGCAGCCGCAGCGACGCCTGCCATTGCGCGGCCCAGGCCAGCAAGGCCGCGTCGCTGCCGCCGGGCGCGACGAAGCTCACGCCGAACGGCAGGCCCGCCGGCGTGAAGCCCGCCGGCACGGCCACCGCCGCCAGCCCGAGCAGGTTGACGAAGTTGGTGTACAGGCCCAGTTCGCTGTTGCGCAGCACCGGCTCGCGGGCCACGTCGGCCAGCGTCGGGTGGGTCGGCGCGGTGGGCAGCATCAGCATGTCGACATGGCGCCAGACCGCGTGCGTCAGCACCTCCAGCTCGCGCAGCCGGTATTCGGCGCGGAAGGCGTCGGTGGCGCTGAAGCGGGTTGCCGCGCTGACGACACGCCGCACCGTCGGCTCCAGCACGTCGGGCGCGCGTGCCAGCAGCGCTTCGAGCACGGTGTGGCGCTCGGCCACCCACGGGCCTTCGTACAGCAGCCGGGCGACATCGAAAAACGGCGCCATGTCGACGGCGTGCGGCGCGATGCCGTGGCCTTGCAGATGCGCCGTCGCAGCGTCGAATGCCGCGGCATACGCCAGGTTGCCGAAAAACTCGGGGCGCATCGGGCAGCCGACGCGCGGGCGGGCGCCAAAGCGCGCCGGGCCGATGGCCTGCGCGCCCAGCCCGGCGCTGCGAAAGGCCGGCTCTTGTTGGGCTTCGCCTTCGGCGTGTTCCATCACGGCCAGCACCTCGGCGGCATCCGCGGCCAGCAGCGCAAAGATCGACAGGCAATCGAGCGTGCGACAGGCGGGCAGCACGCCGTCGATGCTGACGCGCCCCGGCGTCGGTTTCATTCCCACCAGGTTGTTGAAGCCGGCCGGCACGCGGCCCGAGCCCGCCGTGTCGGTGCCCAGCGCAAACGCCACCAGGCCGCGCGCCACCACCGACGCCGACCCCGAACTCGACCCGCCGCTGACGCAGGCCGGATCAAAGGTGTTGCGCACCGCGCCATACGGCGACCGGGTGCCGACCAGGCCGGTGGCGAACTGGTCGAGGTTGGTCTTGCCGATCAGCACCGCGCCGGCGTCCATCAGCTTTTGCACCGCGCGCGCCGTGTGGGTGGCGGTGTGCGCAAACGCGGGGCAGCCGGCGGTGGTGACCCAGCCGGCCACGTCGATGTTGTCCTTGACGGCAAACGGCAGGCCGCGCAGCGGCAGCGATTCGGCCGGCAGCGATTCGATGCGCACCAGTTGTTGTTCGAGCTGCTGCGCCGTGGCCACCGCGATCCACGCCGGATCGCCGCTGTGTTCGCCCAGGCGCTGCATCGCGCGCGCTGCAGCCGCTCGCGGCGGCAGCGAACGCCAGCCGGCAAAGGCGGGTGATGACATCAACGACGGCATCGACGATGGCACCAACGACGGCGACGGCGCTGCCATCAGAGCGCCGCCAGCAGCAGCGCGCTGGGCGCCGTCCAGCCGACGATGGCGCCTTGGGCGCGCAGCATCTCCAGCGTGGCTTGTTTGAAGGCCGGGAAGTAGCTTTCGGTGCCGTCTTCGACCAGCAGGCAGTCGTAGCCGCGGTCGTTGGCATCGCGCAGCGTGGTTTGCACACACACCTCGGTGGTGACACCCATCACGATCAGGTGGCTGATGCCGTTTTGCCGCAGCAGTTGCTGCAGCGCCGTGGCGTGGAACGCGCCCTTGCCGGGTTTGTCGATCACGAATTCACCGTCGACCGGCGCGAGCGCGGCGATGATCTGGTTGCCGGGTTCACCGGCCACCAGGATGCGCCCCATCGGTCCGGCGTCGCCGATGCGCAGCCGGGGCGCACCGCGCAGCCGCTTGGCGGGCGGGCAGTCCATTAGGTCGGGGCGGTGCGACTCGCGCGTGTGCACCACCATGCCACCGGCCTGGCGCCACGCATGCAGCACGCGCTGGACGGTGGGCACGATCGCGGCCAGCAGCGACACGTCGTTGCCCAGCGTTTGGCCAAAGCCACCCGGCTCGATGAAGTCGCGCTGCATGTCGATGATGACCAGCGCCGTGTGGCTCACCTCGAAGCGGTAGTCGAACGGGTTGGCTTTCAGGGTGATCATGCGGTAGCCGCCTCGGCGGGTGCGGCCGGTGCCAGCGCCGCAGGGTGGCCGCCGCCCATGTGCGCGCCGAGCACCCTGCGGTCGGCCTGCGCCGCGCCGCTCTCGTGCACGATGCGGCCTTCGCTCATCACCAGCACACGGTCCGACAAGGCGAGCAGCTCGTCCAGGTCTTCGCTGATCAGCAGCACCGCGCCGCCGCGGTTGTGCAGGTCCATCAGGCGCTGGTGGATTTCAGCCACGGCGGCGAAGTCGAGCCCGAACACCGGGTTGGCAACGATCAGCACATCGGCCTCTTCGCTGAGTTCCCGGGCCAGGACCGCGCGCTGCACGTTGCCGCCCGACAGTGAACGGATCGGCGCCAGCTCGCCGCGGGTCTTGACGCCGAACTGCTCGATCAGCGCGCGTGCGCGTTCACGCAACGGGCCCGCGCGCATCCAGCCCAGGCGCGACACCGGCGCGCGGTCGAAGCGGCGCAAGCCCATGTTGTCGGCCACGCTCAGCTCGCCCACGCAGGCATTGCGCAGCGGCTCTTCGGGCAGGCTGCGCACCTTGAGCCTGAAGTTCTGGTCCCGCGTGGCGTGGAAGCGCTCGCTGCCGATGTGCACTTCGCCGGCGGCGATGCGGCGCTGGCCTACCAGCGCTTCGAGCAGTTCGCGCTGGCCGTTGCCGGCCACGCCGGCGATGCCGACGATCTCGCCACCCCGCACCGCCAGGCTCAGGCCGTCGACCGCCGTCTGGCCGCGGTCGCCGTCGCCCGTGAGGCGGCTCACGCGCAGGCGCTCGGGGCCGGGCGCGCGCGCGGCGCGTTCGGGAGCGCTGAATTCGCGCCTGGTGTCGCGTTGGGGGTCGTCGGCGCCACCCACCATGTCGGTGGCCAATTGCCGCGGGTCGGTGTCGGCCACGCGGTGCGCGGCCACCCGCCGGCCGCGGCGCAGCACGCTCACATCGTCGGCATAGGCGCTGACTTCACGGAACTTGTGGGTGATGAGCACGATGCTGCACTCGCCGGCGTGCGCGCGGTCGCGCAGCAGGCCCAGCACCTCGTCGGCCTCTTGCGGTGTGAGCACCGAGGTGGGTTCGTCCAGGATCAAGAGGCGCGGCTTGAGCAGCAGTTGCTTGAGGATTTCGAGCTTCTGCTTCTGGCCGGCCGAGAGTTGCTGCGGCGTGGCGTCGAGGTCGAGCTTGAACGGCGTGGTGTCCAGGAACGCGGCCAGCTCGCGGCGCGCGGCCGGCCAGTCGACCACGGCCGGGATGTGGCCGCGCGCGAGCAACAGGTTCTCGGCCACCGTCATGCCGGTAACGAGGGTGAAGTGCTGGTAGACCAGGCCGATTCCCAGGTCGCGCGCGACCACCGGCGTGGCGATGTCGCGCTCGCGGCCGTCGATCAGCACGCTGCCCTCGTCGGCGCGCTGGTAGCCGACCACGCACTTGACCAGCGTGCTCTTGCCGGCGCCGTTTTCGCCCAGCAAGGCGTGCACGGTGCCGGGCGCGACCTTGAGCGACACGTGGTCGAGCGCGGTGAAGGCGCCGAAGCGCTTGGTCAATTCCAGCGTGTCGAGGGCGATCGCGCCGGTGGGCTTCGCAACCGGGTCCAGCGGTGCGGTCATGGCGACCTCAGCGCTTCGATCAGCGC
>JANORB010000162.1:0-35515 GCA_031415135.1 Methylibium sp.
GCCCGCGCAGGCCGCCAGCATCACCAGCGTCAGCCCGCAAGGCGAGGTGGCGCAGGTGCGGCAGGTCACGGTCAAGTTCAGCGACGCCGTGCTGCCGTTCGGCGACCTGCGCCTGCCCGACCCGATGGGTGTGAGCTGCCAGGGCGCCGCGGCGGCGGGTTCGGGCCGCTGGGCCAGTGACCGGGTCTGGCTGTACGACTTCAAGGACGCGCTGCCGCCCGGCACCCGCTGCACCTTGAAAGCCCGCGCGGGCTGGAAGCCCAGTGCCGGCGTTTTGACCGGGCGCGACGAATTCGCCTTCAGCACCGGCGGCCCGGCGGTGCTGTCGATGCAGCCGTTCGACGGCGCCACCATCGACGAAGACCAGCACTTCCTGCTGCGCCTCAGCGGCCCGGCGGTCGACACCAGCGTGGTGGCCAACGTGTGGTGCGAAGTGCAGGGCATCGGCGAACGCCTGCCGGTGCGCATCGTCTCCGGCCCGGCGCGCGCCGACCTCCTCAAGGCGCGCCGGCTCGAAAAACAGGCCGCGCAGATGCTCGTGTTCGCCTGCCCGCGCCCGTTGCCGGCGGATGCGGCGGTGCGGCTGGTGTGGGGCAAGGGCATTGCCGCGCTGGCCAACCCGCGCATCACCACCAGCGTCGAGCAGGTCTACAAGTACAAGGTGCGCAAGGCCTTCATCGCCGAGTTCTCGTGCGAGCGTGAACGCGCCGGCGCGGCGTGCTGGCCGGTGCTGCCGATGAGCCTGAACTTCTCGGCGCCGGTGCCGCGCGCTCTGGCGCTGCAGGTGCGGCTCAAGGCGGCCACCGGCGCACCGATGGCGCCGGTGCTGGACAAGGACAACAAGGCCGACGACCTGCAGTCGATCACCTTCCCGCGCCCGCTGCCCGAAAACGCCACGCTGAGCATCGAGTTGCCGCCCGGCTTCAACGACAACGCCGGGCGCCCGCTGGCCAACGGATCGGCCTTTCCGCTCACGATCAAGACCGCCGAGGCGCCGCCGATCGCCAAGTTCGCCACCGCGCCGTTCGGCGTGGTCGAGTGGAATGCCGATGCGATGCTGCCGGTGACGCTGCGCCATGTGCAGGGCGACCTGGCACCGGGCGCGAACACCGGCAGCGTGCGTGTGCTGCGGCTGCAAAGCGACGCCGACATCATCAAATGGCATGCCCGCGTCAAGAAGCTCGACAACGACTTCGCCGCGCGCGGCCGCTCGCTGCTGACCGACCAGAAAGACGCGCGCCGCCTCGACCTGCCGCAACTCAAAGGCGGTGAGTCGGGCCCGTTCGAGCTCATCGGCCTGCCGCTGCCCGAGCCCGGATACCACGTGGTCGAGATCGAATCGAGGCGGCTCGGCGAATCGCTGCTCGACCCCAAGGCGCCGATGTTCGTGCGCACCGGCGTGCTGGTGACCCAGCTCGGTGTGCACTTCAAGCGCGGGCGCGACAACGCGCTGGTGTGGGTGACCACGCTGGACCGTGGCAAGCCGGTGGAGGGCGCGGACGTGGCGCTGAGCGACTGCCAAGGCCGGCGCCTGTGGGAAGGCCGCACCGATGCACAAGGCATCGCCCGCGTGCCGAAAGCGTTCGACGACGGGGACGGCTGCGACACCGAAGAGGCGCTGTTCGTCAGCGCGCGCAAGGCCGATGCCAAGGGCGTGCTCGACAGCGCGTTCGTGTTCAGTGGCTGGCAAAAAGGGATCGAGCCGTGGCGCTTCAATGTGCCGACCCAGATCGGCCCCGAGCCCGACGCGCGCGCCCACACGGTGCTGGACCGCAGCCTGTTGCGCGCCGGCGAAACCGTGGCCATGAAGCACTTCATCCGGCTTGAGACCTCGGCCGGGCTGGCGATGCTGAAGGCCGAGGACTTGCCGACCCAAATGAAGATCGTGCACCAGGGCAGCGGCCAGGAGTTCGTGCAGCCGCTGCAGTGGAGCGGGTCGCGCAGCGCGGCCTCCAGCTGGAACATTCCGGCCGCGGCCAAGCTCGGCCTGTACGAGGTGGTGCTGGAGCGTGGCCAGCCCGTTGACGAGAAGCGCTACCGCCGCTGGGCCAGCGGTGAGTTTCGCGTCGAAGAGTTTCGTCTGCCGCTGGTGGACGCGCGCGTCAGCGGGCCAAAAGCCATCGTGGCCACCGTGGTGGCGCCCAAGGACATCGCGATCGCCTTGCAGCTGAACTACTTCTCCGGCGGCCCGATGGCGCAGGCCCCGGCGCGCGCGTCGGCGCTGCTGCGCAACCGGGCGCTGAACTTCCCCGCGTTCGACGAGTTCTCGTTCGAACCACCGCGCGAGCCCGGCCCGGCGCAGGAGTCGGAAGAAGGGAGTGAACGCTCTGCCGGCGACGCCAGGCTGGTGGCCGACAAGCTGCCGCTGACCACCGACAGGAATGGCGCCGCGACGTTCACGCTCAAGGAGCTGCCCCGCATCGCGCGGCCTTCCGAGCTGCTGGCCGAAGTGACCTTCAACGACCCGAATGGCGAAGTGCAAACCGCCAGCACCCGCGTCGAGCTGTGGCCCGGCGCGGTGGTGCTGGGCATTAAAGCGGGGTCGTGGGCCAGCAACCGCGGCAAGGTCAAGTTCACGGCGCTCGCGCTCGACACGAAGGGCGTGCCCATCAAGGGCCAGAGCGTCGATGTGCGCGGCCAGCTCAGCCAGGTCATCAGCACGCGCAAGCGCATGGTCGGTGGCTTCTACGCCTACGACAACCGCACCGAAATCAAAGAGATCGGCAGCCTGTGCAGCGGCAGCACCGACGCGCGCGGCCTGCTGTTGTGCGAGGCCGAATTGCAGACCGCCGGCGAGGTGCAGCTGATCGTGCGCGGCACCGACGCGCAAGGCAACACCGTGCAGTCAGCCACCAGCGTGTGGGTCACGAAACAAGGCGAGTTGTGGTTCGCGCAGAACAACGACGACCGCATCGACGTGCTGCCCGAGAAGAAGCGCTACGAGCCCGGCGAGACCGCGCGGCTGCAGGTGCGCATGCCGTTTCGCGAAGCGACCGCGCTGGTCGGGGTCGAGCGCGAAGGCATTCTTGAAACCCGGTTGCTCACGCTGCGCGGCGACGACCCGACCATCGAGTTGAAGATCCAGAAAGGCTGGGGCCCGAACGTTTACGTCAGCGTGCTGGCGCTGCGCGGGCGCATTCGCGACGTGCCGTGGTATTCGTTCTTCACCTGGGGCTGGAAGGAGCCGCTGAGCTGGGTGCGCAGCTTCATCTACGAGGGGCGCGACTACCAGGCGCCCACGGCAATGGTCGACTTGTCCAGGCCGGCGTTCAAGCTCGGCGTGGCGGCGCTGCGGATCGGCATAGCCGAGCATGAACTGCAGGTCAGCGTGAGCGCCGACAAGCCGCAGTACAGCGTGCGCCAGACGGCGCTCGCGCGCATCAAGGTCACCCAGGCGGGCCAGCCGCTGGCCGGTGCCGAGGTGGCGTTCGCCGCCGTCGACGAGGGCCTGCTCGCGCTGCGCGGCAACGCCTCGTGGGACCTGCTGAACGCGATGATCCAGCAGCGCCCGTGGGGGGTGCAGACCAGCACCGCGCAGAGCGAGATCATCGGCCGCCGGCACTACGGCCGCAAGGCGCTTGCCGCCGGTGGCGGGGGCGGGCGCGGCGGCACGCGCGAACTGTTCGACACGCTGCTGGTGTGGAAGGCCCAGGTGGCGCTGGACGCCAATGGCGAGGCGGTGGTCGAGGTGCCGCTGAACGATTCACTCACCAGCTTCAAGCTGGTGGCCGTGGCCGACGCGGGCGCGCAGCAGTTCGGCAGCGGCAGCACGAGCATCCGGGTCACGCAAGACCTGCAGGTGCTGGCCGGCCTGCCGCCGCTGGTGCGCGAGGGCGACAAATTCAGCGCCATGCTGACGCTGCGCAACACCACCGCGCGCGAGATGAGCGTGCGGGCCAGCTTGCAGGGGGTGATCCACAGCGGCCTTGAGATCACGCGCACCCCGCTCACGCTGGCGCCGCAAGACGTGCTGCTGGCCGCCGGCGCCGCCAAGGAAGTGATGTGGCCGGTGGACGTGCCGGCCGACGCGTTCAGCCTGAGCTGGGAGGCGGCGGTGGACGAGCAGGCCGGCAGCGCGCCGGAGCGCGCCAAAGACCGCCTCAAGCTGACCCAGATCGTCAGCGCCGCGGTGCCGCTGCGGGTGCTGCAGGCCACGCTGCAGCAGCTCGATGGCAGCGTGATGCTGCCGCTGGCCGCGCCGGCCGACGGGTTGGCGGCGGGTGGCCTCAAACGGGGCGGCATCAACCTGGCCGTGCAGCCACGCCTGAGCGGCGCGCTGCCCGGCATGCGGCGCTATTTCGAAACCTATCCGTTTGCCTGCCTGGAACAAAAAGCCTCCAAGGCCATCGGGCTGGCGGATGGCAAGCTGTGGTCGGCGCTGGCCAATGCCTTGCCAACTTACCTCGACAGCGACGGCCTGGCGAATTATTTTCCGCCGCGCGCCGAGGACGGTGCGCGCGGCAGCGACCGCCTCACGGCCTACGTGCTCGCGGCCGCGCACGAGGCCGGATACGAGCTGCCGCCGGCCGCGCGCGACGCGATGCTGGCCGGGCTGACGGCATTTGTCGAAGGCCGCATCGAACGCAAGTTCTGGTCGCCCCGGCCCGACCTGGACGTGCGCAAGCTGGCGGCCATCGAGGCGCTGGCGCGCCACGGCCGCGCGCAGCCGAAGATGCTGGGCTCGATCAACCTGACGCCGAACCTGTGGCCCACCGCGGCGCTGATCGACTGGCTCGGCATCCTGCGCCGCATGCAGGGCGTGCCCGACCAGGCCAGGCGGCTCGACGAAGCGCAGCAACTGCTGCGCAGCCGCCTGAGCTACGCCGGCACGACGCTGAAGTTCAGCAACGAAGAGGGCGACTTCTGGTGGTGGCTGATGGACAGCGCCGACGCGAATGCGGCCCGGCTGATCCTGGCGGTGTTGGACGACCCGGCCTGGAAGGACGATCTGCCGCGCATGGTGGTGGGCAGCCTGGCGCGCCAGCGCGGCGGCGCGTGGTTGACGACCACCGCCAACCTGTGGGGGTCGCTCGCGCTGGACAAGTTTTCGGCCCGCTTTGAATCGACCAAGGTCGAGGGCAAGACCGTCGCCACGTTGGCCGGAGGCGCGGCCGGCATCACCCGCAGCATCGACTGGAGCGCGGCGGCCGAGGGCGGCGCGGTCAGCTTGCCGTGGCCGGCCCGGCAAGGTGTTCTGAACGTCACGCAAGAAGGCGCGGGCAAGCCGTGGCTCACAGTGCAGAGCCTGGCCGCCGTGCCGCTCAAGGCGCCGATCCGCGCCGGCTACAGCGTGGCGCGCAGCGTGACCGCGGTGGAGCAGAAAGACAAGGCCCGGTGGTCGCGCGGCGATGTGCTGCGGGTGCGCCTGGAGGTCGACGCGCAGGCCGACATGACCTGGGTCGTGCTGAGCGACCCGGTGCCCGGCGGCGCGACGATTCTGGGCTCGGGCCTGGGGCGCGATTCGGCGATCGCCACGCGCGCCGAACGCCGGGAAGGCAGCGCCTGGGCGGCGTATGAAGAACGCAGCTTCGAGGCGTTCCGCAGCTACTTCGAGTATTTGCCGCGCGGCAGGCATGTCGTCGAATACACCGTGCGGCTCAGCAACCCGGGGCGATTCGGGCTGCCGCCCACCCGGGTCGAGGCGATGTACGCGCCGGAGAGTTTTGGCGAATCGCCGAATGCCACGATCGAGGTGAGCCAGTGAATTTGTCGGCGACGCTCGCGCGCGGCCTGCTGGTCAGCGCGCTGGCGGCAAGCTCGATCGCTGCGGTGGCGCTGCCGTCGTTCACCGAGGTGAAGGCGGCGCACCAGCCGTCGGACACCACGCTGCTCGACCGCCATGGCGAGCCGATTCAATCCATTCGCGTCGACAAGAACGTGCGCCGCCTGGCCTGGGTGGCGCTGGCCGACATGTCGCCCGCGCTGCTGCGGGCCATCGTGCTGAGCGAGGACCGGCGTTTCCATGAGCACAGCGGCGTCGATTGGGCGGCGGTGGCGCGCAGCGCCTGGGGCAACCTGTGGAACACACGCACACGTGGCGCGTCGACCTTGACGATGCAGCTTGCCGGGCTCATCGACGCTGGCCTGGCGCGGCCCGCCGAGGGCCGCAGCCTGGCGCAGAAGTTCGACCAGGCCGTCACCGCGACCCGGCTCGATGCGCAGTGGAAAAAGAGCGAGATTCTCGAGGCCTACCTGAATTCGGTGGCGTTTCGCGGCGAGGTGGTGGGCATCAACGCGCTGTCGCAAACCTACTTCGGCAAGCACCCGAGTGGTTTGGATGCGCAGGAAGCCGCGCTGGCCGCCGCGCTGGTGCGCGGGCCGAACGCTTCGGCCCAGACCGTGGCCACCCGCGCCTGCGGTGTGTTGACCGCGCAGGGCGCGCCGTGCGCCGGGGTGGTGGCGCTGGCCGAGACCGCGCTGGTCCGCAAAGGCGGCATGCCACTGGGCGAACAACTGGCACCCCACTTCGCGCGCCAGGCGCTGGCCGGCGCAGGCAGCGCAACGCGCCGCACCACGCTGGACGCCGGCCTGCAGCGCCTGGCGGTGCGTGCGCTGCGCCGCCAGCTCACCGAGCTGAGTGGCCGCAACGTCGAAGACGGCGCGGTGATCGTGCTCGACAACGCCAGCGGCGAGGTGCTGGCGTGGGTGGGCGGCAGCGGCGAGCTGTCGGGTGCGGCGCAGGTGGACGGCGTGCTCGCGCGGCGCCAGCCCGGCTCCACGCTGAAGCCCTTCGTTTATCAACTGGCCTTCGAGCAACGCTTCATCACGCCCGCCAGCCTGCTGGACGATTCACCGGCCCAGATCGGCACGCGCAACGGCCTGTACCTGCCACAGAACTACGACCGCGAATTCAAAGGCTGGGTCAGCGCGCGCACTGCGCTGGGCGCCAGCCTCAACGTGCCCGCCGTGCGGGTGGCCGAGCTGCTGGGGGCGGACGCGTTGCACGCGCGGCTCAACCAGCTCGGGCTGGCGCTGACCGAGGGCGCGGGCCACTACGGCCACTCGCTCGCGCTCGGTGGCGCCGAGGTCAGCTTGCTGGCCTTGACCAACGCCTATCGAACGCTGGCCAACGCCGGGCGCCTCACACCGGTCAAATTGCATCTGGATGCGCGCGGCAACCCGCCGCTGGCCAAGACCGTGGCCGACCCGGCGGCGGTGTTCCTGGTCACCGACATCCTGTCGGACAACAACGCGCGCGCCCGCACCTTCGGCCTCGACAGTGCCTTGGCCACGCGCGGATTTGCCGCGGTGAAAACCGGCACCAGCAAGGACCTGCGCGACAACTGGTGCATCGGCTTCACCGACCGCTTCAGCGTCGGCGTGTGGGTCGGCAACGCCAGCGGCGAGGCGATGCACCAGGTCAGCGGCGTCAGCGGTGCCGCACCGATCTGGCAAACGCTGGTGCGCCACCTGCACGACGGCCGGCCATCGCAGCGGCCCACGGCGCCACCTGGCGTGGTGAGCGCGCGGATCGGCTTCGACGACCAGCGCGAGCCGGCCCGCGACGAGGTCTTCCTGAGCGGCACCGAGCAAACCCTGCAGCGTGCCGGCGCGCAGGTGCTGGGCCCGCAGGCCTTCGGCATCAGCAGCCCGCGCGACGGCAGTGTGTTCGCGCTCGATCCGGACATGCCCGCGGCCGCCCAGCGCATTCACTTCGAAGGTGAAGCGGGCGACTGGGTGCTCGATGGCCGGCGCCTCGGCGCGGGTCGGCGCTGGCTGTGGGCGCCGTGGCCGGGGCGGCACACGCTTGAACTGATGGGGCGCGACGGCAAGCCGCTGCAGGCGGTGCGGTTCGAGGTTCGTGGGGCCGGTTTGAAGACCGCGCAACCCGCGCGTTGATCCTTCAGCGCGAGGCGAACAGCCGCTCCATCGCCACGTCGATCACCATGCCGCACAGGCTGTAGATCAACGAGCCGATCAGCGCGGCCACAAAACCGTTGACGGTGAAGCCGTCGAGCAGGTGCGCGGCGAAATAGAACATCAGCGCATTGATGACGAACAGGAACAGGCCCAGTGTGATCAGCGTCACCGGCAGGGTCAGCAGCACCAGGATGGGCCGCAGCAGCGTGTTGAGCAAGCCCAGCACGAAGGCCGCGATCATCGCCGCGCCGAAGCTCGCGACTTTGACGCCCGGGTAGAGGTAGGCCACCAGCAGCAGCGCGGCGGCAAGGAGGAGCCAGCGAACGATGATCTTCATGGCGCGCAGCATACCGCGCAACGCCCCCGCCTCGCGCTGCGCGGGGCCGCCGCGAGGCGCGCTTTTTCTCGATCGACAGCAAGGCGCGCAGCGCGATCGGCGAGGCCGATGGCGCCGTGATCGGCCCGACCTGCACGCACCCCAACCTGCTGCGGCAGTGGGCTCAGACCTGATGCCGGCGCATCGGCGCGCCGGCCCTCGACACAGCGCGCGCGCCGATGATGTTCACGCATTGACGTGCGCGCACGACAAAAGCCGGCTTGTCCTCGAAAGAAAGCGCATTTCTCCTATGAAAACTGCTTCTCAATGACGCAGTGAGGCAGTACCATTCGCACCGCGCGGGGTATTGGAGAAATGAGAGTCCATGCGGCTCTCGCCCGACCCGGGCACATCAACAACTAACTTGTGATGGAGAAATTGAAATGGCAACTGCGAAGAAGGCTCCCGCGAAGAAGGCGGCGCCAGTGAAGAAGGCCGCACCCGCCAAGAAGGCGGCTCCTGCGAAGAAGGCCGCTCCGGCCAAGAAGGTGGCTGCGAAGAAGGCAGCTCCCGCGAAGAAGGTGGCGGCCAAGAAGCGCACCCCCAACGCGGCCTTCATGAAGGCCATGACCCCGAGCGCGGCGCTGGCCGCCATCATCGGCGCCACGCCGGTGCCCCGCACCGAGGTCACCAAGAAGGTGTGGGAGTACATCAAGAAGAACAAACTTCAAGATGCGGCCAAGCGCACGATGATCAACGCCGACGCCAAGCTGAAGGAAATCTTCAACAAGGCCCAGGTCTCGATGTTCGAAATGACCAAGCTGATCAACGGTCACCTGAAGTAAGCACGCCAGGCGTGTTGTGAAAGAGCCGGTGCGATGCACCGGCTTTTTTTTGCCCGCCGCGCGAGTCAGCGCGGCTGCGGCTCGGGCAAGCCGAACAGCGCGGCGCCGTTGCCCCAGGCGATTTGCCTTGCAACACCCGGCTCCAGCTCACCGAGCCAGGCGCGCGCTTCCCGCATCAGCGACTCGTAGCCCTGCCAACGGGCGTTGACCCAGGTGTCCGAGCCGATCATGAAGCGGCCCGGAAATTGATTGAGCAGCGCCTTCCATTCCGCGCCGAGCCGGCCATTGGCGTCGAGCAGGCCGGGGCGATACGACAACTCGCCCATCAGCGTCGGGTGGCGCGTCAACAGCGCACGCACACGCGCCACCGGCGCGCCGCCGATGCCGGTATGGGCCCAGATCAGCCTGGCCTTCGGTGCGTGCGCCATCAGCAGGTCGATGGCCGTGTCGTCCACATGGGCCAGCACGGCCAGGTCTTTGGCTTGCGCCAAGCGCATCAACTGCAGCGCCACCGGAGCGTTGGCGTTTGCACTGTCGTAGAGGTGGAACTCGCCCAGGCCGCGATAGGGCCCGGCTGCGGTGCCGGCCGCCAGTTCGGCCTGGACCATCTGGGTGATGCCGGGGTCGTTGAACCAGCCGCTGTAGTCGGCCCGATTGCGATACAGGCGCACGAAGGGCACCACGTGAACCCCCGCCGCCGCCGTCTGCGCCTTCGCATTGGCGAGGGCTTTGGTGCCGTCGTTGGGCCGGCTGTTGGCAAGGATGGCGCGCACGCCGCTGCGCTGCATGCGGCCCAGCACGTCGTCCAGCGGATGGGCCGACGCCGACGCTTCTTCGTTGTAGTGCAGGTGGGCGTCGAACAGCGGGCCGGTGTAAGGCTCGGCGCGCGCCGGCGCACTGGCCAGCAGCAGCGCCACCAGCGCCGCCGCTGCCGCCGCCCGCACCCGGCGGTCAGCCCACATGCTCGCGCAGGAAAGCCAGCGTGCGCGTGCGCGCCGCCGCCGCGCTGGCGCCATCGAACGAGCCGCGCTGATCACAATTGAAGCCGTGGCCGGCGGCGTACAGGTGCACGGTGACAGCGGGCTGGGCTTGCCGAAAGGCCTCGGCCGTGGGCAGCGGGATGTGACTGTCGCTTGCGCCGAAATGCGCCATCACCGGGCAACGGGGGGTGCGCCCCGCCTGCTCGGGCATGCCCCCGCCGTAATAGGGCACGCTGGCCGCCAGGCCGTCGAGTTCACAGGCCGCAAGCCAGCTCAGCAAACCGCCCCAGCAGTAGCCGACGATGCCGACGCGGCCGGCCGCCTTCACGTGCGCGATGGCCGCGGCGATGTCGAGCAGCGCCTGGTCGGCGCGGCACGCGGTCTTGAGCTCGAACCCGCGCTGGATGTCGGCCGGGCTGTAGCCCAGTTCGACACCGCGCTCGACGCGGTCGAACAGGGCCGGCGCGATGGCGAGGTAGCCATCGGCGGCATAACCGTCGGCGACCGAACGAATGTGGGAATTGACGCCGAATATTTCCTGCACCACCAGCAACGCGCCGCGCGGTGGACCGGCGGGCGTTGTGACATGAGCGTTCAAGCGATGGCCGTCGGCGGCGGTGAGGGTGGTCGATGAGGCCATGGAGCTGCCTGTCGTCATGGCCGATTCAGCCGCGCGCCAGGCGCCGCTGCACGAAGTCGAGCCGGTCCTGGCCCCAGAAGATCTCGCCATCGATCACATAGCTCGGCGAGCCGAACACACCGGCCTGGATGGCGCGCTGCGTGTTCGCTTCGTAGCGCTCGGCGGCCGCGGGCCGTTGCGCGTCTTCAAGCCGGCCTGCGGCCAGCCCGGTTTCACCCAGCAGGGCGGCAAGAACCTGGGCGTCGGCGATGTTGCGCTGCTGCGCCCACACGGCGCTCAGGACGGCACCGGTGAGCGCCATCGCGGCATCGGCGCCATCGTGCAGTTCCACCGCGATGATCAGCCTGGCCGCATCGTCGCCCGGCACCGGAAAGTAGGTCGGCTGCAGCGTCAGGGGCAGCAACAGGTGCTCGCTGAAGCGCTTCAACTCGACCAGCCTATAGGCCTGCCGCTGTGGCGCGCGCTGGCCCAGCGGCAGCCCGCCCGAGACCGGAAACACCTTGCCGCCCAGGTCGATCGGCAACACGTTGACCTGCGCGCCGGCGGCCCTGGCCAGGTCGGCGAAGCGCTGGTGGCCCAGGTAGGTCCACGGGGATTGGGGGGCAAGAAAGTAGTCGACGCTGATGCTCACGGGGCTCTCTCCGGGTGGGTGTGTGCGCAGTCTAGCCACTGTGACCATGGGCTGTCGACGCTTCGATGGCGCTGTCATCAACCGAGCGCGCCGCCGTCACACCATTGGTGATGGCGCGCAATGCAGCCACCGGTCAAATTGCCTACAGTAGCGCTGCGCCTTCGGCACTGCGATGGGGATGCCATGAATGCATTTTCAAGTCTGATCGACCAGCGTCTGGAGCGGCTGCCGCTGAAGGTGGCGCTCGACTGGCCCGGCGGCCGGGCCGGAAGCGGCCAGCCCGCATTGCGGTTGACGTTCCACGAGCCGCGCTGGCTGGGGGCCTTGGCGCGCGGCCAGATCGGAACGCTGGCCGACGCCTACGTGCGCGGCAAGCTCGACATCGAAGGCTCGATGGCCGACCTGATGGCCATCGCCGCCGAGCTGGTGGGCGACCCGCGGCAGGCCGATGGCGCCCGGTCCTGGTGGCAGTCGCTGGTGTCATGGGGCTCACGCTGGCGCGACCTGCGCGAGCGCGACGCGCAGCGCATCCAGTTCCACTACGACGTGTCGGACGACTTCTACGCGCTCTGGCTGGACCCGCTGCGGGTCTACTCCTGCGCCTACTTCCGCGCCGCGAACGCCACGCTGGCGCAGGCCCAGCAAGCCAAGCTCGACCATGTGTGCCGCAAGCTGCGCCTGGGTGCCGGCCAGCGCTTTCTGGACATCGGCGCCGGTTGGGGCGGCCTGCTGCTGTGGGCCGCCGAGCACTACGGCGTGCAGGGGCTGGGAATCACCTTGTCCAGAAACCAGCACGCGCACGTCAGCCGCCTGATCGACGAGCGCGGGCTGCGCGGCCGTGTCGAGGTTCGCCTGCTCGACTACCGCGACCTGCCCGAGCACGAACCCTTCGACCGCATCGCGTCCATCGGCATGTTCGAGCATGTCGGGCGGGCCCGGCTGCCGGCCTACTTCGGCAAATTGCGCCGGCTGCTGAGGCCGGGTGGACTGGTCATGAACCACGGCATCACTGCCGGCGGCGTGCACAACGCGCAGTTGGGCGCGGGCATGGGCGACTTCATCGAAAAGTACATCTTTCCCGGCGGCGAACTGGCCCATGTGTCGCGCGTCTCGCAAGACCTGGCCGAGGCCGGGCTCGAACTGCTGGACGCCGAAAACCTGCGCCCCCATTACGCCCGCACGCTGTGGGCCTGGTCCGACGCGCTGGAGCGCCAGCTCGACGAGGCCCGCAAGCTCACGCCCGAAGCCACCGTGCGCGCCTACCGGCTGTACCTGGCCGGCTGCGCGATGAGCTTCGAGCGCGGCTGGATATCGCTGTTTCAGTTGCTGGCGTCGCGGCCCGATGGCGATGTGGAAAGCGGGGCGATGCGGGGCGCGCAATCGGCGTACCCGTTCAATCGGGAGTATGTGTATCGGGGAGCTTGAGGCGGGCTGCCCACCAACGGTCGTGTGTTGAAATGCGGCGGAGTTGCAACAGCCCGCCGCATGAGCCAAGGACAAGGTGATCGACCTGCTGATGCGCGTGACCACGGTGAGCGTGACGACGGTGCAGATCGTCGAGGCGATGAAGGCGTTGGAACGAACTTGAAGCGATCGGGCTTAGTGCCGCTTTTATACAATTATTAGTGAAGTTATTGAAACAACATAAACACACTAATTATTGTATAAAATGCGACCGTGGATCCCGTTCTCAACCCCTATTCGCCCGGTGCGGGCACTCCGCCGCCCGAACTGGCGGGCCGCGACGATTTGCGCGAGCAGGTGCGAATCGCCATCGAACGCGTACGCAGGGGGTTGCCCACCAAGAGCGTGCTGATGGTCGGCCTGCGCGGTGTCGGCAAGACCGTTCTGCTGGACCGCATGCGGCACGATGCCGAGGCCCACGGTGTGCAAACATTGCGAATCGAAGCGCCGGAAGGGCGCTCCCTCCCGGCGTTGCTGGCCCCGCAGTTGCGGCAGGCGTTGTTGCGCTTGTCTCGCCAGCAGAACGCCAAGGAACTTGCCACCCGCGGGCTCCGTGCGCTGGCCGGGTTTGCCAAGTCGCTGAAGGTCAAGTACGACGACATCGAGGTGGGTTTCGATTTCGATCCCGAACCCGGCCTCGCCGACAACGGCGACTTGGAACATGACCTTCAGGCACTGCTTGAAACCGTGGGCAGCGCGGCGCAGAAGGCTGGCACCGCCTTGGTGATGTTCATCGACGAGATGCAGTACGTGAAGGAAGACGAACTTGCTGCGCTCATCACTGCCCTGCACCGCTGCGCCCAGCGGCGGCTGCCCATCACGCTGATTGGAGCGGGTCTGCCGCAACTGCCGGGCAAGATGGGCAGCGCCAAGTCTTACGCGGAACGGCTGTTCGACTTCCCCCAGGTGGGGCCACTGAATGCGACGGCTGCGTACAGCGCCATCGTCAAGCCGGCGAAGCAACAAGGCGTCGATTTCACCGAACCCGCGGTGGGCCAGATCATCCAGGAGACCAAGGGCTACCCCTACTTCCTTCAAGAGTGGGGCAAGCACGCATGGGACAGCGCTTCCGCCTCGCCGATCGATCTTGCCGATGTCAGAACGGCCACTGCGTCTGCCGTTGCGGCGCTGGACGACAGCTTCTTTCGGGTGCGCTTCGACCGCCTGACACCCGCAGAGAAGAAGTACTTGCGTGCGATGGCGGAGTTGGGGCCAGGCCCACACAGGTCCGGCGACATTGCCGACTGCCTGAAGCGCAAGGTCACATCGTTGGGCCCGACCCGCAGCCAGTTGATTGCCAAGGGGATGATCTGGAGCCCCAACCACGGCGACACAGCCTTCACCGTGCCGCTGTTCGACGAGTTCATGCGGCGGACGATCACCGACGAGGACTGGCGCCGGTTGTCCTGATTCAAGGCGCGAGCATCGGCGCCAGATACCGCCCCGTAAAGCTCGCCGCATTCCCCGCCACCTCCTCCGGCGTCCCGCACGCCACCACCGTCCCGCCGCCCGACCCGCCTTCGGGCCCCATGTCGATGATCCAGTCGGCGGTCTTGATGACGTCCAGGTTGTGCTCGATCACGACGATGGTGTTGCCGGCGTCGCGCAGCTGGTGCAGCACCTTGAGCAACAAGGCGATGTCGGCAAAGTGCAGGCCGGTGGTCGGTTCGTCCAGGATGTACAGCGTGCGGCCGGTGTCACGTTTGCTCAGCTCCAGCGCCAGCTTCACGCGCTGCGCTTCGCCGCCCGACAAGGTGGTGGCGCTCTGCCCCAGGCGGATGTAGCCCAGCCCCACGTCGAGCAGGGTCTGCAGCTTGCGCGCGATGTTGGGCACGGCATTGAAGTAGCCGTGCGCGTCTTCGACGGTGAGGTTGAGCACGTCGGTGATGTTGCGGCCCTTGTACAAGACCTCCAGCGTCTCGCGGTTGTAGCGCTTGCCCTTGCACACGTCGCAGGGCACGTAGATGTCGGGCAGGAAGTGCATCTCGACCTTCAACACGCCGTCGCCCTGGCAGGCTTCACAGCGGCCCCCGCCTGAGGCGGAACCCACGTTGAAGCTGAAGCGGCCTGCGCCGTAGCCGCGCTCCTTGGCCATGTTCATTTCGGCAAACAGTTCGCGGATCGGCGTGAACAGGCCGGTGTAGGTGGCGGGGTTGCTGCGCGGCGTGCGGCCGATCGGGCTCTGGTCGACGTTGATGACCTTGTCGAACGCGTCCAGCCCCTCGATGGCATCGAACGGTTCGGGCTCGGTGTGGCTGTTGTACAGCTTGCGCGCCACGGCGGCGTACAGCGTGTCGTTGACCAGCGTGCTCTTGCCCGAACCGGACACACCGGTGATGCAGGTGAACAGGCCGACCGGGATGTCGGCGTTGACGTTCTTCAGGTTGTTGCCACGCGCACCCGCGATGCGCAGCACCTGCGGCTCGGCCGAATGCGCCAGCGTGGCGCGGCGGGTCGGCACCGCGATGCGCAGCACGCGCGACAGGTACTTGCCGGTCAGTGAATCGGGGTGGGCCGCCACCTCGTCCGGCGTGCCTTGCGCGATCACCCGCCCACCGTGCGCGCCGGCGCCCGGGCCCATGTCGATCACGTGGTCGGCCTGGCGGATGGCGTCTTCATCGTGCTCGACCACCAGCACGCTGTTGCCGATGTCGCGCAGGTGGCGCAAGGTGCCGATCAGGCGTTCGTTGTCGCGCTGGTGCAGGCCGATGCTGGGCTCGTCCAGCACGTACATCACGCCGGTCAGGCCCGAGCCGATCTGCGAAGCCAGGCGGATGCGCTGCGACTCCCCGCCCGACAGGGTGTCGGCGCTGCGGTCCAGGCTCAGGTAGTTCAGGCCCACGTCGTTCAGGAACTTCAGCCGCGAGCGGATTTCGCGCACCACCGGAGCGGCGATCTCACCCTTCGCGCCTTGCAACGTGAGCCCGTCAAAATAATGCAGGCTCTCGCGCAGCGTGAAGTGCTCGACCTTGTAGATCGGCTGCGGTTCGGGGTCCGCGCCCTCGCGCGGCTCGCCCACCAGAAACACATGGCGCGCCTCGCGCCGCAGCCGCGAACCGCCGCAATCGGGGCAGGGCTTGGCGCTCTGGTAGCGCACCAGGTCTTCGCGCACGGCGGCCGATTCGGTTTCGCGGAAGCGCCGCTCCAGGTTCGGCAGGATGCCTTCGAACGGGTGCGAGCGCTTGACGCTGCGCGGCTTGCCCTTGCCGCCTTTGCCGGCGCCGCTCTGGCCGCTTTCGGCTTCGTAGAGGAACTCCACGTCTTCGCTGCCCGAGCCGAGCAGCAACACGTCGCGCGCGCGCTGCGGCAACGCTTCGAACGGCAGGTCGATGTCGAACTGGTAGTGGCGCGCCACGCTTTCCAGCAGCGAGAAGGTGTAGCCGTTGCGCCGGTCCCAGCCCTTCACCGCGCCGCTGGCCAGGCTGAGCGTGGGGAAGGCGACCACGCGGTCGGCGTCGAACAGCGTCACCTGGCCCAGGCCATCACAACCGGTGCACGCGCCCACCGGCGAGTTGAACGAAAACAACCGCGGCTCCAGTTCGCTGAGCGAATAGCTGCACACGGGACAAGCGAACTTGCTGGAGAACAGGTGCTCGCGCGGCGCCACCGCACGCCCCGCTTCGTCGTTCCCGCTGCTGTCCATCTCTTGCGCCACCGCGCGGCCCTCGGCAATCCGCAGCGCGGCCTCGAAACTCTCGGCCAGGCGCTGGCGCAGGCCGGTGGGCGGCACCGCATCGGGTGCCGCGGGATCAACGGGTTGGCCGGTGCTGTCGGGCTGCACCTTGATGCGGTCGATCACCACGTCGATGTCGTGCTTCTCGGCCTTCTTGAGCTTGGGCACGTCGGCCGCCTCGAAGGCCGCGCCGTCGACGCGGAAGCGCACGTAGCCCAGCGCCTGCATGTCCGAGAACAGGTCGGCGAACTCGCCCTTGCGGTCGCGCACAACCGGCGCCAGCACCATCAAGCGGGTGCCCTGCGGCAGTGCCAGCACGGCGTCGACCATCTGGCTCACGCTTTGAGCCCGCAGCGGCAGGTGGTGGTCGGGGCAGAACGGCGTGCCGGCGCGCGCGTACAGCAGGCGCAGGTAGTCGTGGATTTCGGTCACGGTGCCGACGGTGGAGCGCGGGTTGTGCGAGGTCGCCTTCTGTTCGATGCTGATGGCCGGCGACAGGCCCTCGATCACATCGACGTCGGGCTTGTCCATCAACTGCAGAAACTGGCGCGCGTAAGCGCTCAGGCTCTCCACATAACGCCGCTGGCCTTCGGCATACAGCGTGTCGAACGCCAGGCTCGACTTGCCCGAACCCGACAGGCCGGTGATCACGACCAGCTGGTTGCGCGGAATGTCGAGGTCGATGTTCTTGAGGTTGTGGGTGCGCGCGCCACGAATGCGAATGTGCGACGCCTCGATGGATTGGCGCGGGGGCCGGGCGGCATCAGGCGGGTTGGACATCGGGCGGGTTGGACATCAGGCGGGGTGGGCATCGGGCGGTTCGGCAAAACCGAACATGATAACGACGCGAGCCGGCGCGCGCACTGCCGGCCGACGGCGCGCCTGCCCGTGTTCACCGCGCTCCACTCAAGGCGTGGCTTGCTCCAGCGCGGCTTTCAATTCCGCCGCCGTGGCGCCGGGCAGTGCCGCGCTGGGTGCGCTGGCGTCGCCGCCTTCCGACCCGGGCGGCGCCTGGCCGGCGGTCTCCACCCGCACCGACCCCGCTTCAAGATGCAGCGTGGCCTGCAGGCGGCCGTTGCGCAGCAGGCGCAGTGGCCGGGTGTCGCGCGCGCGCCCCTCCGACGCGGTGGTTTGCCAACGCGTGCGCGTGGCGTCATCCACGCGGCCGAGCCAGGTCTGCACGGCCTCGTTCATCGGCTGCTCGGCGCCGTTGCCGCGCTGCCAGGTCCACTCCTCGGGGCGTGCCGCCAGCGCGGCGCGCAAGCCTGCCACCGGGTTCTGCACGCTGCTGCGGCCCGGGCCTGCCGCAGCCGCCGGGCGGGCCGGCGCGGGCTTCGACAACAACGCCTCGGTGTCGGCCCCGGCGCTGTCGGCGGCGACCTCGGGCTGGCGTTGACGCGCCGCCCTCGGGCTCGCCACGCCGGTGGCGTCAGGTGCGGGCGGCGCGGCCGCTGCGACCGTGGTCGACTCGGCCAGCGGGGGCGCGACGCGCGTGGTCTCTTCATCCCGCAGCGCGGGCGCCGGAGCGCGCTGTTGCGGGCTGGTCTTGCTTTCCGCCGGCAAGCGGGTGGCCTCAGCTGCCGCGCTCTTCCTGGCCGCCGCATCGTTCTTCATTGGCGCCGGTGGGGTCAAAGGCCTGTCCTTGCTCACAAGGGGTGGGGCGGCGCTGGGCGGCGCAACCGCGGCCACCTCGAGCTCGCGAGGTGCGGGTGCGGGTGCGGGTGCGGCGGGGGCTCGCGCCTCGGTCAGCGGTTCGTCGATCGGGCGCTCCCACCACATCACGCCGACCAGCGTGGCCACCATCAGGCTGGCAAAGCCCGCCGCCACCGGCAGGCCCATCCAGGACGACAACAGCGACCCGAGCGACCCGCGCGACGTGGGAGCCGGCGTTGGCGCCGGGGCCGTGGCCAGGCGCGCCTGGCGCAGGATGGCCTGGCTCAGCGCCGAGGGTGGCGCGGCATCGGCGTCGGGCGCGTGGCGCAGCGCTTCGCGCAGATGGGTGTCGCGCGCGTCGTCAGGGTCGGCGCCATGGCTCATCGAGGCTCCTCCAGCACCGGCGCCAGGTAGGCGCCCATGCAGGTGCGCAGTTTGCGCATCGCATACCGCAGCCGGGTCTTGGCGGTTTCGAAGCCGACTTCGAGCGCGGTCGCCACCTCGGCCAGCGCCAGGCCGTCGTCATGGTGCAGCAGGAACGCGCTGCGCTGCGGCAATGGCAGTTGGTCAAGGCATGTCAGCAGGCGCTCGCCCGCGCGGCGCCAGAAGGCCAGCTCTTCGCTGTGCGGGGCGGCGCCCGGTGGCGCGGGCCAGTGCTGCCAGGCGCCCGCGTCGGGCTCCCACGGCGCCGTATCGGTGTCGAACGCATCGAGCGCGACCTCGCGGCCGCTGCGCCGCAACAGGTCGATCACCCGGTGGTGGGCGAGCGTGAACAGCCAGGTGCGAAAGCTCGCCCCCTGGGGCTCCCAGCGCTCGCGCGCGTTCACGACGCGCAGCCAGGTGTCTTGAAACACCTCGTCGGTCTGCGCCGCCAGGGCGCTGCCGAGCAGGCGCCGCACAAACCGGTACAGGCCGGCCTGGTGGCGCTCGTAGAGCCGCTCGAACGCGGCGACGCTGCCGCGCGCATAGGCGGCCATCAGCAGGTCGTCGGGGGGTTCGGAGCTGGAGGGCATGGGGCAATGAGTCTGCCTGATTCGATCTTGATACGGCCGGGTGCCGCCAACGGGGTGAATGAATTGTTCGCGCCGCATTTCAGCCTGGATTTCACCCCGGTGCGCGCGCCGGGGCGTATCAGCCGGTGTCCCCCAACCAAGTTCCCCTCAAGGAGAGATGCATGAAGTTGACCGCATTGGCCGCCCCGCCGGCACTGGCGCTGGTGTTTGCATTGGCCGCGTGCGCCAGCGCGCTCGAAACGCCGGCACACGCCACCGCCACCGCCGGCCCCTGGCCGCCGCTGTGGCAGGACGCACCGCAGACCTGGCCCACCGAGTTCACGCCGCCCGCCTTTGCGGCGCCGTCGGCGCCGCATTGCCACCGCGCCCCGACCACGCACGAGGTGCCCGGTGGCGGCCGCGAGCAGCAACTGGGCCATGCCGGGCGCAGCCGCCTGTCATCGGGCGCCGACACGGCCGTGGCACCCCACATGTCGAAGCGGGCCGAGGCGTCCAGCGCCGCCGATGCCGAGCGCCCGGCCAAGGGTTCGAGCATTGACCTGCGTGACGAAAGGCTGGCGGAAGCACGCGCGCCCGAAGCCAAGTCGCGCGCCGACCTGGCCGGCGCGGCACCGGCCCAGCGAGAGGCCGCGCCGGCACCGTGGCCACAGCCGCTGCCGCAGGCACCCCGGCCGCGGCATGAGGTGGTCAGCGCCGGCGTGGTCGACGACAACGCCGATTTCGGCGCGTACCTGGCCTACCGCCAGCGCAAGGCCGGCTTGCCGGTGCGCGAGCGCGACATCAGCGAGCGCTACCTGCTGGAAGTGACCGACCCGACCGGCCGCCCCGTGCACGACGCCGAGGTGGCCGTGCAACGCCCGGGCCAGGCGCAGCCGGTGATGTGGGCCCGCACCGACACCGCCGGCCGCGTGTGGCTGCACCCGCGCGCGTTCATGGCCGGTGGCCTGGCGGCGGGTCCGGACGGCGTGCGCGCGCTGGGCGTGGCGGTTCGCAAAGGCGGCCTGCAGGCCCGCGCCGTGCTGTTGCCGGGCCAGCCACACGCGGTGCAGGTGCGCCTGAGCGCGCCGCTGGCAGCGCAGCGCCCGCGCCTGGACCTGGTGTTCATGATCGACGCCACCGGCTCGATGGGCGACGAAATCGCCAAGCTGAAGGGTTCGATGCGCGCGATGTCGCAGCAAATCTCGCAGCTGCCCGGCCAGCCCGACATTTGTTATGGCCTGGTGGCCTACCGCGATCGGGGCGACGCGTTCATCACCCGCAGCCACGACTTCACCGACGACCTGGGCGCCTTTCAGCAGATGCTGGCGCGTGTGCAGGCCGGCGGCGGCGGCGACACCCCCGAAGCGCTGAACGAAGCGCTGCACGAGGTGGTTCACCGCTTGAGCTGGCGCGCCGACGCCGCCCGCATGGTGGTGCTGGTGGCCGACGCACCGCCGCATCTTGACTACGGCGGCCCGCAGTACGACGTCGACATGCAGGCCGCGCTGGCCAAGGGCATCAAGCTGTTTGCCGTGGGCGCCAGCGGCCTCGATCCGGTGGGCGAATACATCTTCCGCCAGATGGCGCAGTACACGGCCGGGCGTTTTGTCTTCCTGACCTACCAAGACGCCGCCGATCCGGGCAGCGGCCCCGGCACGCAGACCGTGCACGACGTGAAACAGTATTCGGTGCAGACACTGGACCGGCTGGTGGTGCGCCTGATCGGCGAAGAGATGGCCCGGCTGAGCCGGTCTTGAAAGGGGTCGCAGCGGGGCATCGTGCGATGGCGTTACAAGCCTGGCGCGACGCGCGGCGTAGCATGCGGCCCATGGTGCTGCCAAAAACGACCGCGCGTCTTCGCTCGCGCATTTTCAGTGTCATGGCCGGCGTGCTGACCGGCGCGTTGCTGGCCGCCTGCGGTGGCGGCCTGAGCATCGGCATCGGCATCGACGGCGACTTCGATTTCTCGCCGCCGTCGGTCAGCCTGGTCGCGGCACAGGGCAGCGTGCTGGCAGGCCAGAGCGTGAAGCTCTCGGCCGCCGCCGCCGACGAGAGCGGCATCGAATCGGTGGCGTTCTATCGCCTGGACGGCAATGCGGCCGTGTTTCTCGGCACCGACCGCAGCGAACCGTTCGAGTGGCAGGCCTTTGCGCCCACCGACGGCCGCGACCGCCTGCTCCTGTTTGCCCGCGCCACCGACGGCGCGGGCAACCAGGCAGACAGCGCCAGCGTCGAGGTCGTTGTCACGCCGTGATCGACGGGGGTGCTGCTGCAGATTCGTGATGCGACCTCAGCGTCGATGCTGCAAGGCCAGCTCGGAATTTCAGAACCCCAACGCGCCCGAAAACTCATTCAAGTGAGCGAGCAGATCATTTTGACGTCCAGACGTCTATACTCACTGCTGCATATGCAAAGGAACCAAATGCGCCGGCGTCCAGGTGAGGTGCGAGATGCGATCGTGCACGTGCTTGAAGGCAGGCATGGCGCAGCCAGTGTCCATGAAATCACGAATGAAGTCGTTCAGTTGATCGGCGATGTGCCGCCGTCTTCCATTCGTTCGTACCTGCGACTCAACACGCCGGTCCTCTTCGCGCGCATGGACCGGGCTCAGTACGTCCTCAATGGTTTCGAAGAGGCTCGTCAACGGCCCGATCTGTTGACCGGCAAGGGGTTGACGCGCTTCTCCTTTGGGCGTGCGTCGCTGGTTCATTCGGATTGCAATACCTGGCTGGACGCACAGGCGCCGAACTCACTGCACGCCGTGGTCACTGACCCACCGTACGGTCTGGTTGAGTACTCCGATTCAGAGCAGGCGAAGTTGCGCCAGGGCCGAGGCGGGGTCTGGCGAATCCCACCAAGCTTTGATGGATCGAAGCGATCGCCGTTGCCGAGATTCACCGTTCTCAAGCCGACCGATCTTGACGCGCTGGAGCGGTTCTTCTTTGCCTTGGGACGAAGCCTGAGCCGCGTGCTGGTGCCGGGTGCAAACGTAGTCGTTGCCAGCAATCCGTTGTTGTCCTACATCGTCTCGGGTGCGCTCGCGCGTGCAGGGCTCGAGCGGCGGGGGGAGATCGCGCGATTGACGATGACCATGCGCGGTGGAGACCGCCCAAAAGCTGCACACATCGAGTTCGATGGTGTGAGCGTCATGCCGCGCTCCATGTGGGAGCCGTGGCTGCTGTTTCGCAAACCACTCGACGGCCGCGTGCAAGACAATCTCCGGAAATGGGGCACCGGCGGATTTCGGCGAGTCTCGGCGGCAAGGCCGTTTGGCGACGTGATTGAATCCGCGCCCACCCGCGCCGCCGAACGCAAGCTTGCACCACACCCCAGCCTCAAGCCGCAAGGCTTTCTTCGCAAGGTTGTGCGCGGAGTGTTGCCGCTGGGTAAAGGGATTGTTCTCGATCCGTTTGCCGGATCGGGATCAACGCTGGCGGCAGCAGAAGCGATCGGCTACGTGAGTACAGGCATCGAACGTGATCCCCTCTACTTCAAATTGGCATGCGAGGCCGTGCCACGCCTGGCAGCCTTGCGTGTCGATGAAGGCTGATCCAAGTACGCCCAGCTTTGCCGAAGCTTGGCGATTCCGCCGGCATCGAGCGTTGAGGTGCGTGTTCCGAGGTCTCCGCGCTCATTGCGGCGAAAGTCCGCAACGCTGACTTGGCCAATGTAGACCTCGGTGAAAGTCATCGAAGCACGGTCCACGGCGGGTTCGGTCTGGTTGTCTACGGTGTAGACGAACACGCACATCCACTGATCGCGTCCGCCATGCGTGTCAACCTGCCCACCACGCTTGCGGGTGGATTTGATTTCAACGCCCATCTCGCCAGCCTTGACAGAATTGTGCGGATATTGACCCTTGACAAGAAGATCAGGGTGGCCGTTGTGGTATGCGTTGACGACCAAGGATCGACTGTGTTTGGCCAGACTTGAGGTCAGCATATCGGACAGCATGCCGGACATGTTCGCAGGTCGAAGCATGTCATCAAGTCGGTCGAGACTCTTTGCAACGAGATGATTGTTGACGTCAAAGAAGAAGTCGTAGACATCCTGCATGGCCAACTGAAAGTCATCCAGCCGAAGTCCAAACGGCATTTCCGCGGTGCGATTGAACTTGGTTGGATCAGGGATCTTTCTTGTCACTGTCATGATGTCAATTTTGGCACGCGTGATGTCACTCATGGGCAGCCAGCACCCGCAGGATCTCTCGGCCATACGCGTCGAGCTTCTTCGCGCCCAGGCCGCTGATGCCGGCCAGATCGCCCAGCGATTGCGGGTTGGCCCGCGCCAACTCGGCCAGCGTGGCGTCGTGGAACACGATGTAGGCCGGCAGGTTGTGCTCGCGCGCGACTTCGGCGCGCCACGCTTTCAGCGCCGCAAACCGCTCCAGGCCATCGGTGTCGAGTTCAAGCGGCGGCGCCTTGTCTTTGCCCAGTGGTGCCTTCGCGCCCGCTGCCTTGGCGGCCTTCGACGCGCGTGGCCGCCGCGGCGCCTCGCTGGGCTGGCGCAGCAGCATCAGCACCTCGCCGCGCAGCACGTCGCGCGCCGAGGCGGTGAGTTCCAGCGTGTTGAATTCGCCTTCGGTCTGCACATGGCCAAGCGCGATCAGCTGGCGCAGCACCATGCGCCACTGCGCTTCGCTCACGTCGGCGCCGATCCCGAAGGTGCTGAGGGATTCGTGCTGGAACTGCGTGACCTTGTCGGTGAGCTTGCCGCGCAGCACGTCGATCAAGTGGCCGGCGCCGAAGCGCTGGCCGCGGTTCTGGTGAAACCGGTAGATGCAGCTCAGCGCCTTGCGCGCCGACTCGGTGGCGTCCCAGGTGGCGGGCGGGGCCTGGCAGTTGTCGCAGGCGTTCTGGTCGCCCGCGCAGGGGGCTGTGTCTTCGCCGAAGTAGGCCAGCAGCCGCACGCGCCGGCAGTCGTGCGCTTCGGCCAGCGCCAGCAGCGCGTCGAGCTTGCCGCGCTGGCCGCGCTTGAACTCCTCGGCCGCCGGGCTCTCCTCGATCATGCGGCGCTGGTTCACCACGTCGGCCAGGCCGTAGGCCATCCAGGCGTCGGCGGGCAGGCCGTCGCGGCCGGCGCGGCCGGTTTCCTGGTAATAGCCTTCGATGTTCTTGGGCAGGTCCAGGTGGGCGACAAAACGCACGTCGGGCTTGTCGATGCCCATGCCGAATGCGATCGTGGCCACCATCACGATGCCGTCTTCACGAAGAAAGCGGTCCTGGTGCTTCTTGCGCACCGCGGCGTCCAGCCCGGCGTGGTACGGCAGCGCGGCAACACCTTCGCCTGCCAGCCAGGCGGCGGTCTCCTCAACCTTCTTGCGCGACTGGCAGTACACGATGCCGGCGTTGCCGTCGTGCTCGTCCTGGATGAAGCGCAGCAGCTGCGTGCGCGCGTTGTCCTTTTCGACGATGGCGTAGCGGATGTTCGGCCGGTCAAAGCTGCTGATGAAGATGCGCGCGTCCTGCAGCCGCAGCCGCTCGATGATGTCGGCGCGCGTCAGCTCGTCGGCGGTGGCGGTGAGCGCGATGCGCGGCACATCCGGGTAGCGCTCGTGCAGCACGTTCAGGCCGAGGTAGTCCTCGCGGAAGTCGTGGCCCCACTGGCTCACGCAGTGAGCCTCGTCGATGGCAAAAAGGCTCAGCAAGCCACGTTCGTGGAGCGAATCGAGCTGCGCCAGGAAGCGCGGCGTGGTGATGCGCTCGGGCGCCGCGTACAGCAGCACCAGCCGGCCGCTCATCATCTCGCGTTCGATGCGCTGGGCCTCTTCGATCGCGAGCGACGAATTGAGATACGCCGCGTGCACCCCGGCTTCTTCGAGCGCGCCCACCTGGTCGTGCATCAACGCGATCAGCGGGCTCACCACGATGGCCACGCCGCGTTCGCTCAGATGACGCTGAATCGCCGGCACCTGATAACAGAGGCTCTTGCCCCCACCGGTGGGCATCAGCACCAGGGCGTCACCGTCGGCCACCACGTGGTCGATGATGGCTTGCTGCGCACCGCGAAACGCCGGGTAGCCGAAGACGTCTTGCAGGATGGACAGCGGGTTGGAGGCGGGCATGGTGGGCGGCAAGAGCGGGCCGGTGATCGTAACGTCAGCCCCGGCCCGGCCCGGCTTGCCTTGGGCGTTGTCGGCGCCGCGCCCCTGGCTTCACCCCACTGCGGGGGAGCCGGCGCGCGCCGCCGTTCCCCATTCAGCGGGGAGCGCCTGCGCCGAGGGCGGCGCGATAATCTGCTTGACCCACCCACTCATCCCGGAGCGCAGCCATGGCCTCAGTCAACAAAGTCATCATCATCGGCAACCTCGGCCGCGACCCCGAGGTGCGCTACACGCCCAACGGCAACGCGGTGTGCAACGTCAATGTGGCCACCACCCGCCAGTGGAAGGCCAAGGACTCGGGCGACAAGGTCGAGGAGACCGAATGGCACCGTGTGGTGTTCTACGACCGCCTGGCCGAGATCGCCGGCGAGTATCTGAAGAAGGGGCGTTCGGTGTATGTCGAAGGCCGGCTGAAGACGCGCAAATGGCAAGACAAAGAGGGCAAGGACAACTACACCACCGAAATCATTGCCGACGAGATGAAGATGCTCGGTGGCCGCGAGGGCATGGGCGGCGGCGCCGAAGAAGCGGGCGCCGGTTATGGCGAGGGGCAACAGCGCAGCGCGCCGGCACCCGCCTCGCGCCCCGCCGCAGCGGCCAAACCCGCCGCCAAGTCGGCGACCGGTTTCGACAACATGGACGACGACATTCCGTTCTGATGGGGTGGTGCGCCCGGCTGGGATCGAACCAGCAACCCCTGCCTTCGGAGGGCAGTACTCTATCCATTGAGCTACGGACGCGCGGGGCCTGGATTCTATCAGCGCACCCGGGCCACCCGAGCGGGGACGCAGGCGCGCGGGCCTATAATTTCCAGGTTTTTGCCGGGCCGTTGCCGGGCCCGATCGGCTCAAAGAAGTCACGTGGCAAGGCCTGAACCTGGCCGGCGCATCTCCGCTTTCACCGCATCTCGCACCCGAGGAACCCATGAGCGACGCTCACAACACACAAGACCAAGACAGCCCGCACGAAGGCCCGATCAAGACGCCGAAGCAGTTGATCCTCGCAGTGTTTTTTTCGTTCGTGATCCCGATCGCAGCCATCGTGCTGCTCGTGGTCTACGTCACGTCGAGCTACCGGCCGGCGGCCGGCACACAAAGCCTGGAGGCCGAAGCGGTGGCGCGGCGCATCCAGCCGGTGGGCAGGGTCGAAATCAAGGACGCTTCCGACCTGGCGTCGCTGAAAACGGGTGAACAGGTCTATCAGGCCCAATGCACGGCGTGCCATGCCGCCGGCGTGGCCGGTGCGCCAAAGCTCGGTGATGTGGAGGCCTGGGCCCCGCGCATCAAGACCGGTTATGACGCGCTGATGGCTTCGGTGCTGAAGGGCAAGGGCGCAATGGGCGCGCAAGGCGGCGGTGATTTCAGCGACCTGGAAATCGGCCGCGCGGTCGTCTACGTCACGGCCAAGGCGGGTGGAAAGTTTGAAGAGCCGAAAGCGCCGGCAGCCGCTGCCGCGGGCGCCGACAAACCGGCGGACGCGGCGTCAGTGGCTGCCGCTGTGCCCGTTGCTCCCGCCGCGGCTGTTGCGGCCCCGGTCGCCGCACCGGCGGCTGCGGTGACCCCGGCCGTGGCGATGGCTGGCGTCGGAAAGGGCGACGCCACGCCCGCGCTGTACACCCAGAATTGCGCGGTGTGCCACATCGCCGGCGTGGCCAACGCGCCGAAAACGGGCGACAAGGCGGCCTGGGCTCCGCGCCTGGGCGCCGGTGTCGACGCGCTGACCGCCAGCGTGATCAAGGGCAAGGGCGCGATGCCGCCACGGGGTGGCTCGGCAGCCAGCGACGCGGAAATCAAGGACGCGGTGAGCTACCTGGTCGCCCAGGCCAAGTAGACAGGAGAGCGCGCTGCGTCGCGTGTTCAAGGCGCGCCGGCACGGTCGCGCGCCGCGTGCTCAGGCTGCGCCGGCGCGATCGCGCGCCGGACTGAGGCGATAGCCAAAGCGCGCTTGAAGGCTGTCGGACGGCAGCTCTTCAACGGCCCACCGGCCGCTTTCGATGGTGTCGGCGGCCAGTTCCATGTCCAGCGTGTGCACGATGCCCAGCCCGAGTTCGGTGGCCAGGAACAGCCTGCCGTGCTCGTCGAGCAACACGTCACGGCAGGTCGCGGCCAGGCCGGTGTGGCTCTCGATGCGCGGCACCCCACCACGGTCGGCCTGCAGCCTCCACACCCATGGCGCGGCTTCAAGTTCCACGTAGACACGCTGCGGGCCGTTCTGGAAAAACCAGCAACCGCTCGGATCGCTGGCGTAGTTGCGCTGAATGAATTCGCGCAGCTTGTCATGCTGGATGCGGCTGCCCTTGACGCGCGGAAACGGCCCGGCCGCTTGAGTGCGGTCGTCGCGCATATACCAGTCGCCGCGCGCATCCAGCGCCAGCCAGCCATGGCAGTGCGGAACGTTGGGCCACTTTTTCAGCGCGGCCTTGACGATGTCGTCCATGCCGGCATTCTCGGTCAGAGCTGCGCCAGCATCCAGCCCATCACCGCGTCCGGCAGGCTCAGCACATGGCCCGGCCAGCGCCCTGCGGAGAAGCCCACGTGCCCGCCATGCGCCGGCTGCCACAGCGTGACGTGCCGGCCCACCTGCCGCGGCTGCGGCAGCGAGGCTGCGGGCACGAACGGGTCGTTGCGCGCGTTGAGCAGCAGCGCCGGGATGCGGATGCGGTGCAGGTGCGGCTTGGCCGAGCCGCGCGCCCAGTAGTCTTCGGTATCGCGAAAGCCGTGCAGCGGCGCGGTGAAGACGTTGTCGAACTCGTACAAGTCACGCGCGGCCAGCATGCGCTCGCGGTCGAACAGCTTCGGGTGCTGCGCCCACTTGCGCAGCGCCTTGGCCCGCATGGTGCGCAGGAACATGCGGGTGTAGACCTGCCGGTTGAAGCCGCGCCCGATGCTGTGCCCGCTGGCGGCCAGGTCGACGGGTGACGACAGCGCGGCCACCGCGCGCACGGTGGCCGCGGCGCTGGCGCCGGCTTCTTCGGCCCAGCGCAGCAGCGCATTGCCTCCCAGCGAAACGCCCACGGCCACCATCGGCGCGGGCTGTGCGGCGCGCAAGCGCTGGAGAATCCAGCCGATCTCTTCGAAATCACCCGAGTGGTAGGCGCGTGGAGCGAGGTTCAGCGCGCCCGAGCAGCCGCGGAAATGCGGCACGCAAAAGCGCCAGCCGTGGGCCCGGGCCCAGTGCGCGAAGGCTTGTGCGTAGTGGCTGGCCGACGTGCCCTCCAGGCCGTGGAACAACACCAGCAGCGGTGCGCCCGGCACGCCGTCCTGCCAGTCCACATCGATGAAATCGGCGTCCGGCGTGGCCCAGCGCTCGCGCCGGTAGGTTGGCGCCGGGCCGTGGAAGCGGGTGGAAAACAGCGCGGGCCAGATGGTTTGAAGGTTGCCGCCCGGCAGCCACCAGGACGCGCGATGGGCCTGCATCACCGATGTCGGCATCAATGGATCGTCGAGCCGGCCTCGATCATGTCCTGCATCTCGCGCTGCGAGCCCGGGCTGGCATGGTGGGCCACCAGGCGCCAGCCGCGCGCGGTCTGCAGGTAGACGTTGGTGGCGATCACCCAGGCCGAATGCGGGCCCTCGTCGGTCATCACACGCACCCGCTCCAGCACGCTGTGGACGGCGCAGGCCGGGCCCTGGAAACGGCGCACCTTCTCAGGCTGCGCGTCCACCGCGCCATTGCTGAAGACGGCCTCGAACGCCGCCCGGATGGCCGCCCGCCCGACCAGCCGCGGCCCGCCGGGATGGACGCAGACCACGTCGTCGTCATGCGCCCACACCGCCATCAGCGACTCGACGTCGCCTTGCTGCAGCGCCTCGTAGAACTGCTGTTCGATGTCGTCGGGCGATGCCGGCGCGGGAGGTGGGGGCTTGGGGCGCGGCATGGTGGATGGAGCCTCAGTTGAACACCACGGTCTTTTGCCCATTGAGCAGCACGCGGTGCTCGACGTGCCAGCGCACCGCGCGCGCCAGCACCACGCTCTCGACGTCGCGCCCCACCTGGGTGAAGTCCTCGGGGCTGAGCGAATGTTCAACGCGCGCGACGTCCTGCTCGATGATCGGGCCCTCGTCGAGTTCGGCCGTGACGTAGTGCGCCGTTGCACCGATCAACTTGACACCCCGGCCATGGGCCTGGAAATACGGCTTGGCCCCTTTGAAACTCGGCAGAAAGCTGTGGTGGATGTTGATGGCCCGGCCCTTGAGGAAAGCGCAGAACTCGGGGCTCAGGATCTGCATGTAGCGGGCCAGCACCACCAGGTCGACCTGCTCGCTCTGCACCAGGGCCTCGACCTGTTGCTCCTGCGCGCGCTTGGCCGCCAGCGCGGCCCCGCTGTCCAGCGGCAGGTGGTGGAAGGGCACGCCGAAGCCCGCCACCAGTTCGGCAAAGTCGCGGTGGTTGGAAACGACGCCGGCGATGTCCACCCCGAGCTGCCCGGAGTGCCAGCGGAACATCAGGTCGTTAAGGCAATGGCCGAACTTGCTCACCATCAACAGCAATCGCGGCTTGCGCGCCAGCGAGTGGATTTGCGCGTCCATGCCGAACTGCTGGCGCGCATGGGCAAAGAGCGTGTCCAGCGCCGCCGGCTCGGTCAGGTGTGGCGGGGCCTCAAAATGCACCCGCATGAAAAACAGGCCGCTGCTGTCGGCGCTGCCCACGTCGCCGAACTGCTGCGAATCCAGGATGTTGCAGCCGGCCTGGTACAACAATCCGGAGACGGCGTACACGATGCCGGTGGTGTCTCGGCACGACAGGGTGAGGACAAACTCGCGAGGGTGGGACATGGATGGCGCCAGAATAGCCGTTGATTGTACGAAGCACCCATGAAGCACCGGCGAAGCGGTGGCCGCTGCCCTCTGACCGCATCCAACCCGACCCCGCCCGCGTATTGATCGTCACATGACCTCCTCCGCACCAGACTGGCCCGAACGAAGCCGCGACCTGGCCCGCCTGCTGGCGCGCGCCGGGCTGGGCGACCGCCCGGCCTTTGCCACGCTCTACGACCGGACCAGCGCGCACCTGTTTGCCGTGGTCATGCGCATCAACCGGGACCGTTCGCAGGCGGAGGAAGTGCTGCAGGAGGTGTTCGTCAAGGTGTGGCGTTCGGCCCAGAGCTTCGATGCGGCGCAGAGCCAGCCGCTCACCTGGCTGACCAGTATCGCGCGCAACGCGGCCATCGACAGCCTGCGCCGGGCCCAGACCCAGCCACAACTCCAGTCGTTCGTGGCCGGCGCGGCCGGCGACCCGACCGACGACAAGGATGTCTACGACAGCGTCGCCGACGCCGCTGCGGGCCCGCTGGAGTTGTTGAACCAGGCCTCGGAGGCGCGCGCGCTGGCGCAGTGCATGCAGGCCCTGAACGCCCAGCAGCGCCAGTGCGTGGCGCTCGCCTTTTATGACGGCCTGAGCCACACCGAAGTGGCCGAAAAAATGCGGCAGCCGCTGGGAACCGTCAAGTCCTGGGTGCGGCGCAGCCTGCTGGCGCTGAAGAGCTGCCTGCAGGGCGCGGTGCAGCGCGACGTGCAAGCGGGGGGCGTCTGACATGGACTACGGCCGCCCCGAACTCGCCGACCGCCTGGCGGCCGACTACGTGACCGGCACCTTGCGCGGCCCGGCCCGGCGGCGCTTCGAAGCGCTGCTGCCGGCGCACGCCACGCTGCGCGCGGCCGTGCGGTCGTGGCATGAACAATTGATGCCGCTGACCGCCAGCATCCCGCCGCTGCAGCCGCCGCCCGAGGTCTGGAAACGCATCGAAGCGCGCATTTCCGGCGCCGCTGCGCCAGCCACGTCAGCCACGCCAGCCACGCCGGCACGCCAGCGCTGGTGGGCGCAGCTGGCGTTCTGGCGCGGCCTGTCGGCCTTGGCGACGCTGGCCGCCGTCAGCCTCGGGCTGTTGCTGGCCAGCCCGGATCCGGCGCGCCCGCCGGTGATCGTGGTGCTCAACGCCGCCGGCGCGGGCGAGTCGGGCGCGGTGCCCGCATCCTTCATCGCCAGCATCAGCGGCGACGGCCGTGCACTGGTGACCCGGCCGCTGCTGAACGTGAGCCTGGAAGCGAATCGCGCGCTCGAACTGTGGGCCGTGCCACCGAGCGGCGCGCCGCGTTCGCTGGGGCTGATCTCGGCCGCCTCGGCCACCGTGGTGCGGCGTGGCAAGCTGCTCGACGGCACGGCCGCGCTGGCGGTCAGCCTGGAGCCCAGCGGCGGCTCACCCACCGGTGCGCCCACCGGGCCGATCCTGTTCGTCGGCAAGCTGACCTTGTAGGTCAGCGCGGCGCGAGTGCCTGGTCCAGCGCCTGCCCCAGCGCCTGTTCCACGCGCTGCGGCCGCAGCTCGGTCAGGCAGCGCGTGTGGCCGAAGCGGCAACGCCGATCAAAGCACGGCGAGCAGTCCAGGTTCAGCTCGTGTTTGAGCCACAGCACGCGGGCGCGCGGGTTCAACGGCGGCGTGTGCTCCGGGCTGGTGGAGCCGAACAGCGCGGCTTGCGGCACGCCGAAGGCCGCGGCCACATGCATCAGCCCCGAGTCGTTGCTGACCATGCCGCGCGCCGCGGCGATCAAGGCCATCGCCTCCAGCAGCGCGGTCTTGCCGGCCAGCACCACGCAGGCGCCGGGCGCAGCGGCCGAGATCTGCTCGCACAGCGCCGCTTCCTTGGCCGAACCCAGCAGCAGCACCGGCTGGCCGTGCCGGGCGAACAGGCTGCGCGCCAGGGCCGCATAGTGTTCGGCCGGCCAGCATTTCGCGGGGCCGTATTCAGCGCCTGCGGCGAACACCCAGTAAGCGCCGGGCTGCACGCCGGCCGCCTGGGTGGCGGCCTGCAAAGTGTCGGCGCCGAAGCTCAGGCGCGGGCGCTCGTTGTCAGCCGGATTTGCGCCCGCCAGCGCACTGTAGAACGCCACCATCGGCGGGCGCCCCGGCGGGTTCGGCAGGCGCTGGTTCAACAACCCGAAGCGGCCTTCGCCGCGATAGCCCACGCGCCGCGGAATGCCGGCCAGCCACGGAATCAGCGCCGACTTGATCGAGTTCGGCAACACATAAGCCACATCGAAGCGGCCGCGCCATTCAGCCGCGATCCGGCGCCGCCGGGCCCAGTCGAGCCGGCCATGCGTGAAGGGCAGATCAAGCACCGCCGCGACCCGCGGCATCGCCCGGTACACCGGCGCCACCCACGGCAGCGCGGCCACGCTGATCTGTTCACCGCGCCGCGCCAGCGTGGCCAGCAAGGGCTCGGTCATGACCGCGTCACCGATCCACTGCGGCGCGATGACCAGTGAGCGCGTCACGGCTGCGCGCGCCCCGCGCTCAGTGCGATCGCAGAACCTCGCCCGCCTTGAGCCGGTACACCGTGCCGCAATAGGGGCACTTGCCTTCGCCGGTGCTGCCGACGTCGATGAACACCTTGGGATGTGTGCTCCACAGAGTCATCTTCGGGTTCGGGCAGAACACCGCGCCCGGGCCTTGCAAGTCCGCGGCGGTGACGTCGACCACAGCTTTGGGATCGTTCATGCGCTTGCCCTTCAAACGCGGGTCAACCATTCGGCGTACTTCGGGTTGCGGCCGTTGACGATGTCGAAGAATCCGCTCTGGATCTTCTCGGTCAGCGGGCCGCGCGAGCCGCTTCCCAGCTCGATGCGGTCGAGCTCGCGGATCGGCGTGACCTCGGCCGCGGTGCCGGTGAAAAACGCCTCGTCGCAGATGTAGACCTCGTCGCGCGTGATGCGCTTTTCGACCACCTTCAGCCCCAGGTCGGCGCAGATCGCAAACACCGTGTTGCGGGTGATGCCGTTCAGCGCGCCGGCGCTCAGATCGGGCGTGTAGACCACGCCGCCCTTGATGACAAAGAGGTTCTCGCCCGCGCCTTCGCTGACGAAACCGTTGGCGTCGAGCAGCATCGCTTCGTCGTAGCCGTCGTCGGTGGCCTCCATGTTGGCCAGGATCGAGTTGGTGTAGTTGCTCACCGCCTTGGCCTGCGTCATTGTGATGTTGACGTGGTGGCGCGTGTAGCTGGAGATCTTGACCCGGATGCCACGCTTGAGGCCCTCTTCACCGAGGTAGGCGCCCCAGGGCCAGGCCGCAATCATCAGGTGGATGGTGTTGCCCTTGGGGCTGACGCCCAGCTTCTTGTCGCCGATCCAGGTCAACGGGCGCAGGTAGCAGCTCTCCAGCTTGTTCACGCGCACCACCTCACACTGCGCGTCCATCACCTGCTCCATGCTGAACGGGAGCTTCATGCGCAGGATCTTGGCGCTGTTGAACAGCCGCTCGGTGTGCTCGCGCAGCCGAAAGATCGCCGTGCCGGCCACTGTGTTGTAGGCGCGCACCCCTTCAAAGGCGCCGCAGCCGTAGTGCAGCGTGTGGGTCAGCACATGGATTTTTGCGTCGCGCCAGTCCACCAGCGCGCCGTCCATCCAGATCTTGCCGTCGCGGTCTGCCATCGACATGGCGCTTCTCCAGGGGTGAGGGTCGGGCAGCGATTCTAAGCCGCGCCTCGACGGCGGCCGGCGCCTGTCAGGGTGGGCAGTCAGGGTGTCGTGGCGCCCATCTGCGCCGGCCGGTTGAGCTGCCAGCTCTTGCAGCGGCCGCGCTCGAACGTCACCTCCAGTTCGAGCCCGCCGGCGTCGGTCCAGAGGTAGGTCTCGGCCGGCCCGGCCACGCGCTTGCCCAGGCTGCGCGTCAGCGCGACGACCCGGATCATCGGCATGCCGGCCTTCAGCTTGGCGTTGAGCATCACCACGCTGACCACGTGGCCCACCGGCGTCTCGCTGGCGTTTTTCATCACCCGCACGGCGCGGTTGAATTGCAGCACCAGCCAGAACGCGATGACCGTGACGGCCAGGGCCACACCCGGCCAGCCGTAGCCCAGCCACCCCGCGGCCAGCGCAAGCAGCGCCAGCGTCCACCCCAAGATCGGATTCATGCCGGAATGTTAGGGTTTGAAGCGCCGCGTTTGAATCCGTGGTTGCTGCACTTTTCACGCTCTGGCGCCAGTCCCCCGAGCGGCCCAGAACGGCACCGGTTTGTCAATCCCGGGGTCACAGGCCGCGCACCAGCGCGATGGCTTGTTCGATGCGCTCCACCGCATGCACCGTCAGGCCTTCGATGGGCTTGCGCGGGGCATTGGCCTTGGGCACCAGGGCGACGCTGAAGCCCAGCTTGGCGGCTTCCTTCAAGCGCTCCTGGCCACGTGGCGCGGGGCGCACTTCACCGGCCAGGCCGACTTCGCCGAAGGCAAAGAACCCACGTGGCAACGGCCGCCCGCGCAGGCTGCCCTGGATCGCCAGCATCACCGCCAGGTCGGCGGCCGGCTCGCTGATGCGAACGCCGCCGACGGCATTGACGAACACGTCCTGGTCGAAGGCCGCGATGCCGGCGTGGCGGTGCAGCACCGCCAGCATCATCGCCAGGCGATCGCGGTCGATGCCCACGCTCAGGCGCCGCGGGCTGGCGCCGCCGGAATCGACCAGCGCCTGGATTTCGACCAGCAGCGGGCGTGTGCCTTCCAGCGTGACCAGCACGCACGAGCCCGGCACCGGGTCGCCGTGGGTGGACAGGAAAATCGCACTCGGATTGGCCACGCCCTTCAAGCCCTTTTCGGTCATCGCAAAGACGCCGATCTCGTTGACCGCGCCGAAGCGGTTCTTGATCGCGCGCACGAGCCGAAAACTGCTGTGCGTGTCGCCCTCGAAGTACAGCACGGTGTCGACGATGTGCTCCAGCACGCGCGGCCCGGCGAGCGCGCCTTCCTTGGTGACATGGCCCACCAGCACGATGCTGGTGGCGCTGCTCTTGGCGGTGCGGGTGAGCTGCGCGGCGCACTCGCGCACTTGCGCCACCGAGCCGGGCGCGGACGTGAGCTGCTCGCTGTAGACGGTCTGGATCGAATCGATCACACACACCGCCGGCTGTTCGATGGCGATGGTGGCCAGGATGCGCTCGAGCTGAATCTCGGCCAGCACCCGAACCCGCGAGCCGTCGAGTCCGAGCCGGCGTGAGCGCAGCGCCACCTGCGCGCCGCTTTCTTCGCCGGTGACGTACAGCGCCTTCATGTTGCGCGACAAGACATCCAGCGCCTGCAGCAGCAGCGTGCTCTTGCCGATGCCCGGGTCGCCGCCGATCAGCACCACCCCGCCGGCGACGATGCCGCCCCCGAGCACGCGGTCGAGCTCGTCGATGCCGGTGGGCTGGCGGTCCACGTCGGACGCTTCGATCTCCGACAGCGTCATCACCGGCAGCGTCCTGGCCAGCGGCTGGAAGCGGTGCTTCGACACCGCCTCGGCGACCGACTCGACCAGCGTGTTCCAGGCCTCGCAATGCGGGCATTTGCCCAGCCACTTGGGGTTGCTGCCGCCGCATTCGCTGCAGGTGTAGAT